>CAZIYL010000009.1:16873-18859 GCA_964543425.1 uncultured Deferribacteres bacterium
TTCTCTTCTTTTCTTCTCCGTGGTTCTCTGTGTTATTTTTTGAGGTTACACAGAGAAAATAAGAACCTACCTGGGACTCTCCCATTTCGTTCTAAAATAGGATTCGTAAATTTTTTTCTGTAATTTCGTTGGCTTTTCCACTTTGCGAACGGCAAAATTGGTGTTCGGCTGCAAACCCAATTTCAGAGCAATTTCCCGAATGAGGCCCCGTCGATTCAGGAGCACACGGACGTCCTCGCCCGGATGCTTTTGCCGGAGGAATTCACTCAAACTGGATGCCGTTACTCGAAAGTGATCGATTGCCAGAATTTCATCATTCACATAAATCCCTGCCCGAAACGCCGGACTTCCTGCCAGCACCGTGCGCACTACCGCATTTCCATTTTGGGAGGCAATTTTCATCCCAGAATAGCCTCTCAGGGAATCCTTGTGAGAAAGTTCTTTCTTGTAAAGTTCAACCCCGGCATATCGAAGATAGTGATTGTAATCAATTGAATCCGTTCCGCTTACGTAGCGCGAGAAAAAATTACCAAGCGGCCTGCCCGACAGTTTTTCGCATTCCTGTTCAAATTCGGATTCCGTGTACCAACGATTCAATTCTTTGTAATATTTTTGATAAAGATGCCGCATCAAATCGTCCAGAGATTGTCTGTTCTTTGCTTGATGCCGAATGGTTAAATCAAGCAAGGTTGCAATCATAGCGCCTTTGTTGTAATAGGAAATCGTTGTATTCACTGAGTTTTCATCGTGACGGTAGTACTTAATCCAGGCATCAAAGCTGGCTTCATCTACCGGTTCGACCCGATTTCCGGGCGTAGAGGCCAGATATTTTGCACCATTGGCAAGGCCTTTCATATATGTTTCCGGAGTGCGAAATTTCGCACGGAGCATGGCCTGTCCCCCGTAATATGTAGTAAAACCTTCGGCAACCCAGAGAAGCCATGTGTAATTCTCCCGATCGTAGTCAAATGGTCCCAGAGCCTTGGGACGCAGCCGTTTCACATTCCAGTTGTGAAAATATTCATGCGCCACCAGTCCCAAAAATCCGTTTAATCGCTTGCCCTGAAGCGCCCATCGATCTACCTGCAAAACACAAGAATTGCGGTGCTCCAAACCTCCACCGCCGTTTGGCTGGAATTGTACCAGAAAGACATAGCGTGGATAATCGATTCCCCCAAAAATGGCCACTTCTGTTTCAACAATCTTTTTAACTTTTGCAACAAGAGAATCCGCCTGAAACTTTCCATTGCCGTAGAGTGAGATTTCGTGAGGAATTCCATTTACGGAAAACGTTAAAACAGTTTGATTCCCGATTTCAATCGGACAGTCAACCAGCTCGTCGTAATTCCGTGCAAATCGAATAAATGGATTCGCAGGATTTTCCCGCAAACCCGTCGAAATTTTCGTCCAATTTTTTGGCGGATGAAACGTAACGGTAATCGGTTTCCCTTTCAATTCTTTTACAAACATGCACACGCTGGAGGGATTAACAAACGCATGAGAATCGTCCAGAAAGCTGTGTCGAACCGATATTTCGTAAGCATAAACCTTGTACTTCAAACGCATGAATTTTGTCTTTTGGGCTTGTACCCGCCAGATATTTTTTCGGATTTTTCTGACCCGCAGCAATTTGCCATTCCTGCCAGAAGCCTTGACGTCAATGACATGTTTTTCAAACTCCCGAATCAGATAGGACCCGGGAATCCAAACGGGCATGTGAAAATCAACCCATTTTTTCGAGTAGTTTTGAATCTCAAGAGTGACTTCAAAATAGTGAGAATTAGGATTGGGCATGTCAATCGTGTACGAAATTTCAACGGTCTTCGCCTGGGTTTGGGAGGATACGCCAAGTAAACAAACCGCAAGAAATAAGAGAATGAAGCCTGTTTCATTTTTTTTCATGTGCTCTCCGTTTTCCAACTTAATAGTGATTTATTTCTCTGTGGTACTCTGTGCTTCTCTGTGAATCTCTGTGTAACCCCCAAA
>CAZIYL010000009.1:18959-23911 GCA_964543425.1 uncultured Deferribacteres bacterium
GACACAGAGAACCACTAAGAGGAAAAAAAGAGAACCACTGAGAAAAACCACTTTTAAACACCATTTAAAAAATTGACTTTTTTATTTCTCTGTGGTACTCTGTGCTTCTCTGTGAATCTCTGTGTAACCCCCAAAAAGTGACACAGAGAACCACTAAGAGGAAAAAAAGAGAACCACTGAGAAAAACCACTTTTGTCTTACTGCCTTTTCCTTCACTCCTTTTTAGGAAGTTACATTCAGATTCTTTGTGGCAATCGCCGTTTTACCACCTATTTTCTTTTCCAACCCATCACATTCAAAGACGGAATATTCTGATCTATTTTCTTCAATTCGCACGGATTTTATTTGGTACGGACGAATCGGCAAGTCAAATGAAATCCCCAAAATCTGCAATTCGATCGTTACCGTTGTTTCCTTCCCTTCATTTTCATAAAAACGCAAAATCCAGGCGGAACCGTCCTCTGACTTTTTGAAAGTCGTAAGCACCACATTTTCCGGAATAACGTTTAAATAAGAGGAATCTGTCCCAAATTTTCTGTTTACTGCATTCGTTGTGTGAAGCAGATTATTAAACGCAAATGCCTCCCGAACAATATGCGCATCTTCCCAGCCTCCCGAATGAGGCACAAGTGAATAACGAATGGTTTGCTCTCCCTGATCAATGAAATCCAGGCCGGAGAAATCGTCCGGAATACCGTGAGAATGCTTGGCAAAAATGGGGCTTCTTAAAATCGTTAGCCGCATTTCACTGTTCAAAATATCTCCGCCATATTTTGAATCATTTAGGAGCGATACACCGTAGAGAATTTCTTCTTCATTCTCCCTTTGGTAAACTCCCGATACATCCATCCAGCGCTGCATAGATTCCTCTGTCCCCAACAAGGGGCGTTGAATCGTTCCAAAAGGAACCTCAAATGTTCCTTCTAACTCTTTTTCTGTCAAGCGAATAGGAAATGCAAGTTTGAGCATTTTGAACTGCTCCTGCCAGTCAATTGCCAATTCAAAGTCAATGCGGCGGAGATGCTTGTAGAGAAAAATTGTCTGGTGAGCAAACGAATTTCCAAACGCACTATCCACGCGAATGCGCGCTAAAACGGGGCCGTCTTCTTCCAAAATGACCGACCCTGTCGGTTGAAAGCTGCCAATTTCATTGCGGTATTCATTCACATCGTGCCCCCACGTATCCCAGGGGTCGTGAATCACAATCAGCCGATTCCCGGGCGCCGACAAGATCTTGACATCATTTTCTTTATCGTAAATTTGTTGGATGAGTCCGGATTTTTCATCGAACGTAACCTTGTAAAAATCCGTTTCAATTTCAGTAACCGGCCTTTCCTTTTCTGGAAACCATTCACCATCCATTGGAATTACTTTGTAGCTTTTTTGCCCCAGAGATGGAAATTCATCTTCGATAGTCAGATCGATAGCCGTTCCGGCTTCCAAGTGCACCATGTGCTGAATTTGAACGGGGATTTCCTTCCCTCCGGAATCTTCAATTTTAATGGAAGGAACTGCGCCAGGCAAAAGAACCTGAATCCCTGCCACGTCTTTTCGCTGCCACGTAACCGGATTAAAAACCGAGAAATAACTTTCCGGTGATTTCTGTTTTTCTGAATTAAGCGCATCTATTGAATTTTCAATTAGTTGTGCCAGATCCAACAAGGTTTGAGTCAGAGCCTTTTCCGCATCCTCATACACCTGAGGAATAGACGTGCCTGCCAGAATATCGTGAAATTGGTGAAAAAGAAGGGTGTGCCACGCCTCCCGCAGTGCCTCCCCAGGATAAGGAATGCCCGCTTTCAATTCCCTTAGTGCCGCCATCTTTTCTGCAAAGAGCAATTGAAATTCCAGAATGCGGTTCCACCGCTTGATATCCGAGTGAACCGTGTAGCAGCCCGTTGAATGATGCTGCAATTCATCTTCCACAGATTTCAGGGAATCTGCCTTCGGACGAATCGAGTCAAAAAAGGTTTCAGGATCGCCAAAAATGATCTTAATTTCGTCCCGCTTATTCTGCATCCGGCGGATCGAATCCAGATTTTTGCGTGTGGGGCCGCCCCCGTGGTCGCCAACACCGTAGAAAAGCATTTCTTCGCCAACATCCGGGTTCATTCTTTTTGACATAATGGAAATTCGTGAGTCAATTTCCTTACTCGATGAGTTGTAATGAAAACGCGGTCTTGCCGTTAAAACCTTTGAGCCGTCCGATGCCTGCCACCAGAAAAGGGTCCCTGGCAGAACCTTTTCCTTGGGCTTGGGACGAAAAAACACGTAATTTTCCATGCCCGTGTGTTTCAGAATTTGCGGCAATTGAGAGGCATGACCGAAAGAATCCACATTGTACCCGGTTCGGACATCTACGCCAAATTTTTCCTGAAAATAAAGCTTTCCGTAAAGCGCCTGTCGAATTAAAGCTTCGCCGCAAGGAATGTTCACATCCGGCTGAACCCACCACCCGCCGACTATCTTCCAGCGCCCCTCCTTAATCTTTTCCCGAATTTGAGCAAAGAGAGCCGGATCAGATTCTTCCACCCATTTGTAGGCGGCCGCCTGACTGCACGTGTACACAAAATCCGGATAGTCTTTCATCAATTGCAGAACGGTCCGACTGGTGTTGATCATCTCTTCGCGTGCTTCTTCCCACCTCCAAAGCCAGGCCAAGTCAAGATGAGCATTTCCAATCATGTGTAAAATAGGTCTTTGGGAAGACAGTTCCACCGGCATTTACAACTCTCCTTTTTTCAATTTTGACGTTCTTCTGATTCCAATTATTTGCAGCCACTAAGACTCGAAAACACCAAGAATACCTGACACTGCAATCCGACGTCATAAAAAATTACTGCCACGTATTCACGAATTTTATTCGAACAAAGATACAATTCATGCATCCTTGGTTAATTCTCTTGTAAAAACAGCGACTAAACTAATACGCCCTAATTTATAAATTCTTAAATTTTAGTACCTTCGTGGCAGGAATTTACAGCCAATTGTGATTCAATCTACAAACCCAATTGATCCGAAACGGTTTTCATCGCTTCAATCACAAAAGCGATGTGTTCATCCAAATCGACCCCAAGATCCTCTGCCCCTTGGCGAATTTCGTCCCGATTCACCTGGCGGGCAAAGGATTTGTCTTTTAGTTTTTTCTTCACGGATTTCACCTTCACCTCGTCCAGTTTTTTGCTTGGGCGAACAAGTGCAACGGCTGTAATAAATCCGCAAAGCTCATCCACTGCGTAAAGCGTCTTGTCCAATTGACTCTCACGCGGAACACGGTGGTAATCATTGTGAGCCAAAATAGCGTGCGTTACCTCTTCAGGGTAGCCTTTTCCCCGCAGGATTTCAGATCCCCTCAGGGCATGTTCTTCCATGTTCGGATATTTTTCGTAGTCAAAATCGTGCAAAAGCCCTGTAATTCCCCACAGTTCTTCATCCTCTCCAAATTTTCGGGCATAGGCCCGCATGGCTGCCTCAACGGCCAGAGCATGCTTGATGAGGCTTTCACTTTTTGTGTACTCTTTCAGCAGTTCAAATGCTTCTTCCCGATTCATGGTACCTTCCTCAAAATTGTGCAAATCGCAGTTTACTCTTTATCTGCCACCATTAATTCCATAAAATCAGACGCCTGAGGAATTTCTTCGAGATGCCAGACGGCGTCCTCAATAACTTTTTGCTTGTGCGTTGAGAATATTGGATTTGCCAAGCTATTGAATTTAACCAGCAAATCTCCTTCACTCATCGGCGAGCGATAATCACCCTTAGGGTAATTGACGCGCTTCCGGTGGATTTTCCCGTCCTTTGTTTGAATTTCGACAATAGTGGCTTTTAATTCCGGAAAGACCTTTTCCAATTCGGGATCTGCCACTACATCAATTTTTGGAAGCAATGCCCAGATTTTTTCGTCCTTCAATTTTTCCGGCCAAAACTGTTCCGGTGTGATTTTGCCGTCAACGATGGCTGCCGCAACCACGTACGGCAGGCTGTGGTCTGCCGTCTCTTTTGTCGTCGGTTTGTATTTTGAGGGATCGGCCAGAATATCCTTCGAACGTTCAATTGTGTGAACAATTACCTTTTTTACATTTTCCGGAGCAATTTTTTCTTCGTGAACCAAATCCAGTGTGGCCGTAATGGGCGAATGTGTCAGCGCCTCCGTCGGAAAAGCCTTCATCGAACATCCCATAATGCGAAAGGATTTTCCAAGCCCGTCTGTTAGGATATTCAAATCGAATTCGCCGCCAAAAGTATCGACAAAGCCTTCTTTTCCTTCAAAAATGGCTTCCGGCCCCTGATAGCCTTTTTTTGCCAATTGTGCCGCAAATACCCCGCTTTGCACTGCCATGGGATCCACGGTATTTTTCATCATTGTAAGCTTACCGGCCGTGACGGCGCCCGGTGTAAAATTGTGACTTCCGGAGATGCCAATCGCATGTGTCATTTGTTCAACGCTCAAATCCAACATTTTCCCGGCGGCAATTGGAGAAGCAAATTGTGTTAGCGTGGCGTGGTGCCATTTGCGTTCCCGAATTCCCGGGATGGCAAATTCGCACAGGCGCATTTCAAATTCATACGCCAGAACAATTCCCACGAGAATGTCTTTGCCCAATTTCCCGTTTTTTTCGGCGGCAGCCAGAATCGCAGGAATGAGATCGCTGGGATGGCTGGGGTCTTGCTTCCAGTAAATATCGTTGTAATCCATGGCACGAACCATCAGACTATTCACCAGACTCGCATTGACTGCCGATGTGCGATGCCCGGAGCCAATGACCGTCGCCTCCGGATTCCCACCCATTTCTTCCACAACCTGACGGACAATTTCGGCATCTTCCACCTTGTAGCCTCCAAAGCCGCATCCCATTGCATCAAAAAGAAATCGCTTGGCTGTTTGAGTCACTTCTTTAGGCAAATCTTCGTATCGTAGTCCGACGGCAAAAGAAGCCATTTTTCTTGAAACC
>CAZIYL010000010.1:0-13624 GCA_964543425.1 uncultured Deferribacteres bacterium
TCGTCAGAATATCCAAAAAAATTAATTTTTTTAGATTTATTATTGTTCATTATAATACAAGCTGTTAGATAAAACTCGCAACGGTAGAGATTAAAATTGTGATTTCGATTTTTCATTTTTTCGGTTTGATTTATCAATTGGGACTATTAGAAAATGGATTTCAAAGAAAGTTTTGAAATAGGTACAACCGGATTACTGGCTCACAAACTTCGGTCTTTTTTGACCGTACTGGGAATTATTTTTGGAGTGGCCGCTGTAATTGCCATGCTTTCAATTGGTGAGGGAGCCAAGCAGGAGGCGTTGGAACAAATCTCCCAGCTTGGCATTCAAAATATCCTCATTAAAAATAATCCGATTGTTGAAGGTAATTCCAAAAATGGGCGACAGATACTTAAAAGTCCGGGAATTTCTGCCGACGATGGGTGGGCTATTCTAAGAACAAATAGCCTTATCGGAAACTTCCTTCCGCTTATCCAGATGGATCAAAAGGCAGCCAACGGATCCGAACAAGCCGACGCTAATTTAGTGGGGACATTTCCAAATTATCCCCGGATGATGAATGTTAATCCTGATAAGGGAGGGTTTTTTAATTATCTGGATGAACAGGATGCTCAAAAAGTCTGCGTGCTGGGGAATGCGATTCGGAAAAAATTGTTTTATTTTCAAAACCCTGTAGCAAAGCGAATTAAAATTGGGAATTTGTGGTTCACCGTGGTGGGAACGTTTCCGCCTCGCCTTCAGGGCAGCGGAGGTTTTAAAAATTTTCACGATATGAATAACGATATTTACATTCCTTTTCAAACTGCCAAAAAACGCTTTTTCAGGGATATTAAACAGGGAGAATTGGACTGGCTGGTTGTCCGGGTTAAGGATCCGAATCGCATTCAGGAAGCGGCCAATCTGCTGAATATTCAGCTCAAAAAACGGCATGATAATCAGAATGATTTTCAAATCGTAGTTCCCGAGGCTTTGGTTCGTCAACGCCAAAAAACACAGCGCATTTTTAATATTGTGATGGGTGCCATTGCGGGCATTTCCCTTTTGGTTGGCGGAATTGGTATTATGAACATCATGCTGGCATCCGTGATGGAGCGGACGCGTGAAATTGGCATTCGACGGGCAGTTGGAGCCACTCGACAGGATATTTTGATTCAATTCATGGTCGAAGCCATTATTTTAAGCGCCATCGGCGGATTTCTTGGAATTTTTCTGGGATATGCGCTCACAAAAATCATTACCCTTTACGCCTCCTGGCGAACGATTATTTCACCTGGGAGCGTTGTGCTGGCATTTGGTGTTTCGGCGGCTGTGGGAATTCTGTTCGGAATTTTCCCCGCACGAAAAGCCGCCTTGCTTGATCCTATTGAATCCTTAAGATACGAATAGTGCAAGAAAATACATGAATAAAATCCTTTTAAAGAATAGCTATTAAAAACTTAGGCTAAGACCAAGCAAGAAAATAAAGGAAGCTCACGGTCGTTTTGATACATCCGTGCTTCGACGAAACTCAGCAACCACACAGAGGCGTCCACTCGGCGACTGGCTGTGGCAAATTTATTTCTTATGATGCAATTGGTATAAAATCAAGTAAATAGCTAAAACTTGCAACGGTAGAGATTTGGGGTGTCAGGGTTCATCGCAAAAATGTACTTCTTTTTCTGTTCAAAAAATGCGGTTAGTCGTTCAATCCAGATCAGGAGGTTTGATTGTGAGCCGTTTATTTAAGCTCAAATTACCCGTTTTACTTATTTTATTAGAATTCTTACTTTCAGGCTCGTTGTATTCTCAAGAAATCCGAAGTTTGACGCTTGAGGAAGCCATTTCCATCGCCCGTAAGAAAAGCTATCGAATGCAGACTCTCTACGAAAATCTGGAATCTGCCAAAGAAAATCTGAAGGCTGCAAAGGGGCAATTTCGAACCAATGCGCATTTGAATCTTTCGTCACCCGATTTCCGCCAGCAGGTTTCCGAAATTCCCGTACCGAACGGGCTTCCCGTTTACAACACCACCGGAACTCTGCTTTACCAGAGCAATCTGACCATTAATCAACCCCTTCCCACAAACGGATTTTTTTCCCTGCGTTCCAGCGTATTTCAGGAACAGGTTTCAACGTACGTGGCCATGAATGAGCAAATCGTTAGACGCAAAGATTTTTACACATCTGTGAGTCTGCAATTTCAGCAGCCTTTGTTCACTTTAAATACGCTAAAAGTTGGATTAAAAAAGACAGAATTGAATTACGAAACGGCCAGCCTTCGGTATAAACAGGAAACCGCCAATATGGTTTACAACGTTACAGAGGGTTTTTACAATCTTTACCAGGCGGAGCGGCTGCGAGAAATTGCAAAAGAAGAAGTAAAAGAGCGTCGGGATGCATACAGTTTAGCACAAAACAAGTTTAAGGCCGGCTTGATTCCGGAGGTGGAAGCCATGCAGCTTGGAGTCGATCTGGCTCAAAGTAAGAACAATCTGATGGTCGCCCAGGGAAACTACCAGCGGCAGTCGGATAGTTTTAAGCAATTGATCGGCTTGCCTCTGGACGAACCCATTCGTATCATTCCGAATCTCACCTACAAAGAAATCCACATCTCTCTTCCGGATGCCACTTCCCGCGCATTCAAGAATCGACCGGAAATTCGCGAGCAAAAAATTCAGGTAGAAATGGCCAAAATTCGTATTCGAGAGGCGGACAGCCAATCGGAAGTGAAGGGAATGCTTTCCGCCTATTACAATCTCACGGGAATCAGCGATCCGTCTCTCCCCTTTTCTTCACGGCCTTACGAGCTTTTTCAATCCAGCACAACAGACTTAAAAACACGCCCAAAAAACAAGGGGGTTTCTTTCACGTTGAGTGTTCCGCTTTGGGATTGGGGTGTAAACCGGGCACAGGTCAATTCCGCCAGGGCCGCCTTAAAAATGGCTGAATTGGACCAAAAAGACCAGGAAATCTCCATTCGCCGGCAGATTCGCGCGCTGGTTGGCCGGGTTCAGGAAGCCCTTGACCGACTGAAGATTCTGGATAAAAACCGGGAGGTCGCCCGAAAAAGCTTTCAGATCAGCCTGTCTCGATTCGATAATGGAGAAATCACCAGCCAGGAGTTAGCCCGTGTTCAGGACCAATTGAGTCAGGCAGCGATTAATTACCTTTCTGCCTTTATCGCCTACAAACTGGCTCTGGCCGATCTTGAAAGAAACACCCTTTACAATTACGAGAAAAAATAGCCCACGAATTTTCGCCAATTTTCACGAATTAGATATTTATTCGTGAATTCGTGGATTTTTTGTTCGTATAAATTTGGTAGAAATTTGTAAGAGAAAAAAAGGAGTCGATTGATGCTCATCCTTTCGCTTTCCATTTTAATCGCTATTTCGGCGGTTTTGGCCACCTTAACCGAATATTCATGGCCGCGCATTTGGCACTATATTTTCAAGCCCCTCACCACCACCTTAATTTTCGTGCTCGCCCTCTATCTTGGAAGGAACCATCACAATTGGTACAAAACGGCTATCCTCATTGGCCTTCTTTTTTCATTGGCCGGCGATATTTTTCTAATGCTTCCTAAAGACCGCTTTATTCCAGGATTGGTGAGTTTTCTCATCGCGCATCTTTTCTACATTTCCGCTTTTACGGTGGGAAGAGGCTTTGGCTTCACCTGGTGGCTGCTTCTGGTGCTAATTATTTACGGGGCCGGCATTTTTTATTTTCTGAAACGGGGTCTGGGCTCATTGGTTGCACCGGTGCTTGTTTACCTGATAGTCATTCTAACAATGCTCTGGCAAGCCGGCGAAAACTGGCTGGCGGTGCAGCAAACACCTTTTCTTCTTGCTTTTGCGGGAGCCATTCTATTTGCATTCTCGGATTCCACGCTGGCAATCAATCGATTCCGCAAGAAATTTCCTGCGGCACGTGCCCTTGTATTGAGCACATATTTTCTGGCTCAGTGGTTCATTGTCCTGTCGATTCAGTAATTTTCTGCCGTTTCAATCAAACAAAAAATCTGCCTTTGCATTTTTCAATATTATTGATTAAATTTAAATTTTAAATAGATCGGGAAAATGATCTAAAATAAACCCAGATCCGGAAATTTTTCTCTGTAACCATTTTCGGCAAAAATCCTTATTCTTTTACGTTTAAAACCCACCCCCTGGTTTGTAACAAAATCAGTGTTGGTCGATAGGACTTCGCCCTGCCTGAAATCAGGGAGAGGGAGCGAGGGGGTGGGTAAAAAAAGGAAAATAAATAGTTTCTTTGTTTTTATTACGAATTTTGGAAGCTATTTGAAATAACAGCCATTCTTTCAAAAAATTTCTGTTGCTAATTTTACGTTTTTCGAATCTGGGTTTAATTATTGGATTGATCTAAATCAGAAATAAAGAAAAAGGACAGATTCCACAATGAAATTCGGACTGACACATTACACACCGGATCAATTTTTTAACAAAGTCATTGAAAAGTACCCCAATCGGCCATCACTTGCCTTTATCGGAGAAGAGCCCTTTAGCTACGCGGAATTAGGCAACAGGGTCAAAAACATTCAACTTCTTCTAACCAAATTGGGAATCGGGGAAATTCTGGTAAAGGGTCCCAACGTAATGAAAGGATATTACAAAGACGAATCGGCAACAAAAACCCGGACTACAACTATATTCAGAGCATGTCTGATGGACAAGACGAAGCGAGTGTGCTTCTCAGTATAAAAGATATTCTTGAAAAAATCCGCTCGAATGCCAACGAACAATTACTGGCGGCTTCAGGGATTCAAAAAATAATCGAACAAACAGAGCCTTTTTTAAAAACTCCCACGAACAAGATTAAGCGAGCGGAATACGTTCCCGATTATTTATCTTCATAAGCGTTTTTGCAACAGGATTACACTTCAAATGGATCATTCAATAGAAATTACGCCGCATTTTTCAATTCCGGGAGAAGAAATCCGGCTTAACTTTATTCGATCTTCCGGTCCCGGCGGACAAAATGTAAACAAGGTTTCCACTGCCGTTCAGCTCCGTTTTGATGTCGCGCATTCGCCGTCGCTGCCGGAAGAGATTCGGCAGAGGCTTTTTCAATTGGCCAGCCATCGAATTTCCAAAGAAGGTCTGTTAATCATCGAAGCCCATTCGCATCGAAGCCAGGAAGAAAATCGCAGAGAAGCCTTTAACCGCTTGATTGCCCTTCTGCGCAAAGCCTTTCAGCGCCGGAAAATTCGCCTTCGCACAATGCCGCCGGCCTCTTCCAAACGAAAACGTTTGGAAGCCAAAAAACGACGAAGCGAGCTCAAAAAGATGCGAGCCAGAATTCGCGATAGTTAGCCTACCGAACACCAAGAATATTTGAGGGGCTTTTGGAAAGAGAATATACAGCTCTTTTATTCGATGCATTCCCCGTGTACAATTGCATAATTCATTACGGTGTCACGATAAGCTTCTTTGTCAGAATTCCGCTGTTGGTTCGCAACTGGTAAAAATACAATCCCGTGTTAAGTCCACCTAAGTTAGCCTCAAAAACATGCCGCCCTGCAACCATTTTCCCTTCAAAAATAGAAAGCATTTCCTGTCCCAGAAGATTGTAGATCTTAAGCGACACGGTTTCTTCCGTTGGAATCTGAAAAGCAAATTGGGTTTCGGTAGCGCCAATGACACGTGCCCGAACCGGATTGGGGTAATTTTGTTCCAAGCGAAATTGCACGGGGATTCCCTGTGCCAGATCCTTCTCAATCACACCTGAAACGGTTGTTTTCCATAGGGCCAGGCTTTGCGGACCATCGCCCACATTGTAACGCTGAACCACCGAATCAACCGCTGTTCCGATCACATCAACCTGATCCTCGCTGAAAGCCGCTGCAAAAACATGCCCCGCATCATCCGCAAGAACACCCATCACACCCTTTCCCGCAAAAATCGGGTGAGCATCACTGTGAATGACGGTACCGTTGGCAGCATTGTATTTCAGTACATGTCCGTAATCCTTCCAGCCGCCGGCCCCGAGATACGCCATTCCACCGGAAGTGATTGTAATGCTTGAAGGCGTCCCTCCCACCGCAATGGTATCCTCGATGGAATTGGTACCGGGATTCACCACAACCACCACGCCCGGGACATTCCAGAAATTTCCGGTGCAAACCACATGCAGGCGCCCGTTTGGCCCGACAGCAATATTCTGGGGATTCGTCGGCGTCAAGATGGAATCAACCACCGCGTGTGCTCCCGCATCGATCACGTAAACCGTGCCCTGTCCATAAGAATACGTACTGGCATTGTAGGCAATATTGGTCACGTAAACCTTTCCGTTTGCTGCGAGAATCCCCTCCGGTGAAATCCCTACATCAATGGAATCCACTACAGCTCCGGAGGCCACATCCACTACGGAAACCGAATTGGCCATCAGATTCGATACAAAAATCTTTCCGGTGCTCTTGCAAAATGCGAAATCCCAGGGATTTTTACTGGTGCCCAAATCGATTTTTTTGACTTCCTTGCCGGATAGTAAATCGAAAATCTGCAGCGTACTGGAAATCGAATTCAACACGTACAGTGAATCGCCCTTAACTTTTACCTGCTGCGGAACATTATCTGTTGTAAACACATTGTTCCACACGTGATTTTCGGACACATCGATCCTGGAAACGGATTCCCCAAGACCATTTACGACGAACAGATTTGAATAAACCGTCTGCGCATGTCCCGTTGCTGCCAACAAAAAAACAAACACCACTGCACTAAACCAACGTTTCATAAAGCAACCTCCTTCTTTTGTCTACTGACTGTTTTGATTAATTAAAAACCACAGAGAAAAAGAAAATTTAGTTTTTCTCTGTGTAACTTTGTGCCTTCTCTGTGTTCCTCTGTGTAACAAAAAAGAATAACACAGAGAGCCACGCAGCGTAAAAAAAGAGAACCACAGAGAAAAAGAAAAGTTGGCCTTTCTCTGCATTCGCTTGCGCTTCTCAATGTAACTCTTAATAACTTAAAGAAGTTACACAAACAACGCTTTATCTCTTTACTTTAAGAGTAATCTGAACGGTTCTACCCGGCATCGGATAGCGCTCTAAGATCTGGTAGTCCGAATTCGTTAAATTGTCCACAGTCAGCCCAAGTCGAAATCGAAGCCTTTTCAAATTAAAAATAGAACCAATTTCAACATTCCACAGCCGATAGGCATTTAGAAATTTTGTGTTGGCTTCCCGGGTAAACCGCTTGCTGACCCACCGGTAAGACACATTTCCGTAAAGAAAGCCCCAATTACCGTCCACCGAAAGATTCTCTTCATTTTCCGGGCGAAAGGGAAGGATTTTCCCTTCCGTGGTACGCTCTCCACTGCGATTCACCGCCAGCAGGTGCGTGTGATTCCAGATGATTTTCAATTTCCCCTTAAACGGTTCCCAACGAAGGGATTCCTCACGGCCGCTTAAATGAGCCGCAGCTACGTTCACAGGCGTGTACTTTCCGTCAAAAGCCCGGCGCCAGTAAATCAGATTTCTCACGTGTGTGTTGAATCCGTGCACTTCGGCTTCCCAAGTACCCCGGAATTGAACTTCCATTTTAACACCCACATCCCTGTTTTCTCCACGCTCCGGGCGCAAGTTCGGATTCCCTCGGGCAAAAACATCTTCCACCCAAAAAAGACTGTTAAACGCCGGCGGTCGGTAGGTTTTCGCCCAGGAAGCCTTTAGAGCGATCTTCAGCTTCCCCCGGTGCAACATCGACGCACCCAACGAAGGCGATGTAGTCGGCTCAAAATCCGTCGGCCAATCTCTGCGAATTCCCGGTAAAATATTTATTCCCCGGATGAATGGATTTTCGGGCAGTGCGAATTTCGCCTTCCACAGAGCAAAAAGGCCGTAAGTTTTTCTTGCAACCCTGCCCATGCTGAAACGAGGACGAATGCGATCCTCGCCTTTCATTTGATCCACACGAGCGCTGCCCCCAATTAAAAGGGGCTGATGGGACGATTTAAAAATTCTCAGGCGGCCGTCGAAACCGTACGCTTCATTTCGGTAGGCGCTGTTGGTGGGAGAAAAGACCCAGGGACGAGGCGAAAAAAATTCCTGATCAAACCGCTGCCAGTACCCTGTCCATTCAAAGAGAATGCGTTTTTGAAAGGGAATGTTCCAGCCCGCCTGAAAGAGATGCCGCCGGTCCTTGAGCCAGGCTTTCGGCGTCGGTTGGCGGAGCGCTCCCGGAACGCCTCGATTTGCCTGAAAATTCTGCACGGAAACGAATGCTTGTCCGCCAAGCAGAGAAGCCGTCGAAATCTGACAAAAAATGTTCTGATCCCAGAACCCATTATTTTTTCGAATCGCGTTTCTGTCAAAGGAATCGACGTACGGGAAATCTCCATTCGAGGTACGTTCCTGATACGAAGCGTTCATCTGAAACTGCCTCCATCTCGGAAACACGCTTACTCCTGCTTCCCTTGAGCCAAAACTTCCTTCCCCCAGGGTGAGAATCAGCTTTTGCCGGGGAGAAGCGCTTTTTCGTGTCACAATATTGATCACGCCTCCGATGGCGTCCGTTCCAAATAATGCAGACCCGCCACTCTTCAGAATTTCAATATGGTCAATCCAATCCAGAGAAATGCCCGACAAATCAACCAGATTGTTCTGAGCCGGATTTACTTTTACGCCGTCCACCAGAACAAGCACCTGATTGGCGTGGCTGCCGCGAATGGAAACCGTTTTGCTCCCACCTTTTCCACCCGTGTCGTAGATAAAAAGTCCCGGCTGGGATTTCAGAAAATCACCGAGATTTTGTGCGGCACTGGCTTCAATTTGTTTTCGGGAAATAATTTCAAGCGCGGCCGGATTTTCCCACGATGAAAGAGCTTCCCGATTTCCCCACACCAGCAGACTCCCCAAACGAATAATTTTGGGATGAAGCTGAAAATCAAGAGTAATCGAATGATCTTCAAAAACGTGGACGCCCGATTTCCACTCGTCCTTGTAGCCAATCATCATGACACGAATCGTGTAGGTTGCCACAGGGAGATTGGCAATTTCGTATTGCCCTTCCCGGTCCGTGGCGGCTCCGTAATTGGTACCTACCACCAGAACATTCGCTCCAATGAGGGGCTCTCCGGTTTGGGCATCAAGCACCTGTCCCGTCACTTTGACGGAGGTTTGGAATTCCCCTTTTTCGCCGGGCGAACCTGCAAAACCCATCGTGCCGAAAGCCAGAATCGTTAGAAATATCGGAAAGAAAAATGCTTTACGCAACGAATTCACTTCTCAATTCCTTTGCGCGCCTGAACCCCCCGAGCGTAATAATGCTTGATTTCTTTCATCTCTGTGACCAAATCAGCCTTTTCAATTACTTCTTTGGGAGCATACCGGCCGGTCAGGATTAACTCAACGCCTGTCGGTTTTTCTTCGATGAACGCCAGGGCATCCTCGGTGGTTACCAGTTTGAAAAAAATCGCCACATTGATTTCATCCAAAATGACGATGTCGTACTTTCCACTCAACATGGCTTCACGCGATCGTTCCAGGCCCTCTTTTGCCAACCGGATGTCTTCCTCGGTGGCTTTATCGACGTGAACGAATGTGGGTTTCCCGAATTGTTCGATTGTGATGTACGGGGAAAGGCGTTTTGCGGCTTCCAGTTCACCGTATTTTTGCCCCTTCATAAATTGACCGATGAATACATGGAATTCATTTCCTGCCGCCCGGAAAGCCAACCCGAGAGCCGCGGTTGTTTTGCCTTTCCCATCTCCCGTGTAAACCTGTACGTACCCCTGATTAAGTTCTGTTGACATGGTAAATCTCCTGTAAAAGTTGTGAAAACCTGCGGGGAAAGAAATTTCGGCGGGGCAAGAAAAAACCCCAACCTTCGCTAAGAAAATTGGGGTTAAAAAGCGTGTTTTGATCAAATCTCAAGCCCAAACCTCGCCCGCGAAGGTTCCACTGGTTGCAATTCCGGCAGGTCTCCTGGCTTAGGGGTCATCCTACTCGCCGTGCCTTCCCGACCAACAAAATTGGGCAGTGGCATTTTACGGTTTTCGTCACCCATTACAGTAGCGGGGCTGCTCCCGATTTTCACGGGATTCCCTTTTCAGCTCCGTGTTGATGAACCCAATGTTCATATCACGCGAGCACCGAAAGTGTGTTTTTTAAAAGAACTGTTTAAATATAAAAAATTAAAATAGGACTGTCAATACTTTTTTTCTGATTCTTTGGAAAAAACCGATTTTTTTTAAAACAATTGTGCGGAACACTTTCAATAAAAATGATTTCAAGTTTCCATTGCCACAAATTCAAAAATTAACCCGAAATCTCACTCCTGTTCCAAAATATGTTTTTTAAAGGCCTCAAACGTCCACGGCATTTTTTTCTGAAAAACATCGGCAATGGCATTGGCATACACACGAATTTCATACTGGGCATGTTCATCTGTCCGAAGCTTTACGAAATTCATAAGCGAACGCGCATTGACCGCCCAGTAGAATTGCGTGTAGAGCGAAAGCGGTAAAACAATCCGAGCCTGCTCCTTTGCCACACCCTCCGTTAAAAACTCCTCGTAAAGCCGGTACGTCTGTTCGTAAAACACTTCTATTTTATCTCGCAATTTTTGGCTCAGCACTTCGTCCAGGTCAGAATATTTGTAATTCTTTTTTTCCTGGGTTCGAAATTTATCGGGCACGTAGAATTCGTGTGACATTTCCGTGTAGCGGCCCGAAATCTCGTTGTAACTTGCCCACCGATGCCGGAACCACTGCCTCGCTACAAAAATCGGGCACTTGACATGAAATTTAAAGAGCGCCTGTTCAAAGGGCGTTTCGTGAGCATTCCGAATAAGATAATCAATCAGCTTGCGATCTTTTTCCTCGCCCTTGGTTCCCTGTCCAAAAGAGACGCGCGCCGCTTGAACAACGGCATTGTCTCCGCCCATAAAATCCACAAGGCGAACTACACCTTTGTCCAATACGTGATATTCAAAATCCTGCATAAATAATTCCAAGATCCTTTCTAATAATCAAAATGTATTTTAATTTTACATAATTCACGGTGTTGCATTAAAAATCTTTGTTTTTTTACAAAAGAATTAGCCGCGAATGCAGGAATTACATTTTCATTCGAATAAAATCCGTGAATGCGTGGCATTAATACTTTTGTTTGATTTTAGCTTCGACTATTGGGCTTATTCCATTGATTCGGCAACCAGTTGAACAATGTCCAGTGTCTGGATATCTTCTTTCCCCTTGTCCTTTAACCCGTCATCCAGCATCGTGTGGCAGAATGGACAGGCCGTTGCCACCACATTTGGATTCACACCAATGGCTTCCTCGGCACGATCGTGATTGATGCGGGTACCGATGGTTTCCTCCATCCACATGCGGCCACCGCCTGCGCCGCAGCAGAATGCGTTGTCTCTATTGCGCGGCATTTCTACCATTTCCACCCCAGGAATAGCGGCAATCACCTTTCGTGGCGCGTCGTAAATGTCGTTGTGACGTCCCAGATAACAGGAATCGTGATAGGTAATCCGTTCCTTCAACGGCTTGGTCAATTTTATCTTGCCGGATTCAATTAATTCTTCAAGAAATTCGGAGTGGTGAATTACGTTATAATTCCCACCAAATTGCGGGTATTCATTTTTAAGCGTATTGTAACAGTGGGGACATTGGGTCACAATCCGATTGAATTTGTATTTATTCAGGGTTTCGATATTTGTTTCCGCCTGCATTTGGAAAAGATACTCGTTTCCGGAACGTCTGGCCGGATCACCCGTACAGTTCTCTTCCTTTCCGAGAATTGCAAAATCAACACCGGCGGCATTTAAAATTTTCACCATCGCTTGTGAAGTCTTTTTGCCCGCATCATCGAAAGCACCCGCACATCCAACCCAGTAAAGTACATCTGCTTCCTTCACGTCACGCATTTTGCGAACATTCAGCCCTTCGGCCCATGCCTCTCGTTCGCTGGAACCAATTCCCCATGGGTTGCTGTTGTTTTCAATGTTTTTGTACGTGGTTACCAATTCTTGCGGGAATTTGCTTTCTTCAAGAACCAGGTATCGGCGCATCTCGACAATGCGGTCGATAAATTCGATCGTTAGGGGGCACACATTTTCGCAGGCACCGCAGCTTGTGCACGCCCAGATCACGTCCTCCGAAATCATATTGCCCACAAGCGGATCACCTTTATATTCCAACTCATCCAGCTTCTCACGCGGATTGCTGACAATTGTGCCAATATTATCGAAAAGATATTCCCGCATATTTTCGTTGATTTTTTTCGGAGAGAGGGGTTTTCCCGTATTAAATGCCGGACAAACCGACTGGCAGCGCCCGCATTCGGTGCAGGTGTACACGTCCAGGATATCTTTCCAATCGAAATGGTGAAGCTTCGAAGCCCCGTAGTGCGTGGCATTTTCGATATCCAGCTTGGGTAAATAGCCTTTGTCCAGACGCTTGAAAAACACGTTGAAAACTGCCGTGATTACGTGAAAATGTTTGGACACCGGCAAGAAATCCAAGAAGATAAGCACAGTTGCCGCGTGCACCCACCAGCCGGAATTAAAAACAATATGAGCCGTATTCCAACTCATGTGGTGAGATAAAAAATAGCCCCCCACCCAAAAATTTATTAATGAAGCGTTGGCCAAATCGTTTGGATGCATAACCTTGTTTGCACCATTCATAAAAAAATCGGAAACCATGATGAGAAAAATAAAGGTTAGAATCAGGTAACCGTCAAAATTGATGGTCAGACGCTTGGTGCGCAAAACTGCACGTCGGAAAAATGCAATTAGCACCATGACCACTACGATTATTTCAAAAATATCGCGAATATAATCGTAAATTGTCAGAGCACTTGAACCAGTATTTAAAAACGGAAAGTGAAACCCATGGTAAAGTCCTCCGAAAATAACATTACTGGAATTAATCAACAGAACCACAAATCCCCAAAAAATAAATGCATGCATGAATCCGGCTGCCAGAAAATGCCGATTCAAGATTCGGGTTTGACCCAAAACAATCTTTAGTGTTTCCCAGATACGTACACCAATGTGATCATACCGATTGATCGGTTCGGCCTGAAGCATCACTTTTAACCGCTGCCAGATCAGGTACCCAAACAAAATCATCATAATAACAAAAAACACCAAATAAATGGCGTAGGCCACCGGACTGCTTGTTGGATGCATATGTCACCTCACATTTATTTAAAGGAATAGTTTCTAATTGAATGTTACATTTTACGGAGATTTTTTGTTTTTGTCAAGTGATTTTCGCAAGAATTTACAAGACGTCCACAATTTCTGTGCTTTTCCACAGATGTTGGGAAATCCGAGCACAAACAGACAGCCTCCAAAACCCAAAGACGCAAAGGATTCACAAAGTGACTCAGTAGTTCTTTTCGTAAATACTGTGACGTATTCTGAAAGGTTGATGCTTTTGGTGATAAAATAGGGAACATGAGTTAAAATCCCAAGCACGAAATCCGAAATCACAAACAAATTCCAATTCTCGAAATTCCAATAACCCAAACAAAAAAAATTTACCGCAAGGCTGCAGCGGCGTAAGGAAAAAACCGGTCATTGAATGGCTGCCCGTTCCTGAGCCCTGTCGAAGGATGGTTCCTGAGCCCTGTCGAAGGATGGTTCCTGAGCCCTGTCGAAGGATGG
>CAZIYL010000010.1:13724-23589 GCA_964543425.1 uncultured Deferribacteres bacterium
AGGATGGTTCCTGAGCCCTGTCGAAGGATGGTTCCTGAGCCCTGTCGAAGGATGGCAAACGTATCGAAATGACCGGGAATCAAAATCCCAAAAAAAGAAAACTCTCCGCAGAGACAGAGGGACGTGCGGCAAATTTGAAATCATTCGTGCATTCGCGGCTATTTTTTCCGCCTGTTTCGCAGACAAGAAGAATAAATACCGAAGCACGAAATCCCAAACAAATTCGAATGACTAATCAGCGACCTTCCCACGTCACCCTACGACCGTTGCCAGGAATTTAATTTAAACAGGGCAGTGGTACAATTACCCGGCTCACATCACCCGGGCTTACAAACAAGAGGCGTGCAATTCGTCTGCGACCTGCAACAGCAACTTCTTTCGTTCACGATAATGCATAAACGCGCTCTTAAAGCCAAACATGACGATTTTTTTAATTTCTTCTTCAGTGAGATTAAACGTCTTTTGCGCGAGAAAAATTTCCTTGGAAACCGTGGTGTCTGAAAAGAGACGATTATCCGTATTAAGCGTCACACGGAGCCCGTAATCCAGAAATCGGCGCAAGGGATGACTGTGTAACGACGGAACACTGCCCGTATGCAGGTTGCTGCTTAAACATATTTCCAGACAAATTCGGTGATCATTCACGTAGTCCATTAAATCCATGTCTTCGATCAGGTGCGTACCGTGACCGATACGATGGGCACCCAAATAGTGAATGGCCTGGTGAATACTCTTTGGGCCGTAGGCCTCACCTGCGTGCACGGTGCAGTTAATGTTGTTGTTTCGGATCGTGTAAAAAGCTTCCACATGATGTTTGGCGGGATAATTGTACTCTGCACCGGCCAAATCGAAACCAATGGCACCGCGGTTTTTGTAGGCCACCGTCAACTCAGCCAGTTGCAGGGATGTTTCAGGGTCCATGTGGCGAATGCCGCAAACAATGACGCCCGTGCGAATATTGTACTTATTTTCCGCCGCCCGCAGCCCTTCGATGGTAGCATCCATGATGATTTCCAGGTTCAGGCCTTTTTTAGTGTGGAGAATTGGCGAAAAGCGTATTTCCAGTAAGCGGATATTTTCCCGGGCGGCATCCTCCGCCAGTTCAAATGCCGTTCTGAAAAGGGCATTTTCCGTTTGCATCACACTAAGGGTTATGTCGAATCGTTTAATATAGGCTTCCAAATCGGTGACCACTTTTCCCACCTGTAAATATTTTCGAAGAGAGGGGACATCTGAAAAGGGGAGATCGATCTTTTGCTTTTTAGCGAGGTCTAGCAGCGTTTCAGGTCGAACCGAACCATCCAGATGAACGTGCAATTCCGCTTTGGGTAGTTGCTGAATATCTTCCAATGTCATTTGATCCATAGGATTCTCCTTCTTTTGCGAATACAAAAAAGGTGACTTTTTCTGTCACCTTTTTTCTTTTTGTGATGTTTTAAATATATTGAATGGCTCGCGTTTCCCGAATAACGGTCACTTTAATGTGCCCCGGATATTCCATGTCGGATTGAATCTTATGAGCGATATCCGAGGCCAAAACAAAAGCTTCCTCATCTGAGATATCTTCCGGCTCCACGATAACACGAACCTCGCGCCCGGCGGAAATGGCGTATGCTTTTGCCACGCCTTCAAAAGAATCGGCCAATTTTTCCAGTCGATCAATTCTTCTGACATAGCCTTCTAGAGTTTCCCTGCGAGCGCCGGGCCGTGAGCCTGAAATGGAATCGGCAGCGGAAACCAGAATGGAAATGGGGTGCGTTGGTTCCACATCCTCGTGGTGCGAAGCAATGGCATTAATCACAACGGGATGCTCCCGATATTTCTTGGCAAGTTCCACACCAATCTGCGTGTGGGTGCTTTCGGAATTCTGACTAATCGCTTTTCCGATATCGTGAAACAGACCGGCCCGTTTCGCAAGGCGCACATCAAAACCAAGCTCGGCAGCCATTGCGCCGGTGAGAAACGCAACCTCTTTGGAGTGCTGAAGTACATTCTGACCGTAGCTGGTGCGATACTTCAATCGGCCCAGCATTTCCACGATTTCGGGATGAACCTTCCCAACGCCAACCTCGCGAATGGCTTCGTTACCGGCTTTCCAGACAATCTGCTCCATTTCCTTTTCGGATTGTTTAATGACCTGCTCAACCCGCTGCGGATTGATTTTTCCGTTCCGAATCAGTTTTTCAAGGGAAATACGGGCAATCTCACGCCGCACCGGATCAAAGCCCGAAAGTACAACCGCTTCAGGGGAATCGTCCACAATTACCTTCACACCGGTAAGCATTTCAAAAATTTTAATATTCCGGCCGTCCCGGCCAATAATTCGCCCCTTGACATCTTCATTGTCCAGATTTACCACAGAAATAGTGGACTCCACCGTGTGATCGGAAGCAACCTTTTCGATGGCTTCGGTAATAATTTTTTTCGCTTCCTTAACCGCATTTTCCTTCGCGTCGGTTAGAATGGATTGCGTGAGATGCACAGCATCCAGTTTGGTATCGTGCTCAATGTTCTTAAACAGAATCTTCCTTGCCTCATCGATGGAAAGCCCTGCAATGCGCTCCAGTTCCAACATTTGCTTCTGAAGAACTTCCTCCAACTCGCCGCTTTTCTTTTCATAATCCTCGCGCAGACGGGCAATCTCTTTTTCCTGATTGACCAGCTTCTGCTCTTTTCGGTTCAAATAATCCGATTGGTTATCCAGACTCTTTTCGCGCTTCTGAAGTTTCCGTTCCGCCTCTTCAAGAGCCTTTCTCTGATCCCTAAACTCCGTCTCAACAGATTCCCGAATTTTATATTTTTCCTCCTTTGCCTGGAGGATAATCTGGTTTTTCTCCTTTTCAGCCTGACGAGTCGCTTGTTTAATAATATCTTCCGCCCGGTAAAGAGCCTTTTGCGTACGGCGCTGTTTGTAAACATTCGCAAACAGCCACCCGGCAACAAATAAAACAATCCCGCCTATTACATAAAATACAACCATCATTTTCAATCTCCCTGTCTGCTAAGCAGCCTCTTGTTCCAGTCTCGAGCGCTGTTCTAATTCTGTTAATCGATCCTTGATCATCATTTTCCGAACCGGTCCCAAATAATCCACAAAGAGGACACCATTCAGATGATCATTTTCATGAAGAACAGCGCGGGCAAACAGCCCCTTTGCCTTGTAGTGTACCAATTCGCCCTTTTCGTTTAGTGCCTCTACTTCCGCTTCTTCGGATCGCTTCACATCCTCGCGAATTCCGGGAATACTCAGGCATCCCTCTTCTACAATGCTGGTTCTGTCCGACTGCCGGATAATCTTCGGGTTAATAAAAACCATGGGGGTTTCGGGCTCGCCATCGACTTCGCTTACATCAATAATAAAAATGCGTTTAGAAACGCCCACTTGCGGCGCAGCCAGACCCACCCCATCCTCAGCATACATGGTATCGAACATATTATCCACAAATTTGCGAATGTCATTATCAATCACCTCAACTTCTTCCGCCCTTTTGCGCAATATGGGGTTTCCATAAATCTTTACATTTAAGACAGACATTTATTATCCTCCTGAATTTTTAAACACTTATATCGTTATCTCACCTTTTGAGAAAATATGTTTATTTCTCAGATAAATCATTCTATTTATTTAAAAAATATCATACGAAATACAAAAATTCAAGCTTTTTTAAATAGTTAGAACTGTGAGACGTTTTTCCGAAAGAAAAGCACCGCAGCCATGCATTTAGGATTTTCAGAACGTTTGAAAAGGTTATTTTGGCAGGCTCAGTAACCCGCCGTACTTTGTGCATTCAGGATTTTCATTACCTCATTCACCGTCGCGCACTGAAGCGCTTGCCGAGCCATTTTTTGACAATCCCTCAGCGAAATATTTCGAATAACTTCTTTCACAACCGGAACAGCTACGGGATTCATGCTCAAGGTGCGAATTCCCAATCCCATAAGCAACGGAACATATGCGGGCTCGGAGGCCATTTCGCCGCAAACGGATACCTCTCCCCTCTTCTGGGATGCTGCATTTACCGTCAATTGAATCAACCTCAGGATTGAGGGATTCAGCGGCTGGTACAAATCCGCCACGGCACCGTTGTTGCGATCAACGGCGAGAGTGTACTGAATCAGATCATTTGTGCCGATACTCAAGAATTGACATTTTGCAATAAAATGATCGGCCAGCAGCACCGCCGAAGGAACCTCAATCATAATTCCCCGTTTAACCCGCTTGCGAATAGGAATCTTTTCCCGAATCAGTTCTTTTCTCACCCGTTCGTAGGCACGAACAATCGCATTGACCTCTTCCATTGTGGTCACCATCGGATAAAGAATTTTCACGGCTCCATAGGCGCTTGCCCGAAGAATAGCGCGGAGCTGCCCCTCAAAATTCACCATATCCCGGGTCAAAAAATAGCGGATGGAACGAAGTCCCAGCAGCGGATTTGCTTCAGGAATTGTTTGTTCCTGAAAAAGCAATTTATCCGCCCCCACATCCAATGTTCGAATAGTAACTTCTTTCCCATTCATTATTTCGACAATTTCCCGGTAAATTTCAAACTGTTCATCTTCATCCAGAAATTTGCCGGCTTCGATAAACGAATATTCCGTTCGATACAGGCCAATTCCTTCTGCCCCATACTCGAGCGCTTCACGTGCTTCATCGGCAGAGCCAATGTTTGCAAGGATTTCGATCTGCTGCCCGTCTTTGGTAACCGCCGGTTCGAAACGCTTCTTCTGCAAAATCTTCCAGTGTTTCAGCTCTTCCTGAAGCTTCATGCGATATTTTTGCACAATCTCAGGCTGCGGTTCCATTATTACTTTCCCCGAATCCCCGTCTACAATCACCGGAGCGCCATCCTTGATTGTGTTCAAAAGGCCTTTTACCTGAACGATTGCCGGAATGTGATACGATCGTGCCAAAATGGCCGCATGGCCGGTAAGTCCTCCTTTTTCTGTCACAATGGCAATAATGCGTTTGCGGTTAATATTCATTACCATCTGCACCATTAATTCGCGTGCAATTAAAACGGCATTTTCCGGCGGGGCAAATGAAAATCGCTTGTTTGGTGACGAAAGCCAGCGCAAAATCCAGCGCTCGACGGCAAAAATATCATTCAAACGCTCTTTTAGATAGCCATCTTTTACAGATTCCAAAGAGCTGTTGTACTCCAGAACGGCTTTTCGAAGAACAGTTTCGGCGTTTATACGTTCTTTGCGAATTTTGTCGGGAATTTCTTCCCTGAAAAAGGGGTCATTAATGATTTCGGCATAAGCATCGAAAATCTGACTGGTAACCTTTCCAAGGTCTTTTTCAGCCTGCTCTTTGTTTTGTTGGATGTGCTTGGCCGTTTCATCCAATGATTTCAGGTAGCGGCGAACCTCGGCTTCTATCTGATTAGCACGGAGTTTTCTCGGGGGAATCTCCATAAAATCGGGGGTAACCACTATTGCACTACCAATGGCGATTCCTTCCGAAACAGAGAGTCCCTTTAAGATTTTCATATACTTTTCTCCTGGTTGGAATTCAACGCAGTTGAGTTGCCCGACCTATCATTGGATTATAATATATTAAATTTTTTCCCAAAATCAAAAAGTAAATTGTCAAATGCAGCCAATAAATTTCAGTATTCCTCAAATAGAAAACTTTTCACTTGATTTTTCCGATTTTTTTCCCTAAGATTTCGTATGATTAATGGCCCACTAATTTACACCAATTAAACACGAATTGTTTATTTTTTCGTGCTAATTCGTGTCAATTCGTGGCAGACTAAAAAAATAGCCCACTAATTTGCACCAATTTACACTAATTTTTTATTTCCTTCGTGTCAATTCGTGGGAGATAAAGAGGCTTTGCAAATGTACGATTACGTTATGATTGGATCGGGCTTTGGCGGAAGCGTTTCGGCGCTTCGGCTGGCGGAAAAGGGCTATCGCGTCGCCGTAATTGAAAAAGGAAAACGCTGGGAGTCGAACGATTTCCCGAAAACCAATTGGGTTCTCCACAAATTCTACTGGATGCCGAAGCTCTTCATGTACGGAATCCAGTGCATGACTCTGCTGAAGGATGTGTTTGTACTTCACGGAGCCGGCGTGGGTGGTGGAAGTCTCGTGTACGCCAACACCCTGCCCATTCCTCCGGATAAGGCCTTCGATGATTCCCGTTGGGGACACATTACCAAAGAAACGCTCAAGCCGTTTTACGATCTGGCTTACAAAATGCTGGGGGCTGCTCTGCCTCCGGAAGAGACCATGAATCCAACCGATTACAAACTGAAGGAAATTGCGGAAGAGTTAGGAATGGGACACACCTTTGAAAAGCATCCGCTCAGTATCTTTTTCGGCGAACCCGACGTGGAAGTAGATGATCCTTATTTCGATGGGAAGGGACCCCGCCGAAGCGGATGTGTTTTCTGCGGCGGATGCATGGTGGGCTGCCGTCACAATGCCAAAAATACATTGGACAAAAATTATTTGTATCTGGCCGAAAAAATGGGTGTAGAGATTTTCCCCGAAACCGAGGCGGTCGATGTCATTCCCGACGGTGATTCGTACAAAATTCTCACCCGCAAATCAACCGGACTGTTTCATCCCGGGAAGGAATTTCATTCAAAGGGCGTTATTTTTGCCGGCGGTGTTTTGGGAACTGTCCGTCTTCTCCTGAAGCTCAAACAAAAGGGATCGCTGCCCGATTTGTCCGATGCATTGGGAGACTTTGTCCGAACCAATTCCGAGGCTCTGGGTGGCGCTGCCAGCCGGGATCCAAATCTGGATTGTTCCAAAGGTGTGGCTATTACTTCCGGTGTGGATGTTGACGAAAACACGCACATTGAAGTCGTGCGATACGGAGCCGGTCAGGATGCCCAGGGAATTCTGAAGACGGTTTTAACGGAAGGCGGAAAAGGCATTCCCCGCCAGCTCTGGTGGGTTGGAACCATTATTCGGCACCCGCTTCGATTTTTGCGAGCTCTTTGGCCCTTTGGATTTGCGAAAAAATCGGCCATTCTGCTGGTGATGCAGCCTACCAACAATTATTTGCGGCTTTCTTACAAGCGCCGGTGGATATTGTTCGGCCGAAAGGGTTTTACAACGGATTGGCAAACGGGCGCCAAGGTGCCCAAATATATGCCCGTTGCCAACAAAGCCTTCAAAATGATGGCGGAAAAAATTCACGGCGAACCGATGTCGATGCTGCCGGAGGTTCTTTTTGGCGTGGCAACAACCGCCCACATTTTGGGGGGATGTTCTATGGGCGAATCGCCTGACAAAGGAGTGATTGATTTCAACGGAAAGGTTTTTAATTATGAAAATCTGTACGTGATTGACGGGTCGATTTTACCGACAAATTTGGGCGTGAATCCCAGTCTCACCATTACCGCTCTGGCGGAGTACATGATGAGCAAATTCCCGAGGAAACAAGCCCACTAATTCGCACTAATTAAACAGGAATTTTTTTCGTGCTAATTCGTGTCAATTCGTGGGAGATTAAAAAATGGCCCACTAATTTACACTAATTTACACCAATTATCATAAAATAACGCGCTTATACTTTAGACTTGCTTCTCCAAAATTGATTATTAATCCAAGATGGAATCGCGTGGCATTTAAATAATTGAGAACTTGGGCAACAAATTCCGGGGATTTGTTGAACAGCCTTAATTTCTACAATAATTTGATTGAAGCAGACAAAATCAGCAATATATATTTTCCCCAGTATCACGTCTTTGTAATAAATCCTCAATCTTTCCTCTTTCAGAAAAGGTATATTTCGCTTTCCAAACTCAACCGGCAGCGCCTCCTGATAAACAGGTTCTAAAAAACCGAATCCCAGCTCACGGTGAACATCCATAACCGCCCCAATTATTTGATAAACTTCGCCTTTTAATAGCAAATCCACGGTAATTCTCTTCGTGCTAATTCGTGTCAATTCGTGGGAGATTAAAAAACGGCCCACTAATTTTTTATTTCCTTCGCGATAATTCGTGGCAGAATTCTAAAATGGCACATCTTCTTCCTTATTTTCCTTAGTCTCAAAAAATTCATGCTGCCGTATGGCCAATTCCTTCTGCTTGAGCTCCAGGTATTTCTGGTTCAACGCGGTCATATCCGATCCGCCGCTCATTTGAGCCTGATGCATGGCCTGGCGCACTTCGTCAATTTGCCGCCGTATTTCCACAAGCTTAATTGTTGCCACACAATCTTCTGCCCAGAGTCGGAGATCCTTTTCTGAAATCTCCTCGGTTTTCTCAAAATTGTATTTTGCCAAAAGCGCCTGAACATCCGGATTCTCAACAGAATCAAAAATCTCCTGCACCTCTATTTCTTCATTTCGCTGATAGTGCTGGAAAATAATCTGAAAAATCCGACGAAACCCCGGATAATTCAGCTCATCTAACAAAATATTTTGAAAAATAAACGGAAGCATTTCTGAATGTTCTACGGCAATCCGGATCAAATCACGTTCCGCCAAAAATGATGCGCTTTTTGATAGATTTTCACCGATTTTTGCAACAGGGGTTTCCGGAGAGGCTTTCTCCTGCCGTTTCAATCTGGCAATCTCCCGAAAAACAATGCGTTCGGGAAGGTTCAATTTCGCTGCCACCCGCTGTCCGTAGAGATTCCGCAGTACCTCATCCGATATTTTTCCAATGGTTCCGGTAAGCTGGTGCAGCAATTCCGTTTTGTTCTGAGGGATGTCCAGTGACTTTTCCGACTGGTAGGCCATGATCTTGAAATCGATTAAATCCTGTGCGGTTTGAATGAGATTCCGCAGCTTCTTCGCACCGAATTCTCTGACGTACGAATCGGGATCGTGTTCCGGCGGAAGCGCCACAACAGAGACCCGCAGTCCGGTTTTTACAAGCGTGTCCACGCCCCGCAGGGCGGCATGTGCCCCGGCCAAATCGCCGTCGTAAAGCAGCACCACATTTCGGGTCATTCGCATCATCAAATTGGCCTGATTCTCCGTTAACGCCGTGCCGGAAGATGCCACCACGTTTTCGATTCCAAACTGCACGAGACTGATCAGATCGGCGTAACCCTCAACGAGAATTACCTGATCCTCCTTTCGGATGGCCTCCCGGTTCTGGTAAAGCCCGTAAAGAATCCGTCCCTTCTGAAAAACGGGTGTATCCGACGTGTTTAAATATTTGGCCGTTTTGGCCTCTTTGTCAAGGATGCGTCCGCCGAAGCCCACCACCACTCCGGATGTCTGGTAAATGGGAAACATCAGGCGCCCCCGAAAACGATCGTAGGTGCCGCCCCGCTCATTTACAACAACCAGTCCGGCAGCTTTCAGGATTTTCTCCGAAATTCCTTTTTTTTTCGCTGCCTGAATCAGGCCATCCCAGGACTCCAGTGACCACCCCAGATTAAATTTTTCAATCATGGCCTGAGAAAAACCGCGCTGGTTGAGATAATCCCGTGCTTTTTGAGCGGATGGTGTTTTCAGCAAATGATTGTGGAAAAAAGCGGCTGCAAAACGATTGGCATCGTAAATGGCTGTTTTTAAACGCGACTCTTCCGAATCTTCTTTTTCCAGAAGAATGCTGATATTGTACTTCCTGGCCAAATGAAGAACAGCTTCCGGAAAACTGATTTTTTCAATTCTCATAATGAAAGAAAAGACATTTCCACCTGCTCCGCAGCCAAAACAGTAGAAAATTTGTTTGGCGGGATTCACCGAAAACGAGGGGGTTTTTTCCTGATGAAATGGACACAGTCCGAAATAATTCTGTCCGCTTCTCTTCAGCGTAACGTAGTCGGAGACAACATCCACAATGTCCGCTGCTTGCCGGACCTCTTCTATTTTATTTTCAGGGATTTTAGGCATTTTTCTTTCCTGCTAATTCGTGGAAGAAAAAAAAGCCCACGAATT
>CAZIYL010000011.1:0-22018 GCA_964543425.1 uncultured Deferribacteres bacterium
TCCCTGTAGGCGCCAAAGTGACCCAAAACCACCACACGAAGCTGCGTCTTTTTCAGCACGCGGTTCAGCCATTTTCGGTACCGGTGCGCGTGTTTCATTTGGTCGGTAATAAACCACGTTAAAACTCCGCGGTAGGTTTTAAGTTCGTCCAGAGACGGCAGATTTTTTTCGGCATCGGCGTAGGTCACAACCAGCCCCAGATTATTCAGCGGCAGTTGAGCGAGCTGGTAAATTTCGTTTACCTCTTCCGTTCGTTTTTCGCTGCCCTTGTACAGCGCCAAAACTTTCCGGGGAACTTCTTTGCTCCGGACGGTTTGTGAAATAACCTGGCCGCTCATGAAGAGAATTCCGACAAACATAAAAAGAAACTTTCTAATTGAACAAGCCATTGTTTTTCCAGTATAAATGCGCGTGGTATTCCTCAATTTGCTCCGAATGAACCGGCACAATTCGCATGATGCGTTTCACGGTGTCAAATTTTTTCAGATTGAAATAGATTTGAGCCGATTCAATGTATGCCCGCGGATCGCCGGGATTTCCGGTAATCGCCTCCTTGAAATCTCGAAGAGCTCGCGTGAAATCTCCCAGCATTTCAAAAGCCCATCCCCGATAAAAATAATTTTCTGAATTCTTTTGACCCATTTCAAAATTCCTGTTCAGAAGCGCCACAGACTTCTTCAAAAAAAACTTCTGGAGATTTTCCCCAACCATCATCTGGCGTGCGTAATCGATGTAAATGCGGGCCAATTCCGTTCGCAAGGCGGCGGCACCCGGATTTTTTTTCAATTTCTGTTCCAGATCATAAATTTGGGTCTGCATTTCATTATCGATTCTCTCCAATTCGGAGGCGGCATACAGGCGCACCTCTTCGTCAGCATCCGTCAGCATAAAATACAGCAATCGAACGGCAAAGGGCGTGTGTTTCTCGGCAATTTGCCGCACGGCCAGTTTACGCACCTCCGGGTCCGGATCGTGCACACTATCCACAAGAGGTTCCATTGTGAGCGAAAATTCTACGTACTCCCCAATGCCAATAATTCCCAGAGCCAGAGCCTGTCTGGCCTCATTTTCATTTTCAGGAATAAAATAATCCGCCGGGCGCTTCCGCTGTTTCTTTAAATCGAGATAACGATCCCAGTTCATACGCTTGCCACTTTTGATTTCTGTGAAGCTCGAGTCATTTTGCTCAATTTCAGGGAGTTGCGGGTCATGATCACCATGGCTTCCAGCGTTTCAATGGAAGGATGGAAACTGGAGGCGCCAAAATAAAATTGCAGGGTTTCTCCCCACGTCAATTGCTTCCGCGATCGCATTTTCCAGGCTTTCACACGATTGATTAGGGCAAGCACGCCTTCCGTATTCGTCATTGGCAGGGCTAAGCAAAAAAGCCCCTCTTCCGTACCAACGCCTAAAATATCCACGGTGCGCAAGAGCTCCTTTAACCCCGCGCTCATCCATTTCAGTGTTTTGATCTTGGCATCATGGCCGGATTTCTTTTCGATCCGGCTCAAGTCTTCCACGGACACAAAAAGCATTGAAAAATCCAGGTGGTAGCGTGCAGCCTTTTTAAACTCGACATCCGCCATTTCCAAAAACGACTCGTATTTCAACAAATCCGTAACCGGATCGATCGTGACCATCTCCTGTAAATCCTGGTACTTAATGATATTTTTCAGAGCAGGCAGAGCCAGTTCAGGAATGAGTGAAAGAATTCGAACCGTAGAAAGATTTAATTTCAGAAAAGGAATGTCATCTACCGTTAGAACCCCCACAATAACGGGCCCCATTGAAATAGGTACGTACACGTAGGCGCGGTGTGGCGATTTCTCCCAGATGGCCAGGTCTTTGGGATTGTCAGAAATCTCCTTAATAGTAAACAGGCGGTTCCGCTGAATGACTTTGCCCAAAATCCCTTCATACAGAGGGAAATCTTTGGGTTTGTCCGGTTTGCTGTCCCATCCAAACTCTGCCATTCGCCGAATCACATTGTGAGAATAATCAATCATGTAAACACTGGTTTTGTTGGCACCCGTAAATCGTGAGGCCAAACGCGCCAGCGCCTTGTAAAAGTCCATTTCGTTGAGCGTTTCAAGAGTTTGCGTTGCCTTGTAAAGGGAATGAACCGTTTCTTCCTGACTGACAATTCTGCTTTCCAGCTCTTCTTTAATGGCTGTTACAATTTCCAATTGCTCCTTCAAGCGACCGTTTTCCCCCTTCAGATCAGAATTTTCGCTGCGAAGACCTCGCTCGTAACTTTTGTTAAATCCCCGCATCTCTCCAATAATAACCGCCGTGATGAAGAATGAAAAAACGGGGATCAAAAACAGCGACCGGGTAATCAAACTCCAGGAAAAGTAAGGCTGATTTTCCAGAAACACGTACAGAGCCAAAATCGCCGTTGCAAGAAAGGCTGAAACCAGACCTTCTTTTAGACCGAAACGACCGGAAATGAGCAGTACGACCAGCAAATAGGGGTGCGGATTCAAGCCAAGAAATCCGGGCATTTCCGGGAAAAGCAAAATATTGATGCTAATGATCACCAGAAAAAACGCGGCCAAACTGAACACTACATCCTGAATGTATTTATTTTTCATGGGTCGTGCCTTTTTAAGGATGACAAAAATTCAATGTCATCGTAATGGAATTTGGATTTTTCTCCAGGCATCCGCACCGGTTTTGCTGATTTTTTCTCATTAAAATGTCTTGCCTCTGCAGGCAAAAGCGCCGTGATTGCCTCCTCCTCTGTTCGAAAATGCGGGAAAAGCCGATCCAGCGAATACAATTCAAAAAGCTGGGTCAGCACCGTATTGTCGTAAATCATCCCGATCTTTTTTGTCTGCTTCCGGGCAAATGCTTTTAAATGAATCAGCGTGGCAATGCCGGTGCTGTCGATGTTGCGAATGACATTCAGGTTAAGAAAAACGACTTCCTTTGTTTGAATATATTCTTCCGCTTTTTTCCTAAAACTCTGTGCATTGGCCGTAATCAGTGAATCCGGACGCAGAATCTTTAAAACGGCGTACACCGGCGCATTCTTCACAGCAAGCCGAATAGTGTAGGGATTTGTATCGCTCACTTTTTTGGTTTTCTCAACCAAACTGTGAATGGCTGCTTCCAATGTCTCGTGAATCTCAAATATTTTATGAAGACGTGTAATAAGCAGCAAAAGACGAATTTGATCCCCCACGTTGACCAGGATGACGCGTCCTTTATTACTGACAACTTTCTTGTGAATTTGAATGAGCGAAGAAATGGCCGCACTGTCAAAGAATTCGATGTTCTGACAATCCAGCACGATTGAAATTCCAGTTCCGACGTGATTCAGCACCTCTTTTGCAAATTCACAGGCATTGGCATTGGTAATGGAACATTTCTGAGAAAATCGAACAATGATAAAATGATCGCGATCCTGGATATTCAAGCCGTTCATACGTATTCCAATGGATAAATTCGCTTATTTCGATTCAAAATAAATCTTTTGAAACCGGTAATCTCCAACATACAAAATCAGACCATACTCCCGGCACAGCCGGTACCAATCCGATACATTCACTTCTTCATTTGCCGGAAAATAATCCACCACAAACACGGGCATGCGGTATTTTCGTTTCATTTTTTGCAATTTTTGCAAGGTTTCCCACACATCGCCCGCTGTACGCAGGTGCGACGATTTTTCCCCTTGAGGATCGGTAAACACATTTTCCACAGCCAGTGCGTTTACATCTTCCGCGACTTGCTGCAAAAGGAATTGTCCGTTATTTAAAACAAGAAATTCTTCAGGGAATTTCTTGTGGAGGCTTTTAATCACGTGAATCATTGCACCTCTCAATCCCGGATGCCTTTCCGAAGCGGCCAGATCCACCGAATCCAGAAAAAGTCCCTGTACACTTTTTCGTAAAATTCGTGGAACAATTTTATTCAGCAGCAACCTCCGCCACCCACGTTTACGGACGTCCACAAAATAGTGCTCAGGCCATTCAGGATTTTGCTCCAAAATCCATTTGTCAGGAACGAGCGGCTTGTACCAACGAAACGTCTCCAATTCGCCAACATTCAGATAAGCCAGAACAATTTTCCCCTTCTTTTCAAGTCGATGAATGTCCCTTGCCGAGTAGGCATCCAGATCGAGAATGACCAAATCGAAAGAGGAAAAATATGACAGCGGAACTTTTTTGTAACTAATTGCAAAAGAACGGATATCTTCAAGTCCCGGCCTGGCCTGCGTTTGACGGCCCAAATGAAATACAGAAGGTGCGCACCCAACATACATCGCCACAAAACTCAACACGCACGCGCCCGGAATCCACCATTTTCCCTTCATTCGGCCAACCACCACTCTTATCAAATAGAACCTAATTTTCCATTAGTGGAGAAATTGCCACATCCAAAACAAAATGATTCACAATGCAGAAATAGCATTTATTTATCGGGTGGAATGAGGAGTTTCTTTAATGAAACAGGGTGAATAAAACATTCATTTTTAAGAAGTTCTTTGGGATTGATTATTAAATTTTAATCTGATGGTATTTATTGAAGAGGGTTTTTAATTCGAAATGCAAAATCAGCAGGGCATTTAGTGCAACCGTTCCCAGGATGGCTGTCATAATAGCCAACTGGTATTTCACCGCAATCATGGGAGAGGTTCCGGACAGGATTTGCCCGGTCATCATGCCGGGAATGCTTACAATGCCCATGCTGCTCATTGCCATCAGCGGCGGCAGCAAGGCAGCCCGAAAGGCTTTGCGGTAAGCATCCCGTGAGGCCTGCGAGGCAGTGGCTCCCAGAGAAAGCAGGGTTTCAATCCGAAGGCGATTTTGTTTGATTTCGCTGTAAAAGCGTTCCAGGGCAAGGGCACTGCCGTTCATAGAATTCCCCATTATCATGCCGGCCAATGGGATGAAATAACGCGGCGCAAACCAGGGACTCGGGTGCACCACACCAATCACAAAATAGAGTGTAACACTTCCCCCGCCTACAAAAAGGGATAAAATTACAATGCGACGAATGCCTGCGAATTTGACTCCTGTCCGCTGAACCACCGCCTGAGCCGCCCAGAAAACCATCCAGAGGAATAAAAGCACTACCAGAATCCAGGATTGAATGGCGAAAATGAATTTCAATACAAATCCAAGAATCAGTAATTGCAGCGTCATTCGTGTGGCCGACACCCAGATATCTTTGCTCAATTTCAAGCGTTTGTAGGCAGCAATGGCGAACACAAACACCACAAGAAAGTAAGCAACGAGGAGCTGTACCAAACTTAAATCAATGATTCCCTTTTCCATCCAATGCCTCTTTCATAAAAGCCCTGATTTCGTCATTCGAAGCCTCTGACCGAACCGCCATAATTTTCCCCTGATCCATAAACACTAATCTTGATGCGGCCTGAATCAAAGGAAGGGAGTGCGTTACACACACCAGTGTGCGTTCCGACTCTCGATTTTCATTCAGAAGCAGGCCAATGATGCGCTTCTCCGATTCCACATCCAGGGATGCTGTAGGTTCATCCAACAAAAGTACTTCCGGATTCAGAATCAGGGCTCTGGCGAGAGCGAGGCGTTGTTGTTCACCGCCCGATAAATTTTCCGCGGATGCATTCAACAAATCAGGCGACAGGCCACATCTGATCAAGAATTCCTTCAGTGCCGCATCAACCGGAGGGATTTGTTTCTTCAATCGAAAGGCTAAAATCAAATTATCCCGGATTTTTCCTTCAAAAATGACCGGTTTCTGCAAAATCATGACCACGCGGCGGCGCAATTCAGGAATAGAGTAATCCAGCAGATTTCTATTTTTGTAGAGAATTTTTCCGGCGGTTGGAATTTCAAGGACATTGAATAAACGCAGCAGAGAGGTCTTGCCCACACCCGATGGCCCCAGGAGAACGGTAAAATCGCCGGGCGAAACGGTGAGTGAGACATCCTGCAAAATGGTTTGATTGCCTTTTTTCAGAGAAACAGTGTCAAATTGAAAAAGCGGTTCTTTTTGCCGGTTGTGTTCTGTTTTTCGATTCATTACCAGGCAGCCAGCAGCACAGCCATAATGCCCGTCAGAAACACACCGTCAAATGTACCGGCACCGCCGATAGACGCAACGGGCGCTCCCAGTTCGGGAATTTTTTTCAGGTTCAGCAAATCGGCACCGATGAGTGTGCCCAGCGTTCCGGATACATAAGCCACAACCGGACTGTGTGCGGAAGTCAGAATAATCGCCACCAAAGCTGCAACCAACGGCGCGACAAAAGCCGGTGTCGTTATGCCTACTCCCCGAACGGGTTTGGCAAATTGGTACACAACCAGAGTAACAATTCCGATAGCCAACAAATCCTTGGGAATCAATCCCGGCTGAGCAAACATGAGATAAATTGCCAACAGCGAAGGAATGAGTGCCCCTCCGACGTTAACCGCAAGAAGGGTTTCATGGGAACGACGAGGCTCCGGAATCACAAAGCGATACCCCCAAAATCGAACTGTTCGGCCGGAGGGCTCCAGACTGCCTGAATGAATCCGCTTAATTGGGATGTTAATAAAACTGCCAATGAGAGTCAGGAAAAGAAGCGAAAAAACATAGCCTTCTGAAATACCTATTTTGTCGAATACATACGCAATTGCCCCGATCTCGACAAAAGCAAAAAGGCTGATGAGTACAATAAAATAAATGAACAGAATTAAAATAATAAAGGGGGCAAAAAACATGAACATTCCTTTTATTTTACAGACCCAGGCGGATTGGGGAATGTTGTTTAATTATGTGATAAATTCAAGAATAACACACACCTAAGTCCCCTATTAATAGGGGACTTCTCCGCTTTTCATCTTGTTTTGTTCTTAACAAAGATGCACATAAAATACACCGTGACTGCAATGCTTCCTACCCACCGGGTTATACAAAACTCACAACGGCAGAGGAAAAATAAACATGCGCCAATGAATTAAAACTATCCTGTCAAAAATTCTTTAAAGCGGATGCCAATCGCCGAAGGCGGGTCGGCGTGCGATACTTAACTGTCCAATAATTTCCTAAAAAACAAACCACTAAATGCCTTGTTGATAGAGGGGACTTCCGTAACCATTTACTTCGGTACATCTACCTTTCGCAAAAACTCCGCTGTTTCTTCAGGATAGGCCGTAGTGATGTAAATGCCCGTTCCCATTTCGAATCCCGCAGGCGTTGTTAGCCGGGGAATGATACGAATGTACCAGTGATAATAATCCACGTCGTCTTCTTTTGTGGGAGCCGATTGCAGGATCAAATTGTAATCGGGATTTTCCAATCCCGTGTGAATCTTGTAAAGAATATCACGTACGATTTTGGCCAGGTCTTTCAATTCATTTAAATGGATTGCCCCAAAAACGGACTGATGACGCTTGGGCAAAATCCAGGTTTCAAAAGGCGACCGGGAAGCGAAGGGTTCAAATGCCAAAAAGTGTTCCGTTTCCAAAACCAGGCGTCGGCTATCCTTCAATTCTTCTTTAATAATATCACAAAAAACACAGGTTCCAAAATTTGCAGAGTAGCGCTGCGTTTCCTCCAATTGATTTCGAACACGCAGCGGAACCAATGGCGTGGCAATAATTTGCGAGTGCGGATGTTCCAGCGACGTTCCGGCACGCTCTCCGTGATTGCGAAAGATTGTAACCAAATCAATGCGTTCGTCGGCGGAAAGAATATCGTACCGAGCTTTATACGCCAACATTACCTGGAGTACTTGATCAATGGAAAGCGTCCCCAATGTTTGATTGTGTTTGGGTGTTTCAACCACCACTTCCGCGTAGCCAAATCCACCAAATTTAAGGTAACGCCCCACCTGCTCCCGCTCAAGGCTATCCGTGGGTTTCAGAGCGGCAAACTTGTTTGGAATCACCCGAATCTGCCAATCCCCTTCCACAGGGTACCGGTACACGGCGATCGGCGTTTTTTTCTCATTTCCCGGACAAAAGGGGCAGGCTTCACTATATTCAGGGATCGTTTTGGCAGATTTTGCACCTACAAAATCATGCGGCCGTTTGGCGCGTTTGGTAGCAACCACCACCCATTCATTCGTAATAAGATTGTGTCTGAATTCAGACATAATTCTTCCCTCCCACCTTAATGTTGGCATTGCCTCAACAATTCGATTCTTCGAAAGGATTCAATGCAAAATTAATAGAATTTTGATTTTTCTAAAAAATAGGGTATTTCAAAATGGAATTCAAGACTTTTTTAGAATTAATTTCCCGGCTCATTGCATACTCGGAAAATTTATATTTGAATCTACTCCCTAAAGGACGGGGCTATTAAAATAAAAACAATATGTTTGCAACAACCCATCCGCCTGCTGGAAAGCATTCATGTCATAGAAAAAGAGTAATTAATCATTGTTCCAATCCCGTTAGGGCTTTTGGAAGAGAACTCATTTACAAATTAAGTAACTCCCACTTCCCCAGATATTTACCCTTAAAATCTTCAAATTTTCGCATTGTTGAATCTTTGTGAAGTTTGCCATCTTTTCCGGGTGTACTTAAGAATTTTCGATGCGATGATCGAATATTTTGCGCCACCTTCTCGCTTGGAACAATAAAATATTCAGGAGGATGATCCTCTTTACCAAAATCAACAAAAATATAAAAAAATGATTTAGATATCAATTCTTCGGCTTTTGAATTTAAAATCCATTCACGCTTATTGTTTTGATTGGTTTTTACCTGAACAGCAACCTGATGCTGAGCATTGCGATCTGACGCAAGAATATCAATTCCTTGGGTATTTCGAAGCGTAATGGAAGCAATGTAGCCACGACGACTTAATTCAGCAGCCACAAAATATTCACCAGACACACCGGTCAAAACGTGAGATAATTTAGCAGCCATCATTAATCCTCCCTTTAATTTTTTTAATCCGCAGTCTTTTAACTAAACAAACAAGCCGCAACACAAAATCCATTCCCCCAAAAACCACCTTTACGCATTAATCAATCCCATCACCGGAATATAATCCACGTGTCCATTACACATTAATTTTGCAACGATCCACAAATCCGCATCGCGCGCGCCATCTGCTTTTAGCAAATGGGAACTCGAAAACCGCAAGGTGGCTTCCTCATTTGAGTTTAACCGGAAAACCCGCAGGCGGGGAGTGATTTCAAGAAATGAGTAGGCACCCACAATTTCCTTTGGCCAGGTTTCCATCGGGCTGATTATTTCAACGGCACCGGAAAGATTGTCGACAAAGGGGTTCCTGACGGTTACAACAATCTCATTTCCCTTACTCCTTGCCTGCCATTCCGGGAAAAACTTGCCGCCCACTTCCAGCACATCTTCGTACACATCCTTGCCGTCGGAAATTCGAGCCCGAATCAGGCCTTCTTTGCGACCGCGCCAGGGTCCCAAGTCCAACGTAATTTCTTTCCAAAACTGTCCTCCGGCCGGTATTTCCACAGGCAATTTTGCAGGGAGCACACGCCAGGGATCGGAAACTTCAAATTCAATGGTTGTCTTCAGCGGGCGATTCAGGTAATTGTTGACGACTCCCACGTGAAATGTGGCAAGGGTTACGCCTGCCTGGTCAATCGGCATCTTCGACTGGATGTTGCCGTGAAGCGTCACCGCTACCGGCTCGTAACCAAGAGACGCCGCCCCCACATTGTGCATCCAGAAGCGGGAGAAGAGTGCCGGCGCATCTTCCTTTTCTTTGCCAAGCTTTTTCGCTGAAAGCCATTTTTCCTGTTCGGGACAAAGCAAAAATGTCTCAATTGAATTCGGATTCAGATGAAATCTAAAACCATTTTCTTCGATCGGCAGATCCTTCTGAAGCTCTTCCATTAAATTTGCCTCGGCAGCCGATTTCAGCGAAATCCAACTGGTCAATTGAACGTCGGTACCTTCTCCCAGTGTTTCGTATCCCCTTAAAACCAATCCTTTTGAAATATCCACATCACCATCGTGAAGAGTTGCAGTGGGATTATCGGCAGGTTTCAGGGATGTTAAAACCATCTGCTCGGTATCGGTTTCGAAAAAAGCCTGCTCGGGGGGAAGCTTCCCGGAATGAAGGCCGGTTTCCACCGCAGTCAAGGGATTATTGTATTCCCAACTTCTCTGCACCGTTCCTGCCTCCCGCACATCACCCTTGTGGGGATAAAGAGAATAAAAAAATGTCTGTCTGCGAAATTCAGGCACAAGGAAAAATGGCAGGCGATCCTTTCCCCATGGGGTTCCGCCCCATGCCGCCGTGTGTACCAGAAAATGGACAATGGTGTTGTCCTTTTCAACGGAATTCAGAAGCGTGCCCTGATTTAAAAGGGAAACGCCGTAGTCCTCCAGCTTGAAAGCCCCTCTTTCGTCTACTTCTTCCGGGGAAAGACCCAATTTTGCAGAATCCTTCATCTCTGCCGCAAATAAATGAAGCTTTTTCTCCAGCATCGGCAGATCTTTTGCAGAAATTAATAAGACCGGCAGGGGTGGCCATCCATCCGGGATTTTTTCATCCACCGTCATCAGCACGGCAATGCCACTGCTTTTCAGACGATCCTCAAATGCCCGCTGCGTTTCCGATGAAAGTTGATCCAGAACGCGCTGCGTATACTGATTGCTCTCCCCAACGTCTAACGATACTCGAAAGGACGTGCCATAAGCCAAATCCTCGTCATAGTATTCCGGGATGGGCATCTGGGCATCCTCGTGGGGAAGTGCCTTGCGCCGATGCCAATCATAATCATCGTAGGTCGGTGTCACAGGAATCCCCCGCTGAATGAATGCCTCCTGCAAATCGAACGCCATTTGCTGCACGTTTCGATTGTGAGGGTAAACAAGATGGGTCATTCCAAGCGTAGCAATTGGCTGATCCCCCTTTAAAATTCTGCCGTTAACCCCTAACTCAATCCAGCGGTTGGCTTTTCGTACGCCCGCCTCGGAATAATTCCAGTTTTGAGATGTCTGAAAACTGTATTTTCCCTTGCTTTTTCGCTTGGTCAAAAAGGCAAACCGATCTTCAAAAACGGGTTCGGCCCCCTTTAATTGAATTGGAAAAATCACGCCAAAAAGTTGGTGCGGGGTTGAGTGATTTGCAAGCGTTGTCTGAAAATCGATTCGACGAATTCCCTTTGCCACCGTTACAATCTGACGACGATCGGCCTGGAAGGTTTTTCCCTCGATCATTAATCGTTGCGTTAACGGCCCGTGAAATGCCCGCACACTTGCGTGGAAATCCCTGCTAAACGGCGAGCGCCGTTGGTAAACACCTCCCACGAGGGCTCCCTCCGCCCGGCTACTTCTTCCATAACGACGATTTCATTTCCAAAGCCGTTTTCCGTGTTCAGGATTTCCGTGTTCTCCGTTTTATCGAAAATCGAGGTCAAGTTTCCGCCTTTTGTCTCGTCCGCCTCGACGGAAAAGTACTCGTTTTCAATCCGAAAGGATTCGACTTCGCGCGGCTCCGGAAGGGGATCATCCGAAGCGGTCACGTAAACCGTGGCATAACCCAGGGAAGGAATATCCTCTGCTCGAATCAGCAGATCAACCTCTTTGAGCTTCCCATCGGACTGCACTTTTTTTGATTGAACCTCGAAAAGCAGTTCCTTCCCGGAAGAAGATTTTATCGTCAAACCCCTGGCCCGAAGCAAAGAAACATCCACCTTCAGATCAACCAATCCCGTTCTGTTCCAATTGAGACTGTTAAACACCACGATCGGAATGGCCGGTGCTGCACCCGGCCCGGATGTGTTCACGAGAGAGACTAAACTCACAAGGGATTTTCCTCTCACCCCCGACGCCAATTCCAGCGATTCCCGCAGACCGGACATAAGGTCCAGGTAGGAGCGGTCATTCATCGTGCCGGTAATGGCGTCGTGGTGGTGCAAAAACAGCAATTGTCGCCAAACTTTATCCAGAGCTCGGTCGGGATATTTCGCTCCCAGAACCGCCGCAAGAGTGGCCCATTTTTCGGCCTCCAACACGCGACTTTCAGCAATGCGATTGGCAATTTTGAACTCCGTTCGAGACAAGGCCGTTCCCTGGTGGTACCACTCAAAATCGCGTGCAATAACCGGAACATCCAGTTTTTTTTGTTTGATTTCTTCTCGCGCCTCGTGAAACCACTGCCGGTGAGCCACACCCGAAAAAATCACTTGTTGAGGGAATCCTTTTCCTTCTTTAAAACGAGCGCAATTTCCAACCACCCACGAAGAAGGCGTCTTGAAATCGACGGCATCCAACCTTAAATTGACTGAAAATCCGAGAGACGCCATTTCGGGCGTGTGCTGGGCGATGTGCTCCCAAAAATCCTCTTCCGATGTTACCGGGAATCCCCGCCCGCCCCGATCGATCCCCAAACCGTAATCCACTCGCTTGAAAAGCAGAATCGACCCGTCGGGTGCCTCATGCCAGAAAACCGGACGCGCTCCCCGAATATTTTTTGACCAGACGCAACCCGTGAATCGGGATTTCTTTAATATCTGAGCCAACTGGCTGGTGTGCCCAAACACATCCCACGGCATGTAAATTTCCGGCCGATCACCCAAAAATCCTTCGTGGTACCAACGTCCGTACTGAATATTTCGAATCAGACTTTCACCCTGAACAATGGTTTCCGACGGCTGACTGTGCGAACCTCCCGTGCCCAGGCGGCCTTCTTTGATAAGCCGCCTCAAAAAATCCCTATCTTCCGGATATAAATCCAAATAAGGCTTCAAATAGGTTAATTCATGAACAAAAAATCCGTAGTCGGGGTCGGATTTCGCGCCACAATATTTTGCCGCAAATCACTCAAAAGAGAAATAGCGTAATCACGCTGATCCTCGAGCCAAACCACATCAGAATGGAATCCAAGCGTCACATAAGTTTTCATACAGCCTCCGATTGTCGAAGAAAAATTAAAATAACGCAATTTCCAAAACAGTCACCAAATGATTCTTTTACTTCGTTTTGAATTTTCGTTATTCGAATTTGTTTCGGATTTCGTGCTTTGCATTTTAACTTATATTTCCGATTTTATCACCAAAAGCATCAACCTTGTAGAATACATCACACTATTTACGAAAATAACACGGGTTAGAAATATTTTTCGAACCAACTGACTGCCTCTTGAAATGAATCCCTTAACGGGATTTTCCGATGCCTAGTCGGGTACCAGACAACCTTTTTAGGTTCGCCGGCTGCTTTCTGAAATTTTTTAGCCAACATGGGCGGGACAATTTCGTCTTTGCCGGCATTAATAAAAAGTACCGGTCGAGGAGTAATTTTTCTAATGAAATTTAACGGTTCAATCGGCGCCAGAAGATTGTTCACTTTGGAGGAAACCATTTTGTAGCTGAACAAAATTTTGAGGCCCCCACCGGCCAGTGCCAAAACTGACACTTTGACGCGGGGCTCCACTCCACAAAAAACGGCTCCGGTAATTCCTCCCAGACTAATGCCCATAAAACCAATCCTGTTTTTGTCGATGTCCCCCGCGTTTGCAAATAATCCACTGCCCGCCGGAGATCAAAAACCGTTTGCACGATAGCGTTTCGCGTGGTAAACGGGTAGGGTTTGCGCAAATCAAATTTTGTAAAATCGGGATCCCTGCGCTCGCCGTGAAGCGCGTAATCGATTCGAAACACAGCATACCCCGCTTTGGCAAACACGCGATCCCCAAATTCCATGTAATCCGCCGATTTATTATCGCCCAGTCCGTGCAAGAAAATAATAGCAGGGTAAGGCCGCTTGCCAGATACAGACAGGGAGAGTAAAGCCGGCACCCGCTGCCGGTTCACGCTTTTGTAGGTTACATGAAACACGGAATCTACGTCAGTCGCCTGCGCAAATTTCACCTCCGGTCTGAGCGGGTAATTGGCATCGTAGTCGTAATAATGGTCAATTGAAACCGATTGTGACGTCCCGCAGCCGAAAAAAAACAAGCCAAACAAAAAAATGCAGCGATTACAATTAATTGATTTTTCTTCATTTTGAAATCCTTCTGACTACAGAGTCTTTTACCCGAGTTTAAGATAATCTTCACCGCAACCGCAACAAAACGCCAAGACAACAGCCCGTCACCGAATGTCCGCCGAAGGCGGACGTATCGAGGTGACAGGAAAAACAAATCCCAAGCACCAAATTCCAAAGCCTTGGCGGGCGTCTCGATACAGCGGCTTCGCCGCCATTCGACGACCCTTTTGCTCCTTTCGCGTGTTTCGCGGGCTGAAATTCCCGGTCATTTCGACAAGCTCAATGACCGGCGCAGTGAACGAACAAACTATCTTTTTTCCAACCAAATTTCTGCCACCTGGCAACCGCGGCCGGCGACGCGTTTCCAGGCTAATTCCAGAGTGCCGGAATGCGTGGCACTTCGCGGTAAATCAAACTCCAGTGGCGTAGTGAAATGAGGCTGCTTCAACGGCCCGTGAATCACAATTGAATCATTGGCCGTCAGCAACATTGTGGCGTGGAATCGTCCCGTGTAAATCACCCGAAGCCGGTACACAGCCGCCGTGTCCAGACCTGTGTAGCGCATCTTCAACGGCGTTTTGTACAGGGTCTCTGCTTGATCTCGCCAGGAAAGCCTCAGCGGCGGTTCCCCCGAAAACTCATCCTGCGCCGATTCCACAAAGCCCGGATCCAGTGCCCACCCTTTTCCCGGCAAAAGGTGAGGCTCTTTCAACACATTTCCAAGATCATCATAAAAACTGCCCGCAGGAGGATTTTCCCAATTCAGAATCTGTTGAATGACCTGTTCTTGCTTCAGCGAATCAGAAAGCGTTTCAATGCTCGGAATGACACCCAGCAGCCACTCTCGATTGTTCAGTGAGACGTTAAGCGCATCCAGCAATGCCCCGCGCTCAGCATTAAAGGCATGGTGCAAAGAAACGCTGAGCTGCATGCCAATTGTCCTATTCAGTCCATTACCCAAATCCATTATTTTTTCGTCCCATAGTTTCGTCTTTTCATCCGAGGGGCGCTCACGAAGCGCTGAGATAGCTCGATCGAGTGCCTCTGTCACGCCGGTTCCGGTGGCACCTTTCAAGATTCCGTAAACGCGATTTTCGAGATTCGCTTCCAATTTATCCCGCCGTTGAACCAGGGCGTCGTAATACGCGCGAAACAAACCCTGCTGAAACCGCCAATTATTTTTGAGATGCGAAGAATCCGATTCGGCCAATTTCTGCCATTGAGCAAGTGTTTTTTTAATGCCTGAATTTTTGGAAATCGGGCCTTCCCAGTTTTTCTCCAGATCCAAGTAAGCTTCCGCCAATTTCTCCGCATTTGGAGGCGAAATAAAACACCGACCATATTCGGTTAGGATGTCTTTCACGTTCCGGGTGTGATCCCACCCCATTGCACTCCAGATGAACTTGTTTACATCGTCGTTGACGCCCTCGGAATACGTTACAAATCCCTGAGCTAAATTTCTGTAAAGATTAGAGATGTGAGCCATTTGTGTCGGTCTGGGATTAATGGGCTCCCGATTTTCCATGATGGCAAATGCCCGATCCCAATGCGGGACAGGGTACTGGCAGCGCACGCTGTGTGTGATATCCGGGTAGCGACGAATGGGATAAATGGCTGGCACCCGTGACCGTTCCTCCTCAAGCGAGAGGTGCGTCCAGGGGCCGTAAACCACACCACTCAGCCACTTCGGTTTCACACGATTCAAATAATCGAAAAAAGCCTCATTTTTCTTTTCGTCAAATCCTTGATTGGACACCCAGAGCCGGGCATTCGGGTGATCGCGGTGCAAAAGCACGGACAGTTTTTCCAGAAAAGTGAATAACACCTCCGTCGGTTGGTTGCCCGGATCACCCCCGGGCACAAACCAATCATCAATGAAGGGAATGGCCTTGAACCATTTTTCCCGTAGACGCAGAGCTTTGGCCAGTTGCGTAGGATCGGTGTAATCGCCGTCCGCTGCATCCGACCAAATGCTGACATTCAGCCCGTACGAATGAATCAACCGGCTAAGGGCCGGATTCATTTTGTTCGGTGACTGTTTCATGAGAATCTGATTTTTGGGATTTACCCGCGTAGAGACCACCAGTTCAATTGTGTTGGTACCGAAAATGATGAGGTCCCGAATGTACTGTTCGTATTCCCGAAGCGTCCAGGCATCGTACGTGTTGGAGAGCGGCCGGTAGCCCAATTGGTGCCCGCGGATGGGTGTTTCGGGAAAGGTGGTAATTGCCATATTTTCAGGAAATGTCAATTTGCCCGAAGCCCAATTCATCTGGCGCAACAGCCAGCCCAAACCGAACAAAATACCGTGGTTGGTGTTTGCCACGACAAACACTCGGGTACTTTCCGGCTTTTTGACCAGCCTTACCAAAAATCCTTCTTTGCCCAGGCCTTTTTTGTCTTCTTGCCATGTGGCACTCTGGGGGACAATTCTCTTCAGGGTCTGTAAATTTTTGGCCGCAACGATAGCAGTCCCTGTCGTTTCCGGCAAATTTTTCGAACTTGGAATTTGAATTCCGGTTCGCCTTAAGATTTCTTCCCGAAAAAAGGCAAGAGCTTTTTGGCGAAGAGCAGTGGAATCACTGTCCGCAGAGATTAAAACGGCGTGGGAAAAATCGAGCTGTTCAAACCTTTGAGAACCCCTTTCACACGAAAGCAGCAACGCTATTCCCAACAAAACAAACATCCACTTTTTTTCCACGGAAAATCCTTCCTGATTAAAAATTCTTTTAACCTGCTTTATTCATAAGCCTTTGCCATGAAAGCACCAAAACACAAAGAATATTATGGTTCATCATTATTCAGATGAACCTTGATTATTTAAAAAATAAAAGAACACCCCGATTTTGCACAATTAAGTCCAATAAATTCAATTTGTTGAAATTCGTGAATTCGTAGCCAATTCTTTTCACTTACACAGCGGCAAAATAAAATCAAGCATGTGCGCCTCATTTTCTGACGCGTGTTTGTGTGTTTTCACTCGGGTAACCGGCTGGATGGGAAGTCCCAGTTTCCGCAAAATGAGTTTAGCACTCAGCGGCCAGCTAACTCCGGCCATGCTTTTCCCCGCAGCGATGAGAAGGTACTGAGTTTTGCGGGCAGCTTCGATCTGTCCCGATTCAAATTGGGTTTTGAGTCTGGCCATCAGGTACGGAAAATAATTTGCACCGCCGCCTACCACACCTTTGGCTCCCATCGCCAGATTGCCGAGATAAATATACTCAATTCCGGAAAGGATGTTCACTGTGCCGCCCGAGGCGTAAACGATGTCCGCGAAATGCTCTTCATTATTTGTGCGGTATTTAATTCCCTTGAATTGATCCAGCTCCGCCACAAATTCACGCATTTGTTTCTCGGTGAGCTGTCCCCGGGAATCGTACACCATAAAGGGAATGTCCAATTCTGAATTAATTTTCTTGTAATAATTGAGCAGCGTTTCAAAATCCGAGGCGGCTTTCCCGTAGTAGACCGACAGCTCTTCTAAGTATTCACCCATTTCCGTCGGAATCACCACACTGACACCGTCGGCTCCAACTTTTTGGGCTTCTTCCACCAGCGTAAGCGTCTCCTTGAGATTTCTGCCGCCCACGCCGGGAACCACCTTTTTACGCCCGCCTGCGGTCTCTACCACCACGCGGATGATTTCTTTTCTCTCATCGACTTTTAGCGTCTGGTACTCGCCCGAACCGCCCACTGGAAACAAAATATTGACCTCACGTTCACACAACCAATTGGTAAACGTTTCCAGGGCTGGCAAATCCAACGAACTATCATCGTGAAAAGGGGTAACCATGGGGGTTACCACACCTTCAAAAAAATTCTTTTTCATGGAAATGTTCCTCCTGATATATTTTGGTATCTATCTTATAAAACAAGTGATTACATTCCATTTGATCCCTAATTAAGGGAGGAATTTCCAAATGACCAAAACAAAAAAGCCTTGCCGCGAAGTCAAGTCAAAGCGACCGGAGATTCCCGTATTTCGCTGATTAAACTTTTCACTCACCTCGGCTCCGGTCACTTCGACAGGCTCAGCGACCGGCGAATAGAACGAGCGAATCCGTCAACCGAGTAACTGAATATCGGACCAATCTAGAAACTATTTTACCCCCGTGTGCCCAAAACCGCCCTTGCGTTCGGTTTCGTTAATGGCGTCTGAAAAAATCATTTTCTCCGGGTGCACCACCAGATTAAAAACAAGTTGGGCAATTCGATCTCCCGGCTTCACCAGAAAATCTTTCTTCGAGTGATTCACCAGAATCACGCCAATTTCTTCACGGTAACCGGCGTCAATGGTTCCCGGGGCGTTAAGAAGAGTGATTCCCTTTTTGAGCGCCAATCCCGAGCGCGGACGCACCTGTGCCTCCATCCAGAGGGTAAAGCCCCCCGGTGATTCACATTCCTCAATGGGACGATTGGGCAATTCCACAGCGAGCCCTGTGCGCACAAGACGCCATTCACCCACAGGAATCACCACATCTTCCACCGCATGCAAATCCGCCCCGGCATCCGAGGGATGCTGGTATTTTGGTAAGACAGCTTTTTCGTGCAATTTTTTAAAACGAATGATCATAACATTTCTCCAAAAAGTTCTTGAGCGATTATTTCAGTCAGCAATTTAGTAACCCAAAAAGGCAAAAAACATGAATTCCCCAGCCAACTGACCACCGAAATATCTCGCCCTTTCAGGGCTCTGTATCCCCTTTTTTATAGCCTATTTTTCCCGGGGCGTTGCCCCGGGCTAATTTATTCCAGCCCTTCAGGCAGAAAGCCCGGCAAATCATTCAATTTTCAAAAAACCCTTGCCAAGGGTTGGAACTTTTGCAAGGGGAAATTCTTCACATAGAACCCCTGCCAAACGAATGGGTCGCCCAAAATGACAAACAAAAAAACCACACACCAGCAGATCATTTGGAGTCACCAGAGAGAGCTGCACGACAAAATTTTCCCCGTTCAAAGCCCCAAAGGGGCAAAATATTTCAGCCCGAGGCAGCGCCCCGGGATTCAGCAAGTCACCAATCTTTCATTGGAGCCCTGAACGGGCGAAATAAAACGCACCATCTCCAGCCATCTCATCCACACTATATGCCGCCCCTTCAGTTCCGGATATTCTCTTCCGGTGATCCCTTTTCCGAGGCGTTGCCCCGGGCTAATTTATTCCAGCCCTTCAGGCAGAAAGCCCGGCAAATCATTCAATTTTCAAAAAACCCTTGCCAAGGGTTGGAACTTTTGCAGGCGTTGAATTATTTATGTATTCCAGGCGATTCTTTCGCGCACTTCGCCGGAATGTTGCTTACACTCACCTTGATGTATGCGCCTGAGGCGTACCACTCGGTGACCCGTTTCGTAAACCGTTGAACCAATGAACGCTCAAACCAACGAACCATTTTATGAACCGACAAACCGAGCAACTGACCAACTAATCCTACCATCCGTACCTCTCGGGCCCCCAACCTTTTTTGATTTGTGTTTGTTCGGTGTAAATAGACATCCGTTCGGGCACATCTCCCTGAACAATCCCCCCGGCACCGATCAGACTGTAAGGGCCCACCTTGACCCCCGGCATGAGAATCGCATTGACACCGGTGCGGCAGTAATCTCCCAAGTAGGCAGCGTTGGCTCCGGTTCGGGGAATTTCCCGTCTTTCCTTCACGCGGTGTACCGTTTGTGCATCATCGAAACGGAGATTACCACAGACCGTGGCGGCACCCAAATCCGAATACGCGCCAAGTACGCCCCAGTATTCGCCGTAGTGGTAGGCGTAGGAATTATCGAACATTACGCCTTCAAATTCGGCGCCGTGCCCCACAAAGCAGCGGTTTCCAATTGTGGTCAGAGGCCCCACCTGGCAGTACCTCTGAATGGTGGCATCATTCCCCACCACCACGTGGCCGTCTAAAATCGCACCATCCGTAATCACTGTGTTTTCGCCCACCCAGAGGTTGCCGTGAACAATCACCCGCGGGCCAATTACGCTGTGCGGGCCCAGAACCACGTGCCCGTCAATAATCGCGGAATCGTCCAATCGTGCCGACGGATGAATGGCATCGGCCCGGATTTCTTCAACCATCGTTTGAATCACCGCTTCGTTTGCCTCTAAAATATGCCAAGGCTTGTCCACATCCACAAAGAGCCTTTTGGTTTCCACTGCCAGAATTTCTCCGCCCGATTGCAAAAAGATGGCCAGCGATTCCGCCAGTTCCGCTTCTTCCAGCGGCATCATTCCAATCTGAATCGCATGGGGAATGGCAGGCGTTTTCCGAATCGCGGGCAGCACAGCCTTGTTCAAGGCGTAAATGCCAGTCAGCCGGTGTGAAACGTCATCCCGGGGGTGGCCCAGAATCGCGGTGAGCTGTTTACCGGAAACAGCACTGCACCACCAATCCCGGGGCGTTTCTTCCCCCATGGGCTGCACCAGAGCCGCTGCGGTCACTTTTTCCGATTTCATTTCCAGAATCAGCCGTTTCACATCTTCCGAGGAAAACACCACATCTCCGTAAACGATTAAAAGATTGTCTTCCGCAATCTCCGACCAGATTTTCTCAACAATCGGGGCTGTTCCCTGCAAATTAATTTTTTCAAATCGGACATCCGCTTCTTCTGCCGCCAAAGCCCGAACCTGGTCCTCTTTGTAATCTGCAACCACAACAAAATGCTCAATTCCCGCGTCCCGCAGCTCCCGTAAGGCGCGTGTTAAAATCGGCACATTGGCAATCGGAAGCGCCGCCTTGTTCCGCGTAAGATTGTACGGCCAGAGTTTGCTTCCCTTGCCGCCGGTCAAAATAATTGCTGTTTTCATGGTTCTCTCCCGATTTGCCAATTCCTCATGGCTGTACCCTTTTCATATTTAAAAACTTGCCAAATGCTTTTTTGTTGCTCAACTGTTTCACCAAAAATTTCTGCAATTCTTTCGGCTGAGCTGTCAGAACAACGGTCTCGTTCACCATTTCATACTTAATGGCGTCAGGATGAGCGGTCAAATACTTTTGCAGCCAATCCGGATCCAAAGCCGACAATTCTAATTCGGAATGTAATGTTTGAACAAACAAAAACGTGTGCGCAGGGATAAAATGCAATTTGTAAAAGTCATCTCCCGGTAGTTCGGGCTTTTGGGGAAAAAGATCCAGAAACAGGTAATCCTTTATTTTTACCAGATGGACTTTGTAGACCGTTTTTCCACTATCTCCCTGGCAAACAAGAGAATAGGCGTTTGTGTTGCTTTTTGAAAATGTCCACTTCTGTGCGTTTTCCTTATTGACCCAAATACCCAGCAACTCTTTATTAAAAACCACGTCTTTCTCCGTGTAAAGCGGATGCAAAGAGGGGACACATCCGGAAAGTGCTAATCCCCAAAAAACAGCGGCAAAGACAAGCAGTTTCTTCATAATTGGCTCCTATCTCCCGGTTTGTTTGTTACAAAACTCACTCTTAAATATTTTCCGATTTCCATTCCTACGCCAGTAACAACCGCTCCAAATAACAGAGGAATTATATACAAAATCCAGGACAGGCCTCCCGGAATTTCAAAAATACCGGCGGCAATTTTGACAATGCCTTCTCCGCGGCTGAGTGTAATCAGCATCGGGAAGAACCAGGCCAGAACACCCGCTGAAAAACCAAACCCGAATAGCCGCTTATTTTGAAAAAGAAAGATACCCAGCAAGAGGGCCGTTATAAACGAATAGGGCCAGGGGAAAAGCGCCAGCATAGCCCATTGAATGAACACAATTATCCAGAACAAAAAAATTCCTTTCATCGGTTTCCTCACTTTTTCGCCTCAATTGTGAATGTGCCAATATTTTTTTTTGCCGAAAGCTTCTGCGGATCGCTTTCGTGGTACAGCTTGAAATAATTGGCGTAGCGCCAGTTGTGCACACCGGTGGTGTAGAAGGGACTCGCGGGATTTCCGCTTTGCCCGCCCGGATACACCCCGTAGGCTCTGACGGGACGGGTGAGTTCCACGATCATTCGCCAGCTTGCCCCGTTGTGAGCGATTCGCCCACCCGCCGGGCGCAGTGTAAATCCGCCGTCGTCGATGGAAAACGGCTTTAATCCCAGGGCGGGAATGCGCAGCATGTGGCGGATTTCAAATTTGTGGTGTTTGCCGTACACCCAAT
>CAZIYL010000012.1:0-21644 GCA_964543425.1 uncultured Deferribacteres bacterium
ACAACAAAACAATGGACTAATAAAAAAGGCCAGTTCACTTTCCTGCGAACTGGCCTATCCTTGACTCTAAAAAAATGCTAATGCGTCATTTTACCGTGCCAATATCATTCTTTTCGTATCATGAAATTTCCCGGCCTTAATGGAGTAATAATAGATTCCCGATGGCACGGCATTTCCAAATTCATCTCGACCATTCCATATGAGACTGTAAAATCCCGCTTTCCGATTTTCATCAACCAACATCTTGACTTTTTGTCCCAGAATATTGAAAATGACCAATTGCACATGTCCCGATTTAGGTAACGTGAATCGGATGGTGGTTTCTGGATTAAACGGATTCGGATAATTCTGACTCAGGTGGAATTCTTGAGGCAAAGCCACATTTGCCCGAACGGGGCCGTGAAGTGTTCGATGACCGGTAAGGTCAACATCTTCAATTTTATAAAAATACCGGTAACCCGCCGCAACCGCTTTATCCTCAAATTCATATCGCCCCAATGAATTACTTCGAATAATCTCTGTAGTAATCTTTTCGTAGGTTCCATTCTTCGTATTACTCCGGTAAACATTGAAGCCAACATTATCTTCTTCCGCTCTTGTAACCCATTGAAGAGCAACAACTGGCAAACCACCTGAAATTTTTGAAGATGCTATAAAAGACTCCAATTCCACACTTGTTTTCACATTAAGATTCCATTGATGGAACGTTGTATCATACGGATCTGCGACATATCCAATAATGGAATGATGACCCAGTGAATCTGCCTTGAATTGATAATGGGCACCTTCCGCCATACGCTTTCCATCGATTTCCCAGAAGAATAATAATGGATCGCTATCCGGGTCTTCTGCAGTAATTGAAAAATTAATAACTGAATCAGGTTTTACGGAAAACTCTGCCTTTTCGGGCAAAAAGGCTGTAATGATCGGGAGTCGATTTTTATTTTCAACAATGATGGTGCACGTATCCCGATCGGCGCCGCCCTTATCATCATAAGCCATAAAAATAAGTGTATAAGTTCCAGCCTGATCATAATCGGGTGTCCACTTAAACTCACGTTGCGTATAGGAAATAGAATCTAACATGGCACCGCGAGGCTTATTCAGAATCGCAAAGAAAAGCGGATCTCCATCCGGATCGGATGCCTCAATCACAAAATGAACATTCTGTTTCTCCATTACGGTCAGATTGGGCGCTTTTGCCGTGAATGAAGGTAAGTTATTATTAAATGCCTGTGCAGTAAATTGAACGGGGGAACCCTGAAGTCCGGATGCCACAGCCATGGTCGTATTGTTCCCGGATGTCGGTCCCATAATCCAATTAACACTGGCTATACCCGCGCTATTTGTCTGAACTGGTTGATTTTCTCTAAATGACCCGCCTCCATCAGTAATAACAAACGTAACGGAATAATTCGGAACAGGATTATCATAATGATCAACAACCTTTACCTGAATCGGAAATGGCAACATGGCTCCGATGGTTCCGTTCTGTTTATCCCCGGCAAAATACAGCAATTTTTCTGCCGGAGCCGACAAAGCCTGAATATGGAAGGTAATCGGAGAACCGTTTAAACCATCCGAAGAGGCATTTATGAGAATTTGTCCGGTGTGATTTCCCAATTTTACTGAGGCAAATGCCAGTCCATCCACATTAGTCGCCTGGTCAGCTTGCGTAATAAGCGAAGCATCTCCCTGGGTTACTTCAAAATGGACGGTAACTCCTTGAACGGGATTCCCATGGCCATCAACCACCCTAACTACCATATTCTCGGAAACATTTCTGACACCAACCATCTGATTGTCTCCCGATACCAGAAACATTTTTTCAGCTGTACCGGGAACGCCATTCGCCACAAAAGTAATTGGAGACCCGTTAAGGCCTTCTGACTCGGCATTGACGATATTCGACCCTTCTTCTGGTGCCAATACCAATGTAGAAGCTGCCATTCCATACGCATCGCTTGTTACCTGATCGTGCACCATATGTCCCTTACCAAGGATGATTCGGAACGTCACCGCTACACCCTTAACCGGGTTTCCATTCACATCCGACAGATAAACCTTAAAGGGTTGAACCAGTGGCTTCCCAGCAATTCCGGTTTGTTGATTTCCCAAAACATAGCTCATTTGAGAAGCTGGCATGACTACACCTGTCTCCGTAAAGAAAATCGGACTTCCTAGCAGTCCTTGTGATTTCGCCTGTATTTGATTTTCTCCGGGTTGATCACCAAGAATATAATGAATATAGGCATTCCCATTGGTATCAGATTTTACTGGTTGGTTCTCAACAATGATGCCGCCACCAGATTTTACACTAAACGTTACATCCACACCCGGCACCGGATTATTAAAGTCATCTGTAACTTGAACCACTAAACTGTCTGCCAGAATCGTTCCTACATTTCTTGTTTGTTGACCGCCAAATATGCGCACAATGCGCTTCGCTTCGCCAGGAACAAACAAAACTTCCGCGGTATTGCTTAATTGAATATTATTGCTTTGATCTTTTGCTGAGATAGTCTTTTTTCCTGCGGAAATCGAGGATAATGTTGCCGTTGTTTGTCCATTGGCATCTGTTGGTGCACTTGGTCCATTGATGAAATTGTGAGGCCCACTTGCTTCAACTATCACAAGCTTACCGGGCACTGGATTCATGAATCGGTCGTAAAGAGTTACCGTAATTGTCGATACAGAATTACCATCCGCGGGAACAGGTCCCGTCGCCACAATAGTTGAATTATTCGGATCTGTTTTTCCGGCTATTGCGGATGCAGTAAAAATCACAGGAGAATTCTTCAACGGATTCACTCCATTGGAGGAAGAAACTTTTAGTTTATTGTTATTGGATCCAGCCTTCGGACCCAACTTCCAATCAATTTCAGCTATTCCACTGGTATCTGTGCTCACGATTTTTACAGTATCCGCTGAATTTGCAAGTGAACCACCTCCCTTGACAACGGCAAATTCTACCGGATGACCGGTTACAATGTTTCCATATTTGTCGGTAACTTTTACCTGAATTTTGTGCGGCAAATTCTCACCTGCAACCCCAGTTTGATTATCGCCGCCTGCAACTTTTGCAATGGTTGTGGCATTGCTTCCCAAGGCGGTTTCTTCAAATACAATAGGAGCATTTTTCAATTGTTCTGTATCATAACCATTTGTGGCATATGCTTTTACCACATTATTGTTTTGTCCTGTATTAGGCCCTAATTGCAATTCAACCGACGCAATACCTTCAGCATTCGTAATAACGACAAGACTATCAGTGCTTTCATTTAGTTTTCCACCGCCGGATTCCACCTTAAAAGTAACCGGGTGATTGGCTACACTATTTCCATTTGCATCAGTAATTTTTACCTTTAATGGATTCGGCAAAACAGACATAACAACGGCACTCTGGTGGTTTCCGGAGACATAAACCATGGTTTTGCTAGTGTATTTGGACGAGGCCTCAAATTCAATTGGAGAATTTTCTAGATCATTTTGGCCATTTGTAGAAGTTGCCCAAACCTCATTACTATTGACACCTGCAATGGGACCTAGCTTAAGTGTAATTTGGGCCAGGCCATTTGCATCCGTTGGAATTGTTGCGACAACATCAGAAGATTCCACAAACGTGCCATTGCCATTTTTCACATGAAAAATTACCGGGTGATTCTTCACTGGATTATTTGTGGCATCTGTTACCTTCACAACAAATGGATTGGCAAGTGCTTGATTCACATATCCAATTTGATTGTTGCCGGAAACATATAGAATTTTTGCCGCATTTGCGGGGCTGGCAGAAGCCACAAAATAGAGAGGGGACCCCTGCAATCCGGTGCTTTCCACTTTTACTTTATTGTTATCCGTTCCGGCCAAAGGCCCTAATTTTAGCTGTACAGAAGCCTGTCCGTTCGCACCAGTCGTATCCCAGACCATGGTTCCACCATGGCTAAACTCACCCCCACCTTCCGTTACCGTAAAGAGAACCGGCTGACCTGCAACAGGATTTCCATATTGGTCGGTTACGGTTACAACAAAGGGATCTTTCAAGAGTTGCGAAACAATCCCCGCTGTGCTATCTCCCGATGCTTTGGAAAGAACTTTTGCCACATCGGCGACCCCAGTTTCCGTAAATACGACAGGGGAGCCTGATAGCCCCGTGGCACGAGCCTCAATTGTATTGGTCCCCGCCAGTGTTCCGAGTATAAAATGGACCGAAGCAAAACCGCTTGTATCAGACTCTATCGGTTGCTGTTCAACAATGGTTCCATTGCCCGCTGTAACAACAAAACTCACGGGAACACCACCAATAGACTTATTATTATTATCAACGGTTTTCACTTTTAAAACACTTATTAATTCATGTCCCACAACGCCAGTAAGACTATCACCAGATACGTATTTAATTTGGGAAGCCACGCCATTCGTAATTGTTGTTTCAAATACGATGGTGTCGGGAATTCCTTCAGTATAAGAAATAACCTTGTTGTAGGACAGAATATTGCCTGGAACCAGTGTGGAAGATGCGTGTCCCAATGAATCAGACAAAACCGGTTGATTTTCCACCATAGAACCCCCGCCTTTGACAACTTTAAAAGTAACAGGAACATTCGGTACCGAATTATTGTACCGGTCTGAAATTCCTACAACAAAAGGCTTCTGCAAAGGTTGCCCGCCCACCCCATTTGTTTGATTATTCCCAGAAACATAAGAAATCTGAGTAGGTACATCTGGCAAGCCTGTCAACACAAAAACATATGGAGTTAAATTAGAATAAGATGCCTCTACCTTATTAATCCCTGCAATCATTCCCAAAGTAAAATCCGAAGAAGCTAACCCATTTTCATCTGTTACGCGAATATTGTTCAATTCCTGGACAGCAATTGCATTCACTTTTGGATCCGAACTGCCGACCGGAATAAAATCAATATTTAATTGTCCATCTCCTACGTTTACATAAAAATCTTTATCAATAGCTGTATATTGTCCTGCGGCAGCATAAATATCAAAATTTTCCAGAACAATCTGATTTTCCATCAAAACATTGAAAACTCTCTGACCAGGCGCATTATAATAAATCTCTGCAAATTTGAGTGTTACATGATAGGTTCCATTTGGCACATCAAATTTGTAACCATTCATGCTGTGAAGTTCCGATTGGTAAAGTGTTTCATTGGATGTATTACTGATGGAATGCGACGTCGAATAGCTCCCTCCACTATCATATCCCCAACTCCCCGACGTATAGGCCTGGTCTGCATTCCATGTTTGATTATTACTATCAACATATTGGTTGCCACCGCAATTAACATATTTGGAATAATTTCCTGAGCTTGAAATATGGCCATTTCCTGATTTCACCGAAAAAGTAATCGCTTCATTTGAAATTGGATTCCCATTTTCATCAGCCAACCTAACAACCAAAGGGTTTGGGAGAGTTTTGCCAACGGTGTCAATTTGTGCATCCCCACTGACATAATCAATTTCACTAGGAGCTCCCAATGGAAGTGTCATGGAAAATTCATCAATATTATTATTATCTCCACCATTAAGCATTACGCCGGCATATTTTGAGGAATAATTAACCAAGGGAGCGTGAACCGTTGCATCTTTCTGGCCATTAATGTAACAATCAAAAGAATAGTCATTTTGATTTTCCGTAATAACCACCTTAAAAACATCTCCTGCTTGTGGATCAGGCAATGTGCTGGGAGCCCAATCAATAAGCGAATCCGGAGCGCCATTTCGAACTCGCCAGAGATAAATTCGATCAATATTTGTTCTTCTATGAATCATATATCCATTGGCATCCGGTGAGGGGGCATCCAGCATGCATACAATTCCTCCATCATTGATACCCTGTACATCTGCATTTTGCCCCCATTTAATTGAAATCTCGTATGGATTCTTGCGAGCTTTATAAACAGCCATGAAATCCCAACGGTCTTCTGTACTTGTATTTGCCAACTCGCCGCTGATAATGGCAAATTCAGGATCGGCAACCCAATTAGGTCCTAATTCGGTACGATTGAAATTATCAATAATAGTAAAAGCTGAAACAGTGGATTTGGAAATAACATTGGATATGGGAGAATAGTTCGGCACCTCGTCAAGCACTTTGATAGCAAAATAATACACCGTATCAGGGGCTAAACCAGTTACGGTAAACGTTTCCTCAGTCCCTGGATCGGAAGGAACGGGAGGGTTGCTAACCTGTTCAGCTTGATTGAAATTAGTTTCATCAATAGGATTATTGGAATAGCGAATGTCGTAGCCGGAGGCTCTGCCCACATTTCCATCGTCCCCTGTGGCAGTCCATGTAAGAACAACGGAAGATGCCGTTGAGGAAATGACCTGGAGATCAGTAATTGCATCAGGCGGAGTTTGATCCAAGCCATAGACCAGATCAAAGCTATCCACATCATTATTATACTGGCCCCGCGTCATTACACCAGCATATTTTATGGGCGAATTTCCTTCCCTTTTATCAGGATCTACAAGACTCCCATCAAAATTGCCATTTATGTAACAGTCAAAATGATGTCCATCTCCATCTGTATACATCACGACTTTAAATTCATCTCCCCCATGAATTTCCTGGACTTTTCCCGAGAAATTTCCAAGATCCTGGGATGGCACCCCATCTACAATGGTCCATAAATTCAAGTTTCCATTTGGACGTTTTATAATAAGATATCCGCTGGCTTGAGCCGTTGGCGCATTGAGCATAGCCGCAATACCAGCTTCGCCAATTCCAGTAACATCAGCATCGTTCGCCCATACTACCGAAATAGACGAAGGATTGGAAAATGCAATGAACGTAGCCAAATTACCCCAATCATCAGAAGGATCGGTATTATGAAGGTCTCCATTTGAAATTTCATAATTACCGGACGTTGCCCAGGTTATGCCGATCGCGGCACGATTAAAATTATCCGTACTCAATGGCCCGGGTCCATTAATTACATTTATAATTGCATTGAAAAAAACCTGAGCCATTACATGATATCCGTCATCATTGGGATGAAAGCCATCGCCTGAAAAATATGCAGAAGCCCAATTAGGATTTGACTTAAATACCTCATTATTACCCACATAATAAATATTATACCCAGAAGCACGTTTATTGGCATAAAGCTCCTTAATTTTGTTATTCAAATCGGTCACAAGCGAATCATCAACATCATTTAGCTGAGGAATTACACTTGAGAGTAAAATAAATGTATTACCATTATGCACCCGAATTTTATCTATAATGCTTTCAATGGCAACGATTGTATTCGAGTTATCTTCATTGCTTCCAATATTATTTGTTCCAATATGTAACAGAACAATATTTGGATTGTATGTTTCCAATTTATTCCAGATAAGAGCATCAATATCCTCGGCTGTTGCGCCATCGTGCCCTTCATGATCAGGATCGGGCGAAACTCCGTCATCAATACTCCCCACAAAATCAAAAGCCACCCCATTATCTACAAGCATTTGATATAAATCATCCCGATATCCGCCCGTTCCACCGGAGGAACCAACACCGTCAGTTATCGAGTCACCCAATGGCATGATTTTCCATGTCGTTTGCGAAAAAAGGACGTCTGTTTGAAACAAAATTCCAAATATAACGAATAGACCAATAATTCTGGACAATTTTCTCATTATACAATCTCCATTAACTTTTGTCTCTAATTGTAGATTTTATTTCCAAATCCTTGTGAAAAACATCAAAAATTATGCCACACCATAATCTGTTAGGTAATTTATTTTCAATATATTAAAATTTCACATATTTTGAAAACCAAACATAATCTGTACAGAATCCGTACAATGTATCGAACTCATACATGCACAAGAGCACTATTATATTTATTTAAAAATTTCTAATCGAATTTGTAAATCAAGTTAACAGGAAGGAACAATTCTAAAGATTAAGAAGGGAACCGGCTGGCGAGTAGGTTTATATTCCAATATCCAGCCCCTAATTGGTTTTCTCTCCACAATTCCGTTTATTGGATCATTATAAAAATAGTCACGAATAATTCTTGCCCTTTCCTGCAATGTCTCCGGATGCACAATAACCACCGTAATCTTATGTTCTCTAATAAAGTTCCGGAGCCTATTAAAATTTTTAACATCGGGAAATGGAACGGATTCTCCGGGTAAATTTACATACCACTCAAACCAGTAAGCATGAGCAGGCCATAAGATATACCTATCATTTTTTTTCAAATGCAATTTCAACCAACCAAGCAATTCATCATATCCGGGAGCTTTTTTATAGGATCTTAGGGGATTTTTCAGTCCATTCGAATAAAGTCCACTTGCTGGTACCATAATTGCGATTAATAAGAGAGAAACATAAAAAAAAGATTTTATTGCTTTTGTTTTCTTTGGATCAAATCTCAAAATTTTCGAATAAAATACGTAAAATAGGCTTTTTATTGCAAGCGCAGCAAGCATGAATAAAACAGGCATGATCGGCAGAATAAATCTGGCATCAGCCACAATAGGATTATACCAGGAGAAAAAGAGAAAAAATATTCCAAAGAACAAAATATTAACGATTCTTCTCTTGGAGTCTCTATCAATAAAAAAGCCCACGGATGAAAGAAATGCAAAAAAAGCACCTACATAGAGCCACTGGAAATATCCTGCCAACTTAAGCATATCGACTAAAACAATAAGCTCTTGCTTGCTTCCCTCCAATATCCTTTTAAATATTTCTATTCGTGAATGTGTATGAAGATATTCAATAATATTCGGAGGATTATTGGCAAAGTTGGGGTCGTAAGTTTGTTTCCAATTATCAAGCCACATAACATGTGAATTCAAATTATAAATCGGATTATGATAAACAATTAAATTTCTCCACAAAAGAGGAAAAGCAATAATGGAAAAGGCGACAAAGAATAAATAGAAATACTTATTTTTTAATATAGATGAACCATATATAATAAGCGCTGCAACAACAAACACAAAAATCAAAAATATCCCAGAACCTTTTGACAAATATGACAGTCCCGCAAATAGCCCCGCAGCTAGCCAATATTTATTTTCATCGAATCCACGAATTATATAATACCAAGCAAAAAGGCTGGTGAGTACAAGTAACATTTCGGCTGCCACGTGAGACGACTCTCGAAGCATATAGAAATTTAGCCCAATAAAAAAAACAGAAATTACCGCGACTGTTCTCCCATAAAAGGAAAGCGCAAAATAATATATGGCAAAAAGAGTTAGTAACCCAAAAAATAAAGAAACAAGCTTGGCAATAGCAAAAAATTCCAGATTTCGCGCAGCAAAAAGAGAAATTGCCAAAATGTAGAGTGGATGTTGATTGGCCTCTGTATAGCTTCCATTCAAACACGATTTAAGAAATCCGCCTATCCCCCCGTTTTCCCTGATTTCGATAGCATTTTTTAAATACCAGCCCGTATCGTGCCAACCGCTATTCACGGCCGTATCGACTTTCTGCATCCCAAAAACGATAAATGAAAAAGAAAAGACTACGAGAAAAAAAATGTCTATCTTTGTAATGATTTTTTTTTGTGTCATATCAATGTCAAATTCTAAGAATATCTATCTTTAGCTTTGTTAATTTTTAGTGATTGTATATCAAGAGTCTTTTTTGGATTCCCAAAAATCTCCTTTCTTCCTTTCATTACAAAGAATCGGAAAGAGAATGCTTTGGGAACTTTCGAGAAATGGCATGCCAATTGGCGCATTGATTAATAATGTTCCTCGCTAGCGCTGAACTCGCGATAGAGAGCAATTTTTATTAGTCCATTAGACGGTATCGTATAAGTGCAATGATGCCGGGTATGGCATCTTTCCAGCTGATCTTTTTGCCTTCTTCGTAGTCCCGTCCATAATATGTAATGGGTACTTCAACAACCTTATATTTTCCCTTAAAGATTTTGGCTGTTAATTCAGGTTCAAGATTAAATTTATTGGACCTTATTTTCAGGCTTTTGAATATGTCCGCTTTAAATACTTTGTACCCACACTCCATATCAGTTAATATTGTATTAAATAGCACATTTGTGAGAAAGGTCAAAAATTTATTCCCAAAATAATGCCAGACCAAAAAGACACGATGCGGGCCCAAAAAACGTGAGCCGATAACCACATCCGCATAGCCATCCAAAAATGGCTTGACCAGAGCAGGATAATCTTCAGGCTGATATTCAAGATCAGCATCTTGGATTAAAACAATATCTCCTTCAATATGGGGTTGAGCTGTTCGAATAGCTGCCCCTTTTCCCTTATTTTTATCATGAAAAAGAACTTTAATTATCGGATCATTAAGGTTGTTCAAATACTCTCTCGTCCCATCTTCCGAATAATCATCGACAATAATGATTTCTTTGTCAATGTCAACATTTTTAATCCGATCAATAATCTCCGGTAAAGTTTCTTTCTCATTGTAAACCGGCACAATGACTGAGAGTTTAATAATAGACCTCCTTTTCTTTTTCGCCCTGTTTTGAATTTTCAAAGTATTAACAACTATTTGGGTCAGAGCCAACAATATTTATTTTTCAACATGTTGAAAAGATTTGGCTGAGATGACATTACTCGGTTCTCATAAATGAGGGAATGTTTTTAATTATCATTGGACGATACTCTAGCGTTGGGCGTTTTTTTATTTCAGGCAACGAGTTTAAATTTAGAAAGGGTATTAGCTATGGAATGCCTGCCATAAGTTATTTTTAAGGCTGTTTTCAAATGGTTCAGATTTTCCAGATTAACATCGGCACAAACCATCTCAATCAATTGAGAGGGTACGCGCCTGTAATAAAGGGTTTTTCTTTTTTTAAGATTTTAGCCGTGTCAATTTCTGAAGGCGGACGCATTCGAGAAAGAGAAAAGCAATCAATACCAGGTCGACCCAGCGTTCAGCGGCTTTGAAATCCTCGAAATTGTACTCGGCAAAATGCAGATAGCTTTTCAGTTCTTTGAAAAACAGCTCAATTTCACATCGCAGTTGGTAGAGTTCGATAATCTGCGCAGCTATCAGTTGGGCGTTGTTGGTCAACAGGACTTTGTTTGAATAGCTTCGTTTGTGGCCATTTGTTTTCAATTTTTTGGAAAACATCACCGTTCGTTGTCCCAATTTGGCGATCGAGAGTGTTTTCTTGCAACCATAATAAATCTTCTTTCTTCGATGCCCTGAACCTCTTCTAAATGAAGCAAACTGCTCATTGTCCTGGCCCAGAGTTATCTTTGTGAAGGCACGCAGCGAAAGTTCATCAACCAAAGAGACCACTTTTTGTCCATTGTTCTTGCCTGTTTTATCGCCCAAACAGCGATGCCTATCTACCGATGCGATATAGGTGAATTTTTTGCTCTGATAGATGCTGTCCAATTTTTTGCTTTCGAAAAAGCTGTCGGCTAATATGATCGCGCTAACTCCTTTAGGAATAGTTAAATGAGTCAACATTTCAACAACGATATCGACTTGACTGCAATATTTCAGGCCATGCCTGCGAGCATATTCTTTGGTGTAATAGCTCTTACGAGGTAAGAGAATACGAATGCCTCTGTCGGTTATCAACAGCCCCATTACCCAAAGATTGGCCTGGCTGCCCGTATACCCACCCGTTTCGCCCTTCTTTTTGTAGTGAATGTAGTTGCTTACACGGCATCGGAGGCGACGCTTGCCTCCACATTTACCGGTGCCTTTGCTGTAGTGCCAGCTTCTTTTTGTCTTTTTGGCCGTGGTATCAAAAATGATAATCCATTCCCTGGCAAAGGGCAGCTCTTGCTGAGATAAAAATAGATGAAACAGTTGCAAAAAAATGCTCTTTGTGTTAAATTTTGAATTGTTAATTAGCCGATCCACATTGGATTTATGACAAGATTCTGTTAAGGGCTGCTGCCCGAATTATCGTAGGGATAATCTGCCCGAATGTAAAATAAACGATAACACCAATCTGGGGACATAATTACCCCTGCCATATTTCAAAAAAGATGAAATTGTCAAAAGAAAATCACTATAGAATTTCGGAATTGCCAAAATCATGATTCTTGCCTGCTGTGTTGAAAGGCCGTTGTTACAATAATATATAACAAATTTCAACCAGGAGGTAAAGAACCTTTTAATGTAGCTGTATGTTTTCTTATATCTTATCTAAAACTCGCAACGGTAGAGAGATGATATATCAATGTTTCGTAATATGCATAAAATTAGCTTACAATCAAAAATGGTTGATGGTCTTAATTGGAGAAAAAAAATGAATTCTTTAAATTACCGCCGTCAATTTTTTTCAACATTCCATAAACACCCAAGACATTAAAATCTATCAATGCACCAACTGGCGGATGTTTCCCCACTTAGCAAATATTGTGTGGGCTCGGAAACAAGGATCGTACTTTGGGATTGATCCCTGAATATGATTGCTGAACAACTCCCTATCATCTTTATCGCTATATTTTCTGAAATCAAAAATTCACTTGCTGAGTGGAATTGAAGGTAATCAAAAATACTATTTTCCTGAGGTTATTTTCGCCATAAGCAAGAGTCGCAAGTTCCCAGTGACACAATTGATCTGGCAGAAACTGTCTTAAGAATTAGGAAAAAATAACTATGCTATGGCTGAAAATAGCAAACCCAAAAATAGAATAGAAAAAACCAAAATGGTAGTTAATAGAAAAGTCAAAATCCTATTTACGGCAGATCCGCCTTGTTTACCAAAGGTACTAGTTATATAGGAGATAGTTGTGAGATAATAAATAAATAGTATAATTATAATCGGGATGCATGTAATTAAATAAATAACAATTATAACTACATGATCCCTTAAAGGCAACGCCTCTCGGATGACGGCCACTGTAACATAAACACCCAGCAATAGACCAAGAAGAAAAGCTAAAAGAAAAAAAATCACTTTTTTGATATTCAATTTGCCACCCATGCGTCTCTATTTGAAATCATACAGCTATTTACTTGCCTTATTTAATAAGTCCAATAAATTTTCCAATTCTTTATAGGTTAATCGCCGGTCCTTTAAGGAATACATAATAGCTCTAGAAATCTTGTGATAATCAGACCGTGAAATCTTGTGATCAGCAGCCGCATTTGTAAATCTATCTAGAATTGGGATGATTTTATCCTGATTATATGTCCAATAACCATCCGGAAATGATTCAAAAACATCCTCCATTATATTGCCCATGATCAAGTTGGCAGACTCGCTTAACAATGATTGTTTGTTCACGATAAGTAGCAGTATTATAATTGCGGCGATGAGCCAAAAAGATCCCAGTCCAACCAATAACCCTTTCCAAAATCCTGAACGATGGGCCAAACGCTTTTCAATCTTGAGAAGCTTTTCAAAATCTCTCTCTTCAATCTCCCGTTGATTATTCATTTTGTGCTACTCCTCTAATTAATTCTCACATTTTTTGGCGGGAGAGGAGGAGTATCATCCACATTACTTCCTGGTTCTTTAAAAACCAATTTTACGGCATCGGCTACAACCATGGCATGCGCATTATTTATCACCATGATATAATTGTTGCTTCCTCTCGTCAAATGATAGATTCCCAGACTATTCCACTTTCCCCCATTTATTCTTTGATTTACGATCACAGTGTCCTTTTTGACTCCATCAGAAATAATAAATTTTGCGTCCGTGGCAAAATCCCCTGTTGGATGCCATTCAAAAATCTCATATCTTCCAGGGATACCAATTTGAGGTATCCATTTCCCGTAAGCTGCTTTACTTCCTGCGGCAACAAAATAGCAGGTATCATGACCATGGACACGCCAGGCATCCTGCCAATAGGGATACTTGTATCCATCATAATTTAAGCCCTGCTGGACAAAAGTTGAATTGATATTAGTGGGTTGGTCCGTTCCCCAGTCATTGGGGTCAAATCCTTCATCATCAATAATCATGTCCGCGACCACTGTTTGAGGTGATTTCGTCAAAATGATTCCATCCCCCATTGGAACACTGCTATCATTTTGGTAGGGAAATCCATCAAGCGTTACCTGGTCAAAAAGTTTCCCATTATTGAAATTTGGAACTTGGCCCCCTTTGAGGCGATAGTACCTCTCTCCGCCAAGTTGTGATGCGGTTATTGTCACTGGTTTTCCGCTTGCATTGCAAATTATAATACCGTTTGTAAATTTACGGGCAAATACCCAATGGGCCAATTCATAGGCATCTCCCACAGGCCGGCCAATTCTAACCTTGAATTCATCCAAAAACCAGGGATTGGCCCACATCGGAGCCCCGCCGCTGCCGCTATTAAATGAAACATAGGTTTCATCCCACAACATGCTCAGTGTCACTGCGAACCTTGCCCGCTTCCAAAAATAGGAGGCCGAATGGGCGCGATCTCTTTCCACCTCTTTTTTTTGGCCATAAGATCTTTGGCTTAGGATAATAATCGTTGGCTTATGTCCGTTTTTTTGCCAAAGATGAATGGTATCGATTAGTTCAGTAAATGGCCAAATATAATTGGGAAAATCTTCATACATAAATCCATTTAAATCAAAAGAATGCTTTAAGCTCCCTCCGCTATTGACCAGATGGATTCCTTCTGGCCACAAATTGCGAATACGTTCAGCCAGATGATCCATACCTGTCTTGTATTCTGTCGGTGTCATTTTCGGATTATCATTCATTGTATTTAGCCAAAGGTCTAAATAGCATCCATCATATCCTTTATCTTTCCAATTGGCACTCACTTCTGCTTTCCACATTTGATAATTTTTGCCATTAAAAGAAACACCTTCATACCCTCCAGAACCGTGGAAAATTGGACAGTTATCACTTACATTTTGAATCGCTGTAGTTGAGGAAAAATTCTTGCCCGTATCCCAAATAATGGGCACTTTATCTCTTGGTTCCCCCATGGAATCGAACGGAAGAATTATGACATTTGGATTTAGTCTCTTTAGTTCTTTAACTTGATCTGGGGTTAAAGGAGCTTGAACCAGATCAAATTTCGAAAAAACTTCAACCAAGCAATTTTGTTTTGGCTCTACCCAACTTTGTTGAATTGAAGTTTTGGGCCATCGGTTGGGAATGGTAATCTGTCCCATCGCAGTTAGGGAAATCAATAAAATAAAATTAATTAAAAAAATGACCATAAACTTTTTCATTCTTTTTCCATTCTCCTAATTTGCCGTGTATCAATAGATTTTGTTAAACGTTCACACAAAATTGAATTGCAGCAGCTACTTCTGAAGCCAAATCATTTTGTAGCTCATTTTATTTTTTAGAAAATAGAAAAAATTCGTTACATCATCTCTGCCAATTACCAAAATCTCCCTGGCCCCCAATCCAGATAATTTTCTAAAGATAATCAAAGTACCAATCGCCATAAAACCGAAAGAAATACTTGATGTCAAAGCCCCGCCTGTAATTCCATATTTGGGGACCAAATATCTTCCCGCCATTAGAGAAATAAATAATCCACCGAAAGATAGGAGGGCACTGATTTGTGGCTTTCCCTGACTTAGGAAATTTCTTGTCAATTGCTTATAGACGCTAATGGCCAATACACCGGGAAGCAGAAATAAAAGAGGTTTCACGCTCGGCAAAAAAGCTGCACCATAGACTAATTTTATAAATATTCTGGCCAATAATGCGATAATTGTTAGCACAATAGCCATAATAAAAATCAAATTCCGAGTAACCCTACCTGTAAACCGATTGGCTTCATCTTTTTCAGAAAGGGTTAATTGAGGATATAAGACTATGCCTATGGAAGTAGGCAGCAACAATAACATTCGAGATATCGAAAAAGCGATTGAATAGTATCCGGCCTCTCTGTTTGATAAAAAATAGGCCACCAAAATCATATCAATTTGATAATTAATATAAAGAAAAAATATTTCGCCAAAAGATTTCAAACCAAAAAAAATAGATTGTTTAAAAACCTGATATCTCGGTCTCAAAGAAATAGTGTCTATTTTTTTTTTCAGCAAATAAATTGTTACAAATAGGATACAGATTTCTGTAAATACCCAGCTTAACACGGATCCTTCAATGTTAAGCCGAAAAATGAGAAGTAATAAAATCATAAATAGCAATTTAATAATTGAACGAAGGCCTTCAAGAAAATTATATTTAAAAAAATCATCCAAAGCCTGAAAAATGTTGCCTGAATATAGGGAAACCAAGCCTAAAGGGGTTATTGAAACAATTAACAATAATAAATTCAAATGAACACCCTTGAATAATGAATTTCTAAAAAAAGGCTCAATGACCAAAAATGCCAAGAAAATAATTATTCCCATAACAACTGCGATCATGATAGAATTGGCAACGACATCACTGGGATTTAATTTCTTCTTTCCTATCAAATAAACATTGGCATTGCCAATACCTAAATTTCCCATTAATAGAGAAATCGTGTAAACAAGAATCACAATTGTATAAATGCCCTTTTTCTCGGGGCCGAGCGTTCTTGCAACAATAATGCCAATCGCAAATTGGCTTAGAAAAACAATAAAACTTGTTGAAAACGTGGCCAGGCTTGATTTAACAAAATTCATAAATTTGCCAGCCTTTCTAAAGCAAAGAAAGCTTGTTTTTCAAAGCTATGCGAAGAAGCTATTTTTATTCGCTGTTCCGAGAAATTCGAGGACTCAGATAAGGCCATCTGGATTGCGGAAATAAAATCGTTTTCACTCTTATATAAATAAATGACCCTTTTGAATTCTCTAAATTGAGGTAAGTCCGGAGCAACAACTGGCTTTCCCGATGCCAAATATTCAAAAAATTTCAGAGTTAAATCGGGTATCATATTAAAATAATATGGGATAATACATACATCAGTTAATTTCAGGTAGCAAGGAATCTCGCTATGTTTTTTTTCGCCAAGATAGAAAACATTGGGCTTCTTGGGAAGTTCCTCTCTGGCAAATTTTTTATATCCCCAAAAACGCCCAATAAAAATAAATGATAAATCAGGTCGTATTCCCGCTGCATAATCTATTAAATTCCAATCTATTTTATCAATGGATATTGTTCCAACAAAAGTAATCCTTGGGGAAGGAATTTCGCGAAAATCTTTTGGCTCGCAGAAATCTGAATTTTCAAATTTATCCATATCCACCCCCATAAACAATTGATAAGTATTGGGATTCAGCTTCCTTAATCTATTTACAAATTTTGTCGATGGAGAAAAAACCACATCAGCCATCCTGGCAATTTTTTCTTCTAATAATTGACCTTGCTTATTATAGCCATTGAAGGTACGAGTCTCAATAAAATTTGTTGGTATCGTTGAATAATCGTGCAGACAATGATAAACTATAGTTTTTCTTCTTAATGTTTTTAAATAATAATAGCGATATAAATTATCAACCCAGATGGTAACATCTTTAAATTCTAAAATCTTTATTAAAAATCGAACTGTAAAAATCGATAGAATCTGGTTTATTTTTTGAAGAAAGCCAAGATATTTTACTTTCGGGAAGATAAATATTGGCCGATAAACATAAAAATTATTGGCATATTTCCTGAGCAATGGCATGGAATTCCGCATCCGCCTGGGGTGCCTAAACAATCTCAATAAGAATTCTTCATTTTCAATATACAATATTTTAACGTAATTTGAAAAAGACAAAGCCAAACGCTGAGTCGTAAACCAGCTTTTATCATCCATATTCCCAAGTGAAACATATAAAATAGAAAAACTGTGATTCATATCCTTCCTTTGCCTAATAGCCAATTTGAATTTTCTTCTCAAGATTTGCATTCAGGTTGGATTCAATATGTATAATTCCGCCACTTTCTGGGCCATTCTTTATTAATTTTGCATTTTCAATTTTTATGGTTTTAAAGTCACCGGATGGCAATTGGATAGAAGCTCTAATTGTCCCCATCCCCTTCAAAGATAAATTAATCTTCCTGTTTGCTGAGTCCCAGCCATACTCGAAGCGCCTCAGACGATGCGCATGAAACTCCTTTATCCAAAATTCATTAAAAAAAATATTGATTTCATTCTTTTGATCGAGAAATTCAATGACGCATTCCTCAGGCGAATACTGTCTTATTTGATAACGTGCATTTGTAAATATCTTTGTATTCACATAGGGTTTTACAATAAAATCCCTATACTGATTAGGATTGCCCTTCTTGCCAGCCTCTGCCGCCTTGACTATATTATACGCTTCCCTTGCCGTTACAAAATGAAGAACATAATGCTGACCATCATTATATTTTTGGGTTAAATGGCGATACATTTCTTCGGCATATTGACCAAAATATATTGGAAAGCTTTTTTCCCGGGAACCATGAGTATGAATTTTCACAAATACCCATTGGTCATTCCCTTTCACATGAATATTTGTTCTTATCCATTTATCGACTCTTTTTTTTGAGGGGGGCATATTATGATCTACATTGGCATTTTCAACAGTCACATCCCAAATTCTGGAGGAATTGAATAAATTCACCCAAAGAGGACCCTGAATTGTCATCAGATCACCCACAGGTTTTTTCCCCACCTCAACATCAACGCCTTTATCGTGCGAGCGAGGCCTATTGGGATCATCAATGACGTAATAAATGCTATTAATTTTCTTCGATTGAGCAACATAAACGCCTGCCGGCATTGTGAAATCGGCATAACAACCCGTTTTTCTTAAAATTTGAAATTCATTGTTCACCCCGCAATAAATGCCTTCGTGCGAATTATCCAGCGCAAACATCCCATGAATAAAACCATAAGTTCTTCTGGGATTTTCCTCCGCCGTGATTAAAGCACCACTTTGAGAAAAAAATACCTTCATTTTTTCAATCAACTGTTCCAATTTTTCGCCTGTGTCCACTTCAGGAAAATAACCCTGTTCCGGTTGATTATGATGAATATGTAACTCCACTTCTCCATAGCCATGGAAACTCAGCTGGGACAATTTATTTAAATAATCAAAATCTGAATCTGAATTCTCCCAATTCTCAACTTGATAAAACCAGGTATGTCGAGGATGATAGCCATCCGCATCCAGAAACTTACCTGCAATTTCCGGATAGCACTTCAACCAGCGTTCCATTCTTTTTCTCTGAATATCCGGATCAGGGCAATTCTCTTTGGGCTCAAAATGGTCTACAAATAGAAAAATGACATGAATCGGTTTGCCAGGTTTTGGATTGGGTGACTTATGCTTTATCCGGAATTTTATATAATTCCACAGCCAAGGACGTCTTTGATAAGCCTTCCAATAGGCAATAATAATTATAATTACCATTAATAAAATAATATAAAAGAATAATCTCATTTTACACCTAACTTAAGCTTAACTTTGATTACGTATTAGCTCATTTGACACCTACTCTTACGCTTGAACAACTTTGAGCTTGAAAACCCTTCAAAAATAGCAGAGGGTTTTCAAGCTCAATCATTCCAGTAGGGGTCATATGACACTATTGCTATTTTCATTCGTTTCCAATTGCTTCTTGACTTAAGTAGCAACATAAGTACGTATTATTATGATGAACCTAAAATTATATAGCACAAATTCGTATAAAAGCAATCATGCTTTTTTTCCGTCAAATAATTTTTGATATAAATTATCGAAACTGTTCACCTCGGATTCAATGGAAAAGTATTTTTCCGCCCTTGCTCTGCCTTCTCTTCCCATTGCCATTTGCAATGGCGGGCTCGAAAGCAATTTATCTAAATAATTCCGCAATTCGCTGGGTTTCCGAGGAGTAAACAAAAATCCTGTTTTGCCTGAAACAACGGCCTCTGGAATTCCACCTGTTCTTGAGGCTACAACCGGCAAGCTGGAAGCCATGGCTTCTAAAATCACGTTTGGCAAACCCTCGAATATCGATGGCAAAACGAAAATATTGCTGGAATGAAGAATATTGGGTATATCAGAACGAACGCCGAGAAAATTGAAATTTTTAGACAAGCCCGAATTTTTTATCTCCGATTTTAGGATTTCTCTTTTCGGCCCATCTCCTACAAAAAGCACTCTTAAATTCGAATATTTGCTCATCAAGGGCTTTACCGCTTCTATCAAATAGATATGGCCTTTCACTTCACTCAAATGCCCTACAACGACAATTATCTGATCTTCATTTGGTATAGCCAATTCGTGACGAACTGAGTTTCCATATTGCTGAAATTTGCACAAATCAACCCCATAGTGAATGGTGGAAATTTTATTGGGTGGAACTCTTCTATGCTGGATAAAGAATCTCCTCACTTGATGAGAAACGGCAACAATATGGTCGGCCATGTTAGATACCAATCTATAAGTAATCATGTGCCGAAATTTATCATCCGATAAATTGCCTGTTGAAATGGCTAAAGCCGTTTGCCAGGATAAAACAATTGGTGTTTTGGCGATTTTTGCAGCAAAAATACCGATGGCATCCGCATAAAACAAAGTTGTCTGCAAAATATCCACTTTTTCATTTATTAGTATCTTGGCTATCTTTTTTATTAAGCTCGTGTCAAAACTAAATTTCTTTTTAAAAATATAGCAGGCTTCACTATATTTTGTGAATTCCTTTTCCAACGGACCAGACTGCCCTACAGTTGCGACCAATACCCGATATTTCTTTTTATCAATCCGCTTAACAAGTTCTAAAAGCGCTTTCTCTGCGCCACCAATACCAAATCCATTTACAAGATATAAAATTGTGGTTCTATCTTTTACCATCTCTGTGATCTAATAATGTATTCTTGCACAAAATTTCCAATTTTTTGGCTCTACTATTCCAATTATGATACTCAATAATTGAGTCTCGGGCATTTGCCCCTAATTTATGGCGCAATTCGGTATCCTTGATCAATTGACGAATTCCACCGATCATAGATTCGATGTCATCTGGATCATAAAGTAATCCATTCTCGCCATCATAAATTATTTCGCCTATTTGCCCCATATTACTGGCCACAATGGCTTTCCCAGACGCCATATATTCATATAGTTTCATCGGGGAAAAATAAAAGAACTCTAATTGAGGATATGGAGCCAAGACAATATCCATGACTGAAATGTATTGCCCAACTTTACTATGAGGAACGGAACCTGTAAAAATGACATTATCCCCATATCCTTTTTTTTTCACAAAATTCCGAATTTCACTCTCCTTTGCCCCACCCGAACCAACTAAAAGAAATTTCGCCCCTTTTTCAGTAGGTACTATTTTATCAATAATTCGGATTAGATTTTCAACACCATGCCAATAATGAAAGGATCCTATAAAACCTAACACCACAAAATTATTTAACTTATATTCGTTTACAATGGACCGGTCCCTGTGGGAGGGCTGATATTTTTTGGCATCGGCAGCGTTTGGAATAACTGCAATCTTAGATGGTACAATTTTTCTTTTTTTAATAAAATATTCCCTAACTAGATTGGAAACCACAAAAACTCGATCCGCGACACGTAAATTTAGCCTTTCAATGATGCCATCAATTAATGGCAATTTCTTATAATGTGTGTAAAATTTTCTGTACTCATAAACTTCAGGGGAGTCTGCTTCAACAACCCAAGGTAATCGCAATATTCTGGTCACCAATAACGTGGATACTAGGTAGACATCTAATCTAGAAATGACCAAATCCGGTTTTTCATTTTTTAATATTTTATATTCCTTAAAATAATATTGACCATTTTTAAAAATTTGGTTTGGTTCATGTAAAAATTTATCAAAATATTTTTTAAA
>CAZIYL010000013.1:0-21063 GCA_964543425.1 uncultured Deferribacteres bacterium
TTCAGTATCCGCGGTCGAAGTTTTCTCGCCAGCTCAGACAAATTGTGGGGGAATTAACGAATCCGAAAAATGAATTGATGTACGCGCTGAATGTACGAAAAAATTAACTCGTCGGCGGGTGTTCGGCCTAAATGTGCGTAAGAGAATGCCCGGGGCGGGAATGAAATGATTTTTCTAACTACAGCGGGATGGAGGTTTTAATGGCAGTCGGTTTTATTGCTAAAAAGGCGCAAGAGTCCTATCGGGAAGAAATGGATATACAGAAGCTCTGGATAAAATATGTTAAAACGAGAGACAATCAGATGAAGGAACAGCTTCTGGTTCACTACCTGCCGGTGGTCAAATTCGTGGTGGGTCGAATGATGGTGTCGCTTCCGAATTCGGTCAATTTCGACGATCTGGAAAGCGCCGGCATCATGGGTTTGATTTCTGCCATTGATCGGTACAATCCCCGTCTCGGTGTCAAATTTGAGACATTTATCGTCCCTCGTATTCGCGGCGCTATCCTGGATGAGTTGCGTTCCCTGGATTGGGTTCCCCGTTCGGTACGCAGCAAAGCTCGTCAATTGGAAAGAGCCATCGAGGAAGTGGAGGCTAAAAGCGGGAAAGCAGCCGATCCGGCTGCCATTGCCGAGCAGCTTAATATTAGTCTGGAAGAATACGATACGATGATTGGCAAAGTGGCGGCCGGCAACTCGCTGCTTTCACTGGATCGCGAATTTTCGGACGGTGATGATAAAAATGGTTCGATGTATGATCTGGTAAAAAATGCCAAATCGGAGAACCCTGAGGGTCAATTGATTACGGAAGAACTGAAACAGGTACTCATTGACGAAATTAATGACCTTCCCGAAAATGAACGAATGGTCATTTCACTTTATTATTATGAAGAATTAACGCTCAAGGAGATTGGAGTAATTCTCAATATTTCGGAATCACGTGTGTCCCAAATTCACACAAAAGCAATCAATCGCCTTAAGCATCGACTGAAGGCTCACGTTTAAGAAGGTTGCGGAATTGCAACAAAGGAGGACGTATGGTGCGTCCAATCGATGTTCAGGACAACCTGTCGAAAATGAATTATATTGAAAAAATACAGCAGGCGCAGCAAGCGGCGGAACAGACAGGGCATGAACAATTCGTCAAAAATCTCAATCGCTTAGCACAGCAAAAAACGAAAAAAACTCAGGATTCCAAAGAAACGGAAAAAACCCGATATCGTGAAAAACACGAAAAGCGTCGAAAAAAGAAACGATCGACTCAATTTTCAGGTACGCAGAAACCGGTTGAAATGGAAACCGAGGATGAACGGCAATATTTGATTATTCATCATCATATTGATATTGTTATCTGAACTGAAAGGGAACTGCGAGTGAAATCGGGTTTGACGCCTCGAAAAGTAAGAGCATTAGTTAATCATATTTATGATTTGCCGACTCTGCCGACAACCGTTGCCAAATTATTGGAATTAATTGATAATCCTCGTTCAAATGCCTACCAGTTGGGGCAGATGATTTCCGAAGACCAGGTTCTGACGGCTCATGTGCTCAAATTGGCAAATTCTGCCTATTATGGTTTTTCGAGACGAATTAAAACAATTCCCTTGGCGGTTGTGGTACTTGGGTACGAAACGCTTAAGAATGTTTTATTAACCGTGTCTATTATCGACCGATTTTCCCGACAGCCAAACGGCCTTCGGTTTGACTTCTCGCTTTTTTGGGATCACACGCTGGCCACTGCTATTGCCAGTAAGATATTAGCTCGGGATGCCGGTTACCAACTGACGGGAGAGGCATTTGTAGCGGGTTTGCTTCACGACCTCGGAAAACTAATCCTGAGTCAGTACATGCCGGGGGAATTTTCCAAAATTTACCGGTTGAGTTTTCAGAATCACGAGCCGATGTATAATATGGAGAAAAAGATGTTAAAGGGTGTTACCCATGCGGAAGTCGGTGCGTGGTTGGCTGAGCGTTGGCATTTGCCGGGGGCTTTGGTGCAGGCCATTCGGTATCATCACGAGCCAATAAAGGCGCCGGTTGATTCCTCTTTGGCATCCATTGTTCACGTAGCGGATTATTTGGCGCGCAAACAGCAAATCGGTTTTTCAGGAGACGTATCTTTCCCCGTTCTCGCAAAGGGTGTTTGGAAAAATCTGACATCACATTCAAAAGAAATGTTCGATTTGCCCGATCTGACATCTTACGAAAAATATTTTGCACAAAAATTAGAAAGCGAATACAGTTTTTTTGAAACGCTGCGTCTGGAAAATCAGACTGCTTTTACGGGTTCTGAAATGCGCGCGACGGCTGTTGAGGTGGTCTAAAGACTAACGGAATAATTTGAAATCAGGAAAGAACGAAATGAATGGTTTTGTGACAACCGAAGCAATTTTAAGGGGCTGGAATTTTGGCAGAAAGAAAGAAGCCATTTTAATCCCGGGGGGAGGGAATCTTTTCACGTCTAAATTCTACAAAGAGTTTTACACAATTAATCGCGAAAATGAATTTTTGCAATTTTCCCAAAAATATTTAAAGAAGCTGCTTGCCTCCTCGACGATTAGTTTTTGCGTCTGGGATGAGGCCAACCAACAGTTTGAGCCAAAAATATTGAATGAATCCCTCGCATCCATCATTTCCTACCAAATTGAAGAAGGAATTGTTGAATGGCTTTTTAATAATGAAGAAAACCTTCTTGTCCTGCGTCCGGAGAAGGAATTAAATCTTTTTTCCAAGCCTCTTTATGGAAAATTATTGGTACTTGCTTCATTGAAAAATATGGGTAAGCCAATCGGATTTTTTGAGATTGCTACGCGGCGTTTTCGGCCGGACACACTTCAGGAAAAGCGAATTCAGCTTCAGGTGCTGGTGGCCCTTTTGTCGGGATTGTACCAGTCAATCCGCTTAAATCAGCGAATGCAGGATATTGAAAAGGCCAGCCACCGGATTGAGTCTCAGATGTTCCAATCCGGAAAACTAATTGCCCTTGGCGAGCTGGTTGGGGGCATCGCGCACGAAATCAATAATCCGATGACGACCATTTTGGGTCGCCTTCAGATAATTAAAATCAAAAATAAACTTCCCGATGCTCTTTGTAAAAAGCTTGAAATTGTGGAAAGCGAAGCACGACGCGTGTCGGAAATCGTTAAGGATTTGCTGAATTTTGCCCGGAATAATCCTGAAAAGGATAAAAATGAAATCCTGAATATGAACTATGTCATTCAAAAGTCACTGGATTTAACGCGGCACAATCTAAAAGTGGAGGGGATCGAAATCCAATTAAATTTGGATCCCGATATTCGGCAATTTCCGGGGAATACAAACCAGTGGTTACAGGTTTTTGTGAATTTATTGGTGAACGCTCAGCAAGCGCTTCCAAGAGGCGGAAAAATTCTTATCGAAACCCGGCAAAATGACGGTAAGCTGAACATTTGCTTTCGGGACAACGGCCCGGGAATTCCGGAGGAAATGCAATCAAGAATTTTTGATTCATTTTACACAACCAAAGCCGGACAGGGGGGAACCGGGTTGGGATTGTCGATTACAAAAAAAATTGTGGAAAAACACGGCGGCACTATTTCTGTAAAAAATGCTCCCGAGCAGGGAGCCGAGTTTGTAATTCGCGTGCCCGTGCAGGAGGAGGAGGAAGCCTGATATGAAATTAACAAAGAAAATTGGTTTGTCTTTGCTGGTTTGTGGGGTTCTTTTTACGGCAAGGGAAAGTTTCGCGCAGTTGACATTAATCACCAATGTCAAATACACTCATAGTGAAACAGAAGACAATCTTGATTTCTCAACCACGTCAAGGGTGCGCGTGCAAAAAAGGGTGTTTCCTCAAACCAATTCCGTTCTAATTCAATTCATCGGTGCGGAATTTATGCCGGATTCGGAAGACCGGTTTGTGTCTGTTGTGAAGCGCTGCTTTTTGCATCCTAACGTTGCACAATTAAGTGACGGGACGATCTTCATTCTTTTTAAGGGGATTTCTTCCTCAAAGATTCAAGTAACGGCCGGCAAACACCGACTTCGTTTGCAAATTCTGAAAAAATCCCCGCAGGCAGCTTACCTGGACAACTATCGAAAAGGGATTGCCCTGGTAAAGGCCAAAAAGTACGAGGCTGCACTAACGCATTTGCGGCGTGCCCTTCGCTACCGCCCGGGCGATGCAGGAGCCTTCTTCTGGGCCGGAAAGGCACGGTTTGCTCTCGGCGATTGGAAAGCCGCACAGTTTAATCTTGAACAGGCACTGCGGGAGAAATCCTTTTCAAATAAAAGCCGGACGTTACTGGCGTTTATTCGGGCCAAAGAGGCCAGGAACACCGGCGGAAAAGCGATTGGGAAATCCTCATTGCCTAAAAAAGAATTCGCAATTCAAACAGAATCTGCACCGCAGGTGGTGGAAAAAACCGACACTTCCAAAACGGAAACGCCGGCAGCCACTGTTCGGGAGGCTTCACCGAAAAAGACGGCTTCTTTCCGTAAACCGACAGTGCAAGCCGTTTCCAAAAATCCGGCCGTAAAAAAGGCTGCTGAAAAGCGTGCGCTCTCTGAAACTTTCCCGGCAGAAGGCACGGCTGCCTCGAGCATTCAATTGTTTTTATTTTTCGCAATTCTCCTTTTGTTTGTGTCTCTACCATTTTTGTGGCTTTGGAACAAGCGAGCCAAACGGAAAAAATTGACCGAAAAAGCCCTGGTATTTGAAAAAAACCTGGAGGCATTTCAGGTTCGCCAGCAGCAACTGCTTCGTCAGTTTAATGCCGGAAAAAATGAAAAAAATGTGGAAAATGATTCTGCATTTAAAAAGCCGACAAGGAGTTCGGCGCCGCTGCTGCAGCAAAAGAAAGAATCACCTGTTTTTGCGGAAGAGCCGCTCATTCGGAATCGTTACTCTGAAGATGAGATTGTAAAAAAGGCGAAGCGTTTTGCTTCGAGAGGGTACACCTATGATGAAATTGCCAGAAAATTGGGCATCGGGAAAGGGGAATTACAACTGATTATGAATTTGGCCGGAGAAACAATTCAGATGGCGCAAAAAACGGGCATGCGCCTCACATTTGCCGAGGATAGTTAATGCTCTCGCAAATATTGGCAAAAGCAAATTTCAACCTGAATTTTGTTTCCTTTTCGCGGCTTCAAAAGTTTTTTAAACCGGAACAGGTACTGCACGGTCGAATGGTTCAACGGCTGCAAAACAATTTGTTTGTGTTTCGAGCCAAAGGGTTAAATCTGATTGCGGAAACAACGCTTCCTTTGCAGATTGGGGATGTGGTCACGGTAAAGGTTCAAAAAAAACTGAAGCGAATTGAATTAAAATTATTGGAGGTGAACGGGAAGCCGGTTCAAGAAGAGCAAAATATTCCGCTTCCGAATTTTCACTACGCCAAATTGCCGGTTCCAAAAGAATTTTTGGGACGGGACGGGTTTCTGGAAATTTACGACTATGAGAAAAAGGAAAGCAAATCCCCCGAAACCGCGAATGGGATTCTGAGTTTTCAATTGCTTCTTGAAACCGGAGATTCGGAATTCATTGTTTTAAAAGCCTATCGTTTGAGGAACAGGAATGAATTTAAGATATTTTCGACCGATCCTGATTTTTCAGGGATGATGAATCGCCACCTGCCGCTTTTGTCGGATTGGCTTTCCGAATCGGAGGGTGACGCTGTTTCGGTGCAGATATTACATCGGCAGCGCTGGGATTTATTGCAGCCCGCAGCCGAAAATTCTTCCGAAAAAATAGTCAATTTGAGGGCATAAATTAGATGGGAAAAAAGCGAATCATGTTTGTGGACGACGAGCCGGAAATTTTGGAAATCCTGCAGGATATTTTTGACGGCTCATCTTTTGAAATTGTGACAGCAGGTACCGGGGAAAAGGCCATCAGACTTGTGAGGGAATCTCTAATTGACCTCATTCTGTGCGATCTGAAATTGCCGGATATTTCAGGCATCGAAGTACTGAAAAAGGCGAAGGAAAGGCAGCCGGGAGTAATGGCCATTTTGACGACCGGATATTATGATCCGTTGAGCCACGAAAAAGACGAACATGCCAAAGTTATTGATAAATTTATTCCAAAACCGTGGGATATTTTAAGTCTGAAACGGGAGATTCAGAATCTTTTGAGTCAGGCTTCTGCAAATAAATAAATCTTGTGTTCATTAGCTGGAGGAAAAATGGAGCAGGTGCCAAAAAGTCAGCCGCACGAAAACACCATTCTAATCGTGGATGACGACAAGTTTTTCCTGAATTTTATTCATTTGGTGCTGAAAAAGCAGGGCTATCGGGTTCTCATTGCCGGTAACGGAAAAGATGCTTTGGGCATTTTAGAAAAAGAGACGCCCGATTTGATCATCTCAGATGTCATGATGCCTGAAATGAATGGGATCGAACTTTGCAAGGCGGTTAAATCGAATCCGAAAAAGAAAGATATTTACTTTCTGGTACTAACATCAAAATCGGAGGTGTCGGAAAAAATCAGGCTTTTGGATATTGGCGCGGATGATTTCCTGAGCAAGCCTGTTAATAACGACGAACTTCTTGCCAAGGTCCGTGCCAGTATGAGAATCAGGGATTTGCAGCGTGAGTTGAAGGAAAGCAACCAGCGTTTGACCCAGTTGAACAAGAAGCTCCAGCAAACCACGCAATATTTGCAAAAAGCCAATCGTGAAATCAAGGAAGCACAGTCGCAATTGCTTCAACACGAAAAAATGGCGTCCATTGGTCAACTGGCTGCAGGAGTGGCTCATGAAATCAACAATCCCATTGGTTTTATCTATTCAAACCTTTCGGTTCTGCAGGACTACATTGAAGATCTGCTTTCGTTTTTCAAGGGGTACAAGGCATTGAAACAGGCAGTTCAAACCGGCCAACTAAAAGCTGTGCTACCGGCGTTTGGCGAATTGGAAAAGACTGAAAAAGAGATTGATCTGGATTTCATTATGGACGACTTTGAAAAAATTGTCAAGGAATCCCTGGACGGAGCCGAACGCGTGAAAGTGATTGTTCAGGATCTAAAGGATTTTTCGCATATCGATCAGGCGGAGGTGAAATATTTCAACCTTAATCAGGGAATTGAAAGTACCTTGAATATTGTCTGGAATGAAATCAAGTACAAGGCAAAGGTTATTAAAGAATACGGGGAAATTCCTGAAATCCGCTGTTTCCCGATGCAGCTCAATCAAGTTTTCATGAATTTGCTTGTGAATGCCGCCCAGGCTATCGAAAAAAACGGATTGATTAAAATCAAAACGTTCGCAAAAAAGAAGCGTGTCTTTGTTCAAATCACCGATAACGGAAGTGGCATTCCGAAAGAAAATCTGCATCGGATTTTCGATCCTTTTTTTACGACCAAAGAAGTGGGCAAAGGCACGGGATTGGGCTTAAGTACCACTTACAATATCATTAAGAAACACAAGGGTGAAATTCGGGTTGAGAGCAAGGTGGGAACCGGGACGCGATTCACAATTGAATTGCCTGCAGAAGCGGTTCCCGAAACAGAGGAGTCAGAAGCTGCTCTTGTAAAATAGAGCGTGACCGGTGAGAAAAATGCAAAAAAAATACAATGTTTTGTGCGTGGACGACGAGGAAAACGTTCTTCGGGCACTTCAACGCAGTTTTCGGAAGGAAATGTTCAATGTTTTTGTGACCTCCTCCGGACAGGAAGGGCTGGAAATTCTGGAGAATTTGGCGGTACATCTGATTATTGCTGATTTTCGGATGCCCAAAATGAACGGCGTGGAATTTCTTGCCGAGGCCAGAAAAATACAGCCGAACGCCATCCGAATGCTTCTCAGTGGATACGCCTCTATTGAAATGGTGACAAAAGCGGTAAATGAAGGCGGAATTTATCGGCTTTTAACCAAACCCTGGAATGAAATGGAGCTGCGGCAGGAAGTAAACCTGGCACTACAACATTGGGAACTGGTGCAGCGAAATCGGAAATTAAACAAAAGGATTGAAGAGCAACTACTTGAACTGAAAAGCATGAATCAACAATTGGAAGATGTTGTGGAAGAACGGACGCGCGAAATCCTGATTAAAAATCAAGCGCTCGAATTGTCACACCAGATATTGGACAATCTTTGCACGGCCGTTATGGGCGTAGCAACGGAAAAATACATTGTATATTTGAATAAAGAGGCGGCGGAAATATTTCAGGCACAGGCAATAAATCCTATTGGCAAAAGAGTAGAGGAAATTTTCCCGGAGGAAATTTCACGTACAATCGGCGAAACCATCGACAAAAATCAAAAATCTGAGCTCAGAAATTTCAGCTATCTTGGAAAAACCTTTCACGTAAAAGCCAGCGTGGTACGGGACGATTTTGCCGTCCGGGGTGCAACGGTTGTGTTTTTTGAAGTTAATGATTACGGAGATTAATTATGTCCTCACATAAAGTCTTATTTGTGGATGATGAAGAAAATATCCTGCACACACTCAGGCGTACCTTCCGAAAGGATGATATTGACGTTTTGACTGCCACGAGTGGAATGGAAGGGCTTGACTTGGTGCGGGCTAATGATATTTCCGTGGTTGTTTCCGATCAACGAATGCCACACATGAGCGGAGCGGAATTCCTCTCCCGGGTCAAGAAGGTTGCCCCCGAATCGATTCGAATGATCCTAACTGGTTACGCAGACATTAAAGCAACGATGGCCGCCATTAATAACGGCGAGGTTTACCGATACATTACGAAACCCTGGAAGGAAGACGAGTTCAGGCAAATCATTCGGGAAGCTATTCAAAAATATGATTTGACGCAAGAGAACAAACGTCTCAGAAATTTAATTGTCAAACAGAACAATATGCTAAAGAAATTAACAGACGATCTGGAAGAGGAAGTTTTGAAAAAGAATCAGGAACTGACTACCCAAAATAAAACATTGGAAAAACTGAACAAGGATTTGGAAGACAGTATTTTTGAGACGATTAAAACCTTTTCCGGCTTGCTGGAAATGAGGGATTTCTATGTGGGAAGTCATTCAAAGCGTGTGGCAACCGCTTCCAAATTTATTGCTCAGCAGCTGGGGCTGAACAATTCCGAGGTAAGTCAGATAGAGATGGCGGCCATTCTACACGACATCGGCAAAATTAGTGTGCCGGATCCGGTTTTGCAAAAAAATCCGTCACAGATGACTAAAAATGAGTTTCTGATTTACCGGAACCACCCGATTGTGGGACAGACCACTCTCATGACGATTAAAAAGCTTGAAGGTCTGGGACAAATTGTCCGCAGCCACCACGAGCTGCTGAATGGAAAGGGCTTTCCCGATCAACTAAAAGGAGAAGCCATTCCACTTGGAGCAAGAATTATTTCTGTTCCTAATGCATACGATAATTTGATTTACCGGAGGGGAACCTACAGAAGGAGCCTTGAAGAAGACGCGATTACCTATCTTAAGGGCAATCGAAATATTCTATTCCAGGGCAAAATTGTGGATAATTTTCTGAAATATTTAAAATATCAAAATGAAGAAGATAAAAATACCCTTGAGATGAAAGTGGATGTTTCCGATTTGCGGGAGGGAATGGTGCTTACGCGCGACGTGTACACGGCCAAAGGTGTGCTTTTGACGCCTAAAGGCGAACGGCTGAAGCAGTCCTATATTAACCGCATCATTCAATACAATCGTATCGATCCGATTATTGAGGGAATTTATGTCCACAATTAATTCCAGGCTGGAAAAACACACTGATATCGAAGGAGCTGCAGCGCTAAAATATGATCCCGAATCGTACGGAGCTCCACGAGTGATAGCCAGGGGCAGGGGAATGCTTGCAAAGAAAATTGTTGAAGAAGCAAAGAAAAACGGCATTCCGCTGATTGAAGACCGGTTTCTCTTTGAAATTCTCTACCAATTGGAATTGGGCTCCGAAATACCCGTGGAAATTTATGAACCTGTGGCCAAAATTTTGACATTTATCTACACAATGTACCAAAAACGAAATCGAAAAAATGAGAGATTTTAATGAAATACACCGGAGGGGAAAAAAGCGCACGCAATCTCTGAAGATTGAATTTGACGGGAATCCTGACTTGCTGAAGGTTGTACGCGCCTGTATTTCGGAGTTTGGTGTAAATAATGGATTTATGTCCAATGAAATTTACGATATCAATTTGTCGGTTGATGAGGTTTGTGCAAATATTATGGAACACGTCTATCAGTGGAATCCAGGATCAAAAATCACAGTAAATATTGAAGCCGATTCTCGCGCAATAACGATTCGGGTTCGGGATTATGGCGAGGCAAAGAATCCAGAACAGTTTCAGTCCCGGGATTTAAACAAAATGGAAGGGAGTGGACTGGGCATATTTTTGGTTCATGAACTTATGGACGAGGTTGGTTACAATAGGAAAATAAAAATAGGCAATGAAATTATCATGAAGAAATATCACACTCGAAAAATGGAGGAAACGGATGAAATACAGCATTCAAGAAAAAGGTGATGTCGTTGTCTTTGCTCCTGAGGGAGAATTGGATGTCTCGAACATACCTGAATTAAAAAAGGTATTTAATCAGATTTTGCACGAGGGGCACACAAAAGTCGTAATTGATTTGGACAAAGTCACTTATATGGACAGCTCGGCACTCGGTGTTCTGGTGAATGGTTTGAAGGAGCTTCGCCAACGGAATGGCACGCTGAAAATTGCCAATCTTACCGGAAATGTTGAACGCATTTTCAAATTAACACGGCTCATTAAATTCTTCGAAACCTATTCATCTGCCGAAGAAGCAATGCTGTCATTAAATTAGTCTAACCTGGACTAAAGCGGAAGAGGAAAGCAAATGGAAGCAATTTTAAGGGAGTTGTCCTACAATTGGACAAGCGACACAATGCATGAATCGGATGAATTATCCGGGACGTTTGTCGATGAGATGATTCACGGCATTCGAAACGAGGTGGGATTTCAGTGGATTTCTCTCTACTGGGTTCGCGATACGGATGGTTCATTGGAAGAGGTTGCCATTACGGAACACGGATTTAATATGATTAACGATATTCAATTTGAAAACGGAAACGGACTAGCCGGCTGGGTTGCCAAATACCAGCGTCCCATTATTCTTCGCTACGTGCACCGCGGCCAGCGATTTCGCAGTAACCCCATCAAATCGTTTATGTGCGTTCCCATTATTTGGGAGGGGAAAACAAAAGGCGTGGTGAATCTGGGTCACATTAAGCCCAATCACTACTCAAATATCGGTCTCAAAAGATTACTTTCTTTTTTTGAATTGTTTTTTACAAAGAGGATTTTGGACTAATGGTTTTCCCCAAAGCGATTTTGCTGATTGACGATAACCCCGAAATTCACATGATGATGCGAATAATTCTGCGTCAGAACGGTTACCAGCTCTTTTCCGCCTACGATGGTGAAGAGGGGCTGGAAAAAATCCCGGAGGTCAAGCCGGATGTCATTATTCTGGACTATATGATGCCCAAAATCAGTGGGGATCAATTATTTGAAATTTTTATTACGGATGAAAAATATGCGAATTACCGACACATTCCTGTGCTTATGCTCACAGCCCGTACGGAAAATCGTATGCGCCGTCAGGAATTTCTGGAGAAGGGACTTTACGGTTACCTGACCAAACCATTTGGAATGCGGGAGCTTGTGGAAATTATCGACTCCACTCTGCAAAAAGCCAGAGATTTTAGACAGCAGCGAAATTTGTTCAAAGTGACGAAAGAAGCAAAAGATTTTCTTGAAAATTTGGTTGAATCAATTCCGGATGCGATTTTTATTGTCGATCAGGATTTTAAAGTTACCTATTTTAAGGGCTGTTTTTCCGGCATATTAGGTCTTTCACAGGAAGAAGTCTTGGAAAGAAGATTTGAAGAACTTGTTTGCCCTGAATTCAGAAAGCCGGTACGCCGGCTTTTGGAAGGAACACAGGAAAAGAATCAGATGATCGAGGTTCTTTTGAAAAGTGTCTCCGGTGAAGCTGTGCCCTTTCACATTACAATTACTCAAATGAGAAATAACAAGGATAAAAAGATCGGCGGCTTGATTGTGGCTACGGACATTTCTGATCTGAAAAAATTGCAGGAAAAAGTGATTCAACAGGAAAAAATAGCCATGTTCATGGAAACGGCCGTTACCGTGAATCACGAAATCAATAACCCGCTGGCGCCGATTCTTGGAAATGCGCAGCTTCTTCTCAAGGATCAGAGCAATCTGGACAATGTTTCTGTGAAACGCCTAAAGGCCATTGAAAGAAACGCCCGTCGTATTTATGAAATTACTCAAAAATTGAGTGAAATCAAATCTCCTGTCAGCACAGAGTATCTGGGTGAAACCAAAATGCTGGATCTAAAAGAATCCCTAAAATAGGAAAAAAGCACCACACCCCGAAACAGAAACGGAAAATCTTGCCTACGCTTTCTTCATTTAAACAGATTGAAGAAATATAAATCTCATAAAAACAAATAATAACAATATCCTGTCCCAGTAATTTTTCTGGCACACCTGTTGCCTTAGTTCTCTGTGCGGTGCGGTAAATCTTTTCAATCGGAGAGGATGTTCTAATGATTCGAGGACTCTACATTTCAGCGGCTGGCTTGTTGCCAAAAGATATGGAACAGGAAGTTGCTGCGAACAATTTGGCAAATATCAACACGACCGGCTATAAAAAGGACGCAGTTCATTTTAAACGGCTTCTGGATGCACGGCTTTCCCTGGATTCATTGCACGGTGGTGAGAGTGATGTGGCAAATGCCGAAGAGACCCTCATTAACTTTTCCCAGGGAGAACTTCAGCCAACCAATGTAAAAACAGACCTGGCAATTGATGGTGACGGATTTTTTGCCGTTCAAACGCCCCAAGGACTGCGTTTTACCCGGGATGGCAATTTTACGCTAAATGAAGATAATCAATTGGTTACTAAAGGCCGAAACCTGGTTATGGGAGAATCGGGACCCATTCAATTATTCAAAGGCGATTTTGAAGTTAAGAAAAACGGGGACGTTTTTCAGAATGGAACGATGATCGATCGATTAAGCATCGTGACCTTTCCCCGGCCCGTACCGCTTAAAAAAGCGGGCGAAGGGCTTTTTGAGTTAACGATTCCCACCATTCGTCCCGAAGAATCCGAACATTTTACCGTTCAACAAGGATTTTTGGAGGGTTCCAATGTAAATGCAATCTCTGAAATGGTGAAAATGATTACAATTGACAAGAGCTTTCAGGCGGGACAAAAAGCCATTCAGGCTCAGAATGAAACGCTTGGCAAGGTCATTAATCAAACGGCCCGGTACTAAATGCAAGCATCGTGGAATCTCTGGGGTTGGGAATTGTGCAAAATCAAATAGAAAAACGATTGCGCCTATATGGCTAATTTTTGCACGTGTTTATTGAAAATAACCAAAGATTGAGACGCAGGAAGTTCCCTCTATCAAGGGAATTTTCAAAAAGATATGCCAAAATGGAAATCCCATTGCTCAGAGAGTTATTTATTGGGCAAATCGAGTGTAATTCCTTAAGCATTCAATTATTAGATCAAATTTATAATAGAAGAGTATTGAACAGGAGGTTTCTCAAATGATTCGTTCACTTCAAACAGCAGCCACAGGAATGTACGCACAGGAAATGGTGGTTGACGTTATTGCAAATAATCTGGCAAACTTGAATACAACAGGCTTCAAAAAAAGTAAGGTTGAGTTTCAGGACTTATTGTACCAGAGCATTCAAAATCCCGGCGCTACAAATAACGGAAGCAAAGCTCCTACGTCAGAAATCCAGATCGGACACGGAACCAAACCTGTTTCCGTACTGAAGATATTTTCTCAGGGCGATGTGAGTCCTACGAATAACCCCCTGGACCTGGCAATTGACGGTGAAGGCTTTTTCAAAGTGCAAATGCCCGATGGCCGAATCTGTTACACGCGGGACGGAACCTTCAAAGTTTCAGCCGACGGGCGATTGGTGACCTCTGATGGCTACACGCTCGATCCTGAAGTTGACCTGCCGGAAAATACAACCGGGGTCAACATTGGCTCGGAAGGTGTGATTAGCGCCAAAGTTGTGGGAGAAACGGAGCCCGAGGTGGTGGGTCAGATCGAAATGGCAAGATTTGTAAATCCCGCCGGCCTCAAAAACATCGGGCGCAATTTGCTTGAAGAAACCGCTTCTTCCGGCGCTCCCGAATATGGCAGTCCCGATTCCGATGGCTTTGGCCGTGTGCTTCAAGGCTATATTGAAACCTCCAATGTGGACGTGGTTCAGGAAATGGTGAATATGATTGTAGCACAGCGGGCGTATGAAATCAATTCGAAAGCGATCAAAACCTCCGAAGAAATGCTGACAATGGCAAATAATCTAAAACGATAAGCGAAAAAAGGTGATAGAATGAAACAGAAAAGCATTTTTGCAGCGGTGGTACTGGCACTGGGTTTGCTTGTTGCTGCCAGTGCATGGGCTCAGGGAAATGGCGGTTACGCGGACGTCATTTTGTCCAAAACCGGAAACGTTGTGACTCTAAGCTCCAAGGTCATTCATGATCGAATTGAGATGTACGTTCTGGACAATTACAAAGAAAATCACGATGACATTGTGGTGGAATGCCAAAATTTTCCCACAGATATTATGGTTCGCAGCAACGATTGGGATGTGAAAATCGAGCCAAAATACGGTGCCATTAAAAACGGGAGCAATCTTTTAGATGTTACGGTTTATTCCATGGATGGCGTGTACAAGGAATTCAACACAGTTGCGCGCGTAAAAACCTTCGATCAGGTTATTGTGGCTAAGCGAATGCTGGATCGACATCAAAAAATTACTGAAAATGATATTCAAATCCAGCGCGTGGAAACAACTAATTTTAGGCGTCATTTTTTCCGCAGAGACGAAGCTATTGTGGGCCATCGAACCCGCCAGATTATCCAAAAGGGGAAAGTGATTTTTGCCAATATGGTTGAATTACCACCTGTGATCAAAAGGGGCGATATCGTAAAAATTAAGATTAGTTTAAAAAATGTGGAAGTTACCGCACTGGGACAGGCGCTGGAGGACGGCCGGCTGGGGCAGATGATTCACGTGAAAAATATTTCCTCGGGAAAGCGCCTTCAGGCTAAAGTCATCAGTGAAAAAACAGTGAAGGTTTTACTTTGAAAAGGAGAGTCCGTTAATATGAAAAGAATAGGTGCGGTTGCCGCTTTTTGCGGTCTGCTTTTTCTGAGCATTCCGCAGGCTTACGGCCAATCACTTTTTGCCGATTACAAAGCTCACGGCGTAGGCGATATCGTAACCATTTACATTGTTGAATTTTCAACGGCCAGTAACACGGCTTCTTCCAAAACAGACAATACCAACAAATCCGGTCTCTCATCCGGCGGAGGAACCGGCGCCATGAATTTTTTACCTCTCTTTGGCGCCGATCTTTCTTACGGAAACAAATTTGATGGAAAAGGGGAAACCAGCCAGAGAGGTCAGTTGAAGGCGAAAATGAGCGCCGAAATTGTGAAGCAATCGCAAAATGGTTCCCTTAAGATCGAAGGCAAAAAGGTTATTGAAATTAATGGCGACAAGCAGATTACCGTTCTTACCGGCTGGATTCGCCCCGAGGACATTTCAACAGATAATGTTGTGTATTCATACAATATTTCCGATGCACAAATTTCGTACCAAGGGAAAGGCGTGGTAAACGCCGCTCAAAAACCCGGATGGATTACCAAATTAATTAATTGGGTGTTTTAATGAAGCAGCGTCTTATTGTATTTGTTTTGATTCTTTTCTCTGTGCCTTCAATGGCTTCCGTGCGTTTGAAGGACATGGCACAGATTGAAAATATCTCCAAGAAACAGGTTATTGGTTACGGTCTGGTGGTTGGACTGGATGGCACGGGCGATTCGCGGCGATCGCTCATGGCAAATCAGTCGCTGAAAAATATGGTGAAACATTTCGGTTTGACGCTTCCAAACACGGTTCCCATGCGCGTTAAAAATGTGGCAGCCGTGATGGTAACTGCGGCGATTTCGCCCTATTTGAAGAAAGGGAATTCCTTCGATGTGCAGGTTTCCTCCATGGGAGATGCCAAGAGTCTGGAAGGCGGTATTCTTTTGCTGACGCCGCTTATTGGAAATAACAAGCTCGTGTACGGGCATGCGCAAGGCGCTATTTCTATTGGCGGTTTTAACATCGAGACCAATGGAGGTGAAAAAATTCGGCAAAATTACGCCCTGGTGGGACGGATTCCCGGAGGCGGGATTCTTCAAAAAGACCTTGGTACGGATTTTTCACCGGATTCGTCGCTTTACATTTCCTTGCACCAACCGGATTTTACAACGGCTTTTCGCACCGCGCAGGCAATTAATCAAGCATTTGGAAATAAGATTGCACAGGCCCTTGATGCGGGACACATAAAAATTGAGATTCCCGCGCAAATGAAAACACCCGGCGGGCGCGTGCGGTTTATGTCAAAGCTGGAAAAAGTGAAGGTCACGCCCGATGAATTTGCACGGGTCGTGGTGAATGAACGAACCGGTACCATTGTGGTGGGTTCCAAAGTCACCATTTCCCAGGTGGCGATTTCTCACGGAAATCTGAACGTGGAAGTTTCTGCTCAGCCGATTGTTTCACAACCCGCGCCATTTTCGAGAGGCCAAACAGTAGTTGTGCCGCAAACGCAGACGCAGGTGAATGTTCAGGATTCCAAATTGACGGTGGTCAACCAAACCGCCAGTATTCAGGACCTGGCAAAGGCACTGAATGCTCTCGGTGTAACGCCCCGCGATATGATTGCTATTTTTCAGGCTCTCAAAGAAGCAGGGGCTCTTAAGGCAGAGCTGGTCATCATGTGAAAAAATGGCGGTTTATCCATAAAATCTCTGCAGCGGGAAATAAAAATCTAATGTAAACCCGACGTCATTGAGTTCTGGTGGCTGCCTAAATAGGCATTAAAAAATATCCGGTCAATTCTGTTAAAAAGTGGGTTTCTTTTATGAAGATCGCGGAACACACCTCGTTTAAAAATCTATCGCAATCGATTCAGAATGAGCAGCAAAAGAAACAAGCTGGGCTGAAAAAGACTGCGAAACAATTTGAATCCCTGTTTTTAAACTACATGCTGAAAAGCATGCGCGAGACCGTTCCCAAAGGCGGGCTGTTAAAAGAGGGAATTGCCAACGATATTTACACCTCGATGTTTGATTCCTATCTTTCCGAAAAGGCCTCTTCTCATCAAAGCATGGGATTGGCAAACATGATTTACAAACAATTGTCCGGGAGGCTGAATATGAATCCGGAAGAAATCAAAGCGCGTAAAAATGTGAAATCCATTCCGCTAACGGAACCCAAGGCACAAGAATTTAAAAAATTGTCGATGCCAGAACGTTTTCAGAAGCTGAATCCAATTATTCAAAAAGCGGGGGAGACATTCGGGGTGGATCCCGATCTAATTCGTTCCGTCATTTATCATGAATCGGGTTTGAATCCTGGGGCGGTTTCCCCGAGTGGGGCGAAGGGTCTCATGCAGTTAATGGATGCCACTGCGGATGAAATGGGGGTGAAAAATGTTTGGGATCCTACCGAAAATATTATTGCGGGCACTCGTTATCTGAAATCACTGCTTACTCGTTATGACGGTGACGAAGTTCTGGCACTGGCCTCTTACAATGCAGGTCCGGGCAATGTGGAAAAGTATCATGGTGTGCCGCCATTTTCTGAAACCAAACAGTACGTAAAACGCGTGATGCAAGGCTATCTGGCATTTAAACTCAATCATTAGAAAATTTAGCAGGTGCTTTATGAAAACGGAATCAAAACATATCGAGACCGCAGAGAAAAACGAGCTTTTTTACCGGGACTTGCTGCAAATTCTGCGGAAAGAAAATTCTCTTCTAAAGGAATTATTGGGGAATTACGAAATTCAACGAGAGGCGCTGATCAAAAACGACTTGCAGGCATTTGTAAAGAATTTGGAAGAACAGCAGATTCTCGTGTGGGAAGCGGATTCAACCGAAAAAAAGCGCAAAGAACTGCTGGAAAATCAATTTCCCCAACAAAAAGTAGATGAGATGGTTTTGACGGAATTGCTGAAGAATGTGCCGGACGATTTTCGGCTGGATTTGCAAGAGCAGCGCGAATCCATTAAAACGCTTATTGCGAAAGTAAATCTCTACCGGGAAACCAATCGGCGGCTCATTCAGAAATCACTCGAAATGCTCAATTATCGTATCCGGTTGCTGACCCAGTGGGGTGAACGGTTCTACACGCAAAATGGAAGTCAGGAAAACTCGATGCCGAAATTAGTTAATAAAAGGGTTTGAACATGGGAATATTTGGAATTTTATCTCTTGGAAAACAGGGCATTTTTGCCAGCCAATTCGGACTAAACACCACAAGCAATAATATTACAAATGCAAACACGCCCGGATACGCACGCGAACGGGCGAATTTCATTGCCGCATATCCCCAGCAAACCGTTTACGGCCCCATTGGGAACGGAGTGGATATCGCTTCGCTGCAGCGGCTAAGGGATCGGTCACTCGATTTTCAATATTGGAGTCAACATTCGTTTCTGGGAAATGCAGAATCCAAAGAAAAATATTTAAATCAAATTCAAAATATATTTAATGATCTTAATGAAGACGGCTTTTCAAATGCCCTGGATGATTTCTGGAGTAGCTGGATGAATCTGTCCAATCAGCCCGCGGACATGGCTTCGCGCTCAATCGTAATTGAGAAATCCCAGGCACTTGTCAGTAAATTTCATGAAAAAGCCAGTCGATTGCAATCGTTGTCCGGTTCGATGGTCAAGGATATTCAGATGACTCTTGATCGGATTAATACCTTATGCCAGCAAATAGCCGATGCAAACGGCAAAATTGTGCAGACAAACAGATCGAAATTCAAAAATGTTACGCTCATGGACAAAAGGGATCAATTAATCGATCAGCTTTCCATTTTGGTTCACGTGAACGCTACGGATGGTAAAAATGGGGTTACAAACGTCAGTGTCGGCTCCATCTCTCTGGTAGATGGAGCGACCGTAACTCCTTTGCAGTTGGATCAGTCAAAAACGCAATTGGCCCTGAAATTCAAAAATGGAAACGATATCCAAGACATTGGCGGGAAAATTGGCGGTTTACTGGAAATCAAAAACCAGGTGATTTCAAAGATACAAAAAAAACTAAACGATTTCGCCAAGAATTTCGTGACGTCTGTGAATACAATTCATAAAAAATACTATGGACTGGACGCCTACGACGGAAGAAATTTTTTCGATCCTTCCGGATTGTCGGCCGACACAATTGCAATAAATCGGAAACTTGTGAAAGACCCTAAACAAATTGCCGTTTCGTCCGATGGTTCAATAGGGGATAATTCCGGGGCGATGGCGATGGCCGCATTAAAAGATCAGACAATTATGAACTCCGGAGTTTCCACTTTTTCGGAATTCTACGGTCAGTTGATCAGTGAGATAGGCGAAAAAGCCAATCAAAATGCGCTTTCGATTTCTGAAAATAAGGCGATTGTGCAATCGCTCGACAATCAGCGTCAATCGGTGATGGGTGTTTCAATTGAGGAAGAAATGGTGAATATGATCAAATACCAGCATTCATTGCAGGCATCGAGCAAGATTATTTCCGCAACTGACGAAATGATTCAATCGATTTTGAACATGGTGAGGTAATGGAATGCGTGTAACCAATCAAATGATGTCCAATAATTTTATTACGAATCTGAACGCTCATCTGGAAAAGATGAATCGCCTGCAAGAGGAGATCTCGTCCGGGAAGAAGGTAAACAGGCCCTCCGACGATCCGCTGAGCGCCTCCAAGATTGTGGAAATTGAACATCAATTGAAGATGAATGATCAATACAAAAAAAATATTCAGGATGGAATTACCCGTTTAAACGATACCGAAAGCCATTTGAATGTTTTGCAAAATATTGTAACCCGGGCAAGAGATTTGGCCATTCAGGGATCGAATAGCACATTTTCTCAGGATGATATGGACAAGCTTGCGATTGAAGTCAATCAGATTTTGGAACAAGCAGTTTCTCTTTCAAACAAGAAATCCTCAGGAGGCTATTTGTTTGCGGGCATTTACGGGAAAGAGCCCTTTAAAGTTACAAGAAATGCAGATGGGGAAATTACAAGTGTTTTGCCGGCGGGAGATGTTTCAGGCAAAATCTACAGGCAAGCCGGTGTTGATGAAAAAATTCAAGTCAATGTTGAAAATAAAAAGCTTTTTACAGGCGATCAAAACGTATTTTCAGACTTGATCGACCTTCGGGATGCTCTGCGGGGGGGAGACAGAGACAAGGTTTCGGATGGGATGGGACAGTTAAATACCCGATTGAATGCCATCATTGATAAGGTGAGTGAAGTAGGTGCAAAAATAAATGCACTGGATAACCGAAAAAATCTGATTGATTCGGAGGATCTTTCGCTGAATCAGTTTTTGGGAGATCTTCAGGATACGGACATTGCTCAGACAATCGTTAATTATCAACAGGAACAATTGGCCTATCAGGCAGCCCTTCAGGCAGGCGGGCAGATGCTGCAACAGTCGGCGTTGAACTTCCTAAAATAGGAGAGTGTAAATTTGTTAGGCGTGAAAAGAAAAACCAACCATTATTTTTTGGAAACCGCCCGATGGGGCGGGCTTGAGATCAATCCCGATGAAATCATTCACTTTCCAAGAGGGATTCCGGGCTTTGAGTCATGCAAGCAATTTGCTGTTTTCGATGCAGATGATATTAAGCCTTTTCAATGGTTCATTTGTCTGGACAATCCGGACATCGGATTTGTTATTATTGATCCCATCCTATTTTGCGAGGATTACAATCCGAAACTTTACGCCGGTGACCTCGAAGATGTTGCATTTTCAAAATCGGATCAGTTAGGGTTTTACACCCTTGTTACCATTGCCGATGATCCCAAAAAATCCACGGCAAATCTACAGGGTCCCCTTCTAATTAATTTAACAAAAAAAATGGGCAAACAAATCGTGGTTGTTGACGAGAGATATTCGGTAAAATACAGAATTCTTTCGGATTAGTTAACAACTGAAAAATCAAGGAAGATGCCATGCTCGTGTTGACAAGGAAGTCAGGCGAAAGTCT
>CAZIYL010000014.1:0-20930 GCA_964543425.1 uncultured Deferribacteres bacterium
TGTATAGCTGATCCAATCCCCAACTTCATATTTGGGATTGGTGCCCTGAATAAATTTCGGTGTTTGCGAACGAACGGAAGAAATTCCTCCAATCAGAAAAAAAATAAGAAAAAAGGCTTCCAATTTCCTTTGAAGGAAATAATTTTTCATGAGCAGCCCCTACAATTTTTGGAGTGTTTTCAATGCAAGATAGGCCATAAATCCGGCCCCCACAGGCAGAGCGTCTTCATCGATATTGTACCGCGAATTGTGCCAATATTCGGTAATTCCCTTTTCCGGATTTCCCGTGCCCAATCGATAGAATGCACCTTTAACTTTTTGCAGATAAAATGAAAAATCTTCCCCGCCCATGCTTGGCTGTGGAACCTCTTTTACGTTTTCCGGCCCCAGAAATTCTTTTCCGGATTCCAGCAAAATATCCGTGGCCTGATCATTGTTAACTAAAACCGGGTAACCAAAATCGTATTTCAATTCGTAATCTCCGCCGTAGGCGCTGGTAATTCCCTTAATGATCTGCTTCATCATTTTGGGAATCTGTTGCGTGATGTCAGGATTCAATGTACGAACCGTTCCGAGCATGTTGACTTCATCGGGGATAACATTCGTAGTGTGCCCCCCCTCAATCTTACCGATAGTCACTACAATTTTCTCATTGGGATCCACCATTCGGCTGGGAATTTTCTGGAGTCCCATAATTACTTCGGCAGCAATCACAATGGGATCCACCGTGAGGTGAGGCGCAGCTCCGTGGCCGCTTTTCCCCTTTATTTTGATCCGGATTTCGTCCGGTTCGGCCATCATGGCACCATAGCGGTAAGCGATTTCCCCGGCACGGTAGCGGGGATCGCTGTGCAATCCAAAAATCATATCCACTTTTGGATTATCCAGAGCACCGGCTTTGATCATTAGCGATGCTCCGCCAGGGTTTTTCTCTTCGCCCGGCTGAAAAATAAACTTAACCCTTCCATTAATGTACTGCTTAAAATGATTCAACGTAATCGCGGCACCGAGTGCTGCGGTTGTGTGCGAATCGTGTCCACAGGCGTGCATGACACCCGGATTTCGTGATTTGTACGGGACGTCATTTTTCTCTTCAATGGGCAGTGCATCCATATCGGCTCGAATTGCTACCACTTTACCCGGATGTTTCCCTTCAATTAGAGCCACTACACCGGTCTTTGCCACGCCCTTTCGGTGGGGAATGCCATATTCCGACAAAATTTTTGAAACATACTCCATTGTCTTGTATTCCTGATAGGATAATTCCGGATACATGTGAATATGCCTGCGAATTTCAATCAGTTTCGGAGTTAATTCCTCTGTAAACTTTTTAATATCTTTCTTCAAGTCTGACGCCATGTTCGTTCCTCGTATTTAGTCTTCAAAATAAAACCTAATTTGTCGGATTTAAAAATGAATTAATTCCTATTGAAAGCAATGGATTCAACATCGGCTTTTTCTCTCTCCCGATTTCGCTGTCGAATCGATTCAATCTGCCCGTGCCTGACACGGACGTGCAAAACAAGCTCGCCGTCCGCGTAATCGCTTCCCAAAACCACCGTTTCCCGATAAATGTCGGAAATCATTTCCTTGTTCTCCGGGTTAACTGCGACATCTGTTTCGTAAAATTGTTCCTCAATAAATTCCAGAAGCTTTTGGCGCAGGTCATCCAGGAAAATACCCCTGACGGCAGAAATGGTCACGCTGTGAGGAAAATGCTTCTTTACGTACGCGATGCGCTTGCGATCTTCCAACAAATCAACTTTATTGAAAACAAAAAGCACGGGTTTCCGGCCGATCCCCAATTCCTGAAGTACGTGTTTTACCGTAGCAATTTGTTCTCTGAATTGCGGATGACTGATGTCGACCACGTGGAGCAGCATGTCTGCCGAGGTGGTTTCCTCAAGCGTACTTTTAAACGATGCCACCAAGTTAGGCGGCAGTTTTCGAATAAAACCAACCGTGTCGATCAGGAGCAGTTTTTGTCGGGGGTTCAATCGAACGGAGCGAACCGTGGGGTCAAGCGTCACAAAAAGCCTGTTTTCAACAGTCACGTGCGATCCCGCAAGAATGTTCAAAAGGGTCGATTTTCCCGTGTTGGTGTACCCGACCAGCGCCACTTTGAAAACTTCCTTTCGGCCTTTGCGCCGAGTTTTTCTCTGATTCTCAATTTTTTCCAGCTCATCGGACAGGGCCGAAATGCGTTTCTTAATCATTCGGCGGTCAACCTCCAACTGAGTTTCACCGGGGCCTCGCGTACCTATTCCGCCTTCCTGACGCGAGAGGTGCGTCCAACGGCGGGTTAGCCGCGGCAGCAAATACTGCAGTTGTGCCACTTCCACCTGGGTTCGCGCCTCGCGTGTTTGGGCCCGCCCGGCAAAAATATCCAGAATAAGCGCACTTCGATCCAGAACTTTCACATGCGTTACATTCTCAAGATTGCGAATTTGCGCCGGGGAAAGCTCATCGTCAAAAATAATAAGATTGGCATCCAACTGAGAAACCAGACCTGAAAGCAACGATGCCTTTCCCTTTCCAATGAAGAAGGTCGGGTCGGCGCTTCGGCGATCCTGTACCATTCGGCCCACGACATCCGCGCCGGCCGTATCCGCCAGCAAGGCCAATTCATCCATATTATCTTCCACCTCCCAGCGAAGCTGAAAAGGTGCACGCGTTCCCACCAAAACCGCTTTTTCACGCGCTTTTTGTGTTTCTTGTTGGATTGAATGAAGGATTTTCATGAATTTTTTAGGGCAATTCCTCCTTTGTCTGATCTGTTTTTCCCGGGGAGGTGCGCGCCAGAATTATTTCGAACACCAGTAAAATAAGCGCCAAATACAAGAAATAGGGCGTCAGTTCTCTTCCGAACCGTGATTCCTTGATTTTTTGCGAAAAATTTTCATTCAAAGATAATTCCCAGACATTTTTCCCCAGTATTTTTTTAACTTCACGAGTGCCAAGCTGTTCCAAATTGGATTCAACGGGATCGATATTAACCGCCCACGTTTTCTTTTTCTCCCGCCCCTCAAAAAGTGTGTAAATTCCCGGTTCGTCCGTTTCCGTAAATTTGACAAAACCACTTTTCCCCCGAAAAATCGGTTTCACATCAACCTCATTTCCATCGGGTTTCCTGACGACGATTCGCTTATCGCTCTCGTTGACGGGAAATTCAATCGGGTCGCCCACTTTTCGGGGCACCTCCTGCAAATTCCCCACCGAGGAAAGGTAACTCACTGTGCGGTACATCAGCGGTGCAAAAATAGGGGTCAGTGCCCAATCCGACCAATCCGGACTTACCCCGCTCGTAAATAGAAACACGTGGCCTTTCCCCACGGGAACATCCACCAGAAACGGAGAGCCGTTCCGATATTGAATAATTTCCTTGCTATCTTTGGCCAAATCCATTTTCAAGGCCAGATAAAAATGCGGCGAATCGATGACCGGCTTCTTTTCACGAAACATTCCCTGAAAAATCGGATGATTGAAGTCAATGCTTCCCCAGCTCAGGAAGGATTGAGTCTGCCCGGGCCGGCCGATTGTTTCCTTAAAAATAGGCAGTTTCAGGGGTGCTAACAGATTTTCATTCATTAATTTGACATCCATCGATTCCCCCGGAATAAACACCAGATGACCGCCATTTTGAAGATATTGCTGAAGCCGATCTATTTGAATCGTTTGAAGTGGGGGAGGGTCGACCAGTACCGCAACCTGTTTGTCATCGATTGAAATATCCGCCGGATTCCACGTTGCAACCTCGGTGATGGCAAATTGTGTATTGCGTTCTTTTTTGGGAAGAAGTGCCAGACGCACAAATCGCGTTTCTTTGGGAGAACCCACTAAAAGAACATTGACTTTATCGAGCATAAAAAATGTGAAATAGGCGACATTATCCTGCAAAAGCGGATCATCGTCAATTTCAACCTTACCTTCCTGAAAGCGGCTGGTTTCCGGCGTAACGCCAAAAATGACCGGCCGGGTGGCATGGGCATCCAGTGAAAGACTGCTTTGAGCCACTCGCTTTCTCAACAGAAACGCCTGCACCAGGCGATCGGGAGCGCTGTCGCCGCCGTAATTTTTTACACTTGCCTGAATCTTGACCGGGCGTTTTGGCTCAATAATTTGATCCAATAATTTTACTCCCGTAAAACCGAGATTGGGCTGTGCGGATGTTTTCGGAAAGAAAATATACGAGCGAATGTCGGGACTCACCTGGAGCGGTTTCAACTGCTCCGGAAAATTTGTGCGCTGGAAATCCGAAATGATGTACAGCTCTTTATTGGGATTAATCGACTTTTGAAGAATTCTCACAGCTTCGCGAATGGCTTCTCCCATTTTCCCGGAATAAGCCGTTAATGCTTCTTTTTTAATAATTTCCTTCACCCTGGAAACGGAATACAGATTTTTCTGCAGATAAAGCGATCGCTCGGGGGTAGGAGACAAAAGAACGATCTCATCCCCGTTTTGCAGATTTTGCACCACATCGAGAGCGGCTTTGCGCGCCAATTGAAACAATTGCCCTCTTTCGGTGTCCGTTCCCATGCTCATGGAATTGTCTAAAATAATTACAGCAGTGGTTCGGACATTGGAACCCTTTAGCAAAAAGGACTGGGTTCTGATTGTGGGCCTTGCAAATGCCAGAACCAGCAATGCAATAATCAACGCTCGAAGAATCAACAAAAGCCATTGGCGTAATTTCATCCGCCGCATTTTCTTGTGCTGAAGCTTTTTCAAAAACTTCAGCGAGCTAAATTCCACCTTTTTGGCTTTTTGTCGGTTCAATAAGTGGATGAGAAACGGAAGCGTAACGGCCAGAAGGCCAATCAGGATGGAGCTATTCAGAAAACCAAACATGTCAGTGACATTTTCCTTAAAAAAACAAAAATGAACTCATTCCTCTGAAAAATGAATGCGATAGGCACTAATGGCCAATCCAATTGTAAAAAACAGTAGAATAAAAACCTCTTCATCGCCAAACAGCCAATCGAAAAGTCCATTGATCAAAAACCCAGCAACCGAAATAAAACCAATAACAGCCACCGATTTCAGAAAAGCCTTGCTTTCCGGAATTTGGGCGTAGTTACCGAAAAGAACAACCAGAATCCGAACAAACAACCAGAGAAACGCCGCCAGACCCGGCACGCCGGCAATCATTGCCATCATCACGAGATTGTTGTGAAAATGGCCGATTGTGTACGCGCCATCCGTCAAATCCGCTCCGGGCGGGGCATATTTCCGATGAATGACGCCCAAATCCACCCAGCCAAAACCAACAATCGGATGATCTCTCAGCATGGTCACGGCATCACGCCACTGCGTCAGGCGCACCTGAGTGCTGTGGACTTTCAAATTGGTAATGCTGCGCACCCGGTTGTGGATGGAATTTGGAAACAGAAAATAAATTCCGATCAGGAAAATCAAAAAGTACAAAATCAGTTTTCGGCTGCGAATCCACCCCAGAACAATCAAACCGGTGAGCAGACCCACATACGATCCGCGAACGTAGGAGAAAACCTGCGCCACCAATTGAGGAAGCACGCCCAGTGCGTAGAGAAGTTTCCATTTCTTTTGAGGAATCCCAACCAGCAGGCCGACCCAGAAGAGAACAAAAAACACCGACAGTGCACCCCAGGTCATCGTTGTAGACTGGGTGGCAATGACCTTTGTCCAACTGGTTACCGCATATTTTACGATTCCGTACAGCGCGGTGAGAAAAGCCATCAACAGCAGGAGATGAACCACTCGCCAGAGCCGATCCTTTGTCCGAATAAAAGCCGGTAGGATGTAAATCAAGGGAATAAAAAAGAGCTTTCGCAGATTGTAAAAACTTTCACCCGGATGAATCGAAAAAATGGAGGCTGCAATTAAAATTAGTACCAAAACCAGCAAAGGAATTTCCAATTCCGTTTTGTAAGCGGGAAGTTTCCTGTTTTTTGCCCAAACAAAAAGCCAGATAATTGCAAACAAGGCGTAGGCGCTTTCTTCGCCGGCAATCGAAAATGGAATGAAAAAAGCCATTACGTAAAGGAAGAACATTCCTGTTTTGTCCGCCAACCCCGATGGCATTAAAGGCTTCGCATTTACGAGGGAGCGTGCCACGTTCAGGCATCTCCAAAGAGAAACTGTTCGGCAATATCACACAAAATGTGACCGATGGTAATGTGTCCTTCCTGAATTCGCTGCGTGTCGAAACTGGGAACAATAATTGCGGTATCCACAAAATCCTTCAGTTTACCACCGTCTTTCCCCAGCAGCCCAATACGGTACAACCCTTTTCCCTTCGCCATTTTCATGGCTTCAGTTACATTCGCAGAATTTCCCGAGGTGCTGATCCCCAACAGAACATCGCCCTTTTTTCCAAATGCCTCCACCTGCCGCGAAAAAGTTTGGGTGTAATCGTAATCATTGGCCATGGCCGTGAGGACGGACGTGTCAGTTGTCAGGGCAAGCGCCGGAATTGCCGCCCGTTCCATTCGCAAGCGGCTCACCAGTTCCGCAGCGAGATGCTGAGAATCGGCCGCGCTGCCTCCGTTTCCGCAAAGAAACAGCGTGCCCCCGCATTTTAACCGACTGGCAATTTCGTACCCTGCTTCCAAAATCTGAGGCAAAATCTCTCCGGCAATTTTCAACTTTGTTTCCGCACTTGCTTTCAATTGGCTCCGAGCCAGTTCTGTAAATCGATCTTCAAATTCAGGTGTCATTAGCCGCCTATTCCCAATTTTTGTAAGAAATTCCGAATTTTATTTGGCTTTTTTATATTTTCCGTGAAAGGAATCGGTTCGCGGATTTCAATTTTTTCAGCCCGAATGGCTTTTCGCGGATTCGTTTCCATCAGTTCAATTGCGCGTTCCTGTCCCCAGCGGTCTGATACGTACCGATACGCATCTCCCAAAAAAATAGGACGGGAATCAACATTGTGGCCGTCGCTGGCAATAAAATGAATAAGATCGTGATCCATCAAATCATGAGCCAGTGATTTCGCCCGTTCGCCAAAAATCCCCAAAAGGCTTCCGCCATTCATTTGGAGTAAAACGCCCATTTGCACAAATTTATACGCATACGCCGGTGTGTTAAAAATCTTCAGGTTCCGTTCCGGGTGCGCCAGAATGGGTTTGTAACCGACCATCACCCAATTGAAAAGCATTTCCGGTACAAATTCAGGAATCGTCCGAAGGGAAAACTCAACCAGCATATATTTCTTGTTGTTGTCAAACGTGGAGATTTTCTGATCCACAATCGTGTCAGGGTGCATGTAAATTTCCGAAGCGAGATGAAATTTCATGTCCAGTTTTTCTTTTCGCGCAATTTCCCTGACCCCTTCAAATTTTTCAAAGATTTCGGCCTGGCGGTCATAATCGGCATTGCTTAAAACATGCGAGGTGGAAACGATTTCCCGAGTACCGCCTTCGTAAGCCTGATGGAGCATTTTTCGCGTCATTTCTTCGTCCACAGCGCCGTCGTCGTAAGCCGGAAGAATATGAGAGTGAATGTCAATAATCATAAGGCCACTTTCTGAAATATATTTTCAAGTTTCAGGATTTGTGCACGGCATCAGAGAAGGCTCTGAGCAGGCCAGGGTCGTGTTTTCTTTCCAAAACATTGCCCGTAACAATGAAGGATGCTCCCGCTTCGGCCTTTTTCTGAGCTTCCTCCGGCGTACGGATACCCCCGCCAACAATTATTGGCAAGCGCGTCTGTTCGGAAACCGCTTGAATCATTTCTGTGGGTACTGAAAATTCCGCGCCGCTTCCCGCCTCAAAATAGAGCATTTTCATGCCAAGATACTCTGCCGCCAGTGCATGAGCCACTGCAATTTCTATTTTATTGCGGGGAATCGGACGGGTTCCGCTTAAGTATTCCACCGTGGTCATATTTCCGGATTCTACCAGAACGTAGCCGGTGGAGATAGGCTCCAACTTCAGGGCCCGAATAATCGGCGCGGCAATCACCTGTTCACCGATCAGGTAGTTGGAATTCCTTCCGCTAATCAGGGACAGAAACAAAATCGCGTCCGCGTACGGGGAAATTTGCCGGGAACTTCCCGGAAAAATAATAACCGGTAAACGAGTGTATTCTTTCACCTGTTTGATAAACGCATTGAAGTGATTGTCAAAGAGAAGACTTCCCCCGACTAAAATGGCATCCACGCCGGATTTTTCCGCCAGAGCCGCATGTTCACCCACTTTATCGCGTGCGTAATTATCCGGATCAAAAAGTACAAAATAGCCTGTGCCCTTATTCTTCAGAATCTCCAACAACCTTTTGTACGTTGTGTCCAATCCACGCCTCGTTAAATTACCCGTAAATTCCAACAAAACATTGCATTTGCATTTAAAAGCCATTACGCGGTTGCTCCTGCTTTCCAATGCTAAGGAGCACCGTCATTTTATTTTTTTGGAGGCCCAGACTCCTTCAGAAGGTACTGAACTACTTCTCTTGTTTTTCCCAGCGCCTTGTCCAGGTTTTTCACATCTTTCCCGCCCGCCTGAGCCATTCTCGGATTTCCACCACCACCACCGCCAATGTATTTTCCCAGACGCTTCACCACGTCTCCGGCCCGCAGTTTTTTTGTTTGAATCAGATCGTCCGTTATCACACAAAGAAGAAAGGGGTTTCCGTTGATTTCCGAGCCCAGCACGCCCACACCGGATTTCAGCTTGCTGCGCAGCTCGTCACCGATTTGCTTCAGCTCGTCTGCTGTTCCTGCGGAAAGGCGATCGGCAATTAGTTTAAAGCCGTCCAGTTCTTCGGAACGCTGAACGAGGCTCTCCAACTCGGTACGTGCCACTTTAAGCCGCAAATTCACAAGCTCCTTTTCCAGAGCCTTTTTCTCGTGAAGCAGTTGTTCCAATCGCTGAATGGAATCCTCCGCTGTCGCCGCCAATTTGCGGCGCAGTGCCTCCACCTCGTGCTTTTCCCGGCGAAGCAATTCATCTGCCCCTGCTCCCGTAGCCGCTTCAATTCGGCGTACGCCGGAAGCTACGCTGGACTCAGACAAAATGCGGAAATAGCCGATTTCTCCTGTAAAGTTGAGATGCGTTCCCCCGCAAAATTCCATACTGTAATCGGCAATCTTTACCACCCGGACAATGTCCCCGTATTTTTCACCGAACAGAGCTATTGCTCCGAGTTTTTTCGCCTCATCGTAGGGAAGCGTCAAAACCTCCACTTTGTAATTCTCGCGGACGGCTTCATTCACGAGGCGCTCAATTTCATCCAACTGCTCCGGTGTAATCCGCTCAAAGTGGGTTAGATCAAAGCGTAGATGATCAGGCGCCACCAGCGAGCCAGCCTGGTGAACGTGTTCTCCCAAAACGGTGCGCAAGGCTTTGTGAAGTAAATGCGTGGCCGTGTGATTTCTGGCAATTGATTTCCGGCGCGCGCCGTCGACTTCCGCGACGAGTTCCTTGCCCACTGCCTCTTTAAAATTCCCGCGTTCGATTTCGCCAATGTGAATGATCCTATTTCCGCTTTTCTGCGTGTCCACAACCCTTACCCTGAAACTGCCATCCGCTGCGTAAACCACGCCGGTATCTCCCACTTGACCACCTGATTCTCCGTAGAATGGCGTTTTGTCGAGGAGAAATTCCTTTTTCGAAAAGGCAACGAGATAAACGGTTTCTTTCAGCTTTTCATAGCCCACAAATTCGGAGTGAGAAACGGATTCGCCTTCCTTAAAGAATTCATGTGCCTCGTACCTGAATTTCTGGGCGTTTTTAGCCCGTTTTCGCTGCTCGGCCATAGCCTTCTCAAAGCCCTCACTATCCACGGTCAGTCCCTGCTCTTCCGCCATTAGTTGAGTCAAATCCAGCGGAAATCCGTACGTGTCGTACAAACGAAATGCGGCGAATCCGGGAAATTCCGTTTGGTGGTTCTTCTTGAGATCAGCGACGGTTTTTTCGAAGATTTCAATTCCTCGGTCCAGCGTGTTTCCGAAGCTTTCCTCTTCCGATTGAATCACCATGGATACAAATTGATGTTTTTCCTGTAATTCCGGATAGGCATCGCCCATGACATCCACCAGAACAGGAACCAGTTTGTAGATAAACGGCTCTTTCATATTCAGTTTACGTCCGTAACGGGCGGCCCGCCGGAGGATCCGTCTAAGCACATAGCCGCGGCCTTCGTTTGACGGAAGTGCCCCATCGGCAATGGCAAAACTGAGTGCACGCACATGATCTGCAATGACGCGGTGCGCTACCCCTGCGTCGGGGCCCGGGTACGCCACACCGGAAAGCTCAGAAATTGCCTGAATGATCGGTTGAAACAAGTCCGTGTCGTAATTGGAGGGAACGCCCTGCAAAACCGCCACAATTCGCTCGAATCCCATCCCGGTGTCCACGTGTCTGGACGGCAACTCCCTGAGGCTCCCGTCCTCCTGCCGATTGTACTGGATGAAAACCAGATTCCAGAGTTCGATGTAACGGCTGCAATCGCCGTTTACCCGGCAAACGTGGCCCGGCACGCCCTGCCTGTCACAGTGATCGGGTCCCAAATCAATGTGAATTTCGGAACAGGGGCCGCAGGGGCCGGTTTCGCCCATTTCCCAGAAATTTTCTTTTTCGCCGAAGCAAAGCACGTGTTCGTTTGCCACATCTGTGGTTGTTTTCCAAAGCTGCTCCGCTTCGTCATCGTCTTTGTACACTGTAATCCAGAGCTTGTCTTTTGGAAGTTTCCACACCTCCGTTAGCAATTCCCAGGCAAACACAATGGCTTCTTTTTTGTAGTAATCCCCGAACGACCAGTTTCCAAGCATTTCAAAAAAAGTGTGGTGGTAGGTGTCTCTTCCCACTTCTTCCAGATCATTGTGCTTGCCGCTGACGCGAATACATTTCTGCGAATCCGCCACCCGCGGGTGATCCGGCCTTTCCAGACCCAAAAATATCTTTTTGAATTGATTCATTCCCGCATTTGTAAACAGAAGGCTGGGATCATCGATGGGAACCACCGGCGCGCTGGGAACAATTTTATGATCTTTGCTTTTGAAATAGTCTAAAAACGATTGACGAATTTCCTTTGAATTCATAAAAATAGCAATCCTCTTATCACGAACGAAACAACTTTTTTTTCTAAAAAAACAACCGTTTAAAAATATAAAAATTTAGGTGTTAAAATCAATTAAATAAATCGACCGAGCATTAATTTTTTACCCGATTTTTCTCAAATCCATTCAGGTAAAAGGCAAACCAGATAAAAATCCCACCCACAACCAGCGCGGCAATAAAATTAATTGCAGGATTCCCTCCCAGAAGGTTTCCGATTGAGACTTTGCCCAAATTGGGACCCAAAATCGATTTCATCCCCGGAAAAACCAGGGTAAAAACCCATCCGCCAAACAGACCGCCCAGAATACCGACAAAGGCATCGACCGCTCCTTCGCCAAGAGAAACAGCCAGTGTTCCCGGGCAATACCCCAAAATTGCCATTCCGGCACCGAAAATCAAACCGCCCAACACAACGCCGCCCACAATAAAGGGCTTGAGATGAAAGGACGCCCATCCCAGCCAAATTTCAAGGCTTAAAAGAATAGCCCCCACGCCAACAGCTACCAACAAGGCTTTTGCAACCGTCAAATCTTCCAACATGGCAAAGCCCCCAATGGTATCGAATGTATTGAGGCGGGCCCGCTGTAAAATTAGGCCAAATAAAAATCCCAGAATCAAAATAACCAAGAACATTTTAGAATCCTTTATTTTTTGTAAAAGATTTTTCCCGTAACAATCAACCCGACCACAACAAACAAGCCGAAGACCAGACTGCTAATAGCCATCTGCATTCCACCGGAGAAAATGTGTCCGCTGGTGCAACCGCCGGCCATTCGTGCGCCAAAGATTAAAATAAATCCGCCTATAAAGGCCCAAAGCAGTCGCGCAGCAGATGATCCACCCTTGCGTTCCTTCCAGCGTTTGTGAATGGACGTAAGCCTAAAATCGCCAAACACAAGGGAGGCCGCCAATCCGGCTAAAAAAGCACCTAGCAGGAAAATCATCTCCCAATGGCCGGGCGTTTGAATTTTTAAAAAATACGCATTGCTTTTTAACCCGGCCAACCAATCAGCCAGGTACGGATACATGGTTGAAGCCCCTATCGGCCGATTGGTTACAGCACCTGCAAACACTACCAGATTCAGAACAGCCAGGAAAACACCCGCCCAAAACCAGGACAATCGATTTTTCATTCGTGCCTCTCTTCCCTTAGACAAATTAAGCAATCATTTTCCTGATTTTTCCAGCACTTCAGAAATCACTTCCCAGCCAAATCCCCGCTGGGTTAAAAAATTAGCAGCCTTTTGGCGAGCCTTTTGAGGCTCGAAACGGGCATAAGTCGTCGCCTTTTTTTTCAGAAGGACTTCCGCAAGTTCCAACTCCGATTTTTCCGAATAGGCGTCTTCCGCAACCCGAGCGGCGGTCTGCGCATCAATGCCCTTTTGCCGAAGTTCCATTATCAGAAGTCTTTTGCCGATTGGACGTTTGAGCAATCGATCGTGTGCGTACATGCGGGCAAAGCCTTCGTCATCCAGAAATTTCAGGCGATTCAGTTCGCCAATCGTCCAGTCAATGGTTTCCTTACTGAATTTCGCCTGCAGTAGTTTCCGGGCGATTTCTTTCTCACTGTGACTCCGGTACGAAAGCCATCGGAACGCTCTTTCCTTGGCCGACGTACGCTCTTCGGTTTTCAGGATTTCGGCGATTTCTTTTTCATCCAGAATTTTGCCACGAAACAAATTCAAATCGATCAGTAAATTCTGATGAATCCCAAAACCAAATTCCCCATCTAAAAAAATAGAGACACGATCTTTGCGTCCCTTTTGCTGTTCAATTTTCGTTATGGTTTTTCTCGGATGATCTGTCAACGAAAAGCCCTATTTAGTGCCTGAACCAAAACACCTGAAAAAATGTAAAGCAAGCATTTTGCTTACATTGGTTTGCCATAAGAAATAAAAAATTAGCTAAATCAAATTTCACAAGCCAGAGGCGTGCGGCACGTTTTCGCTCAGTCACCATTTAACGGAGCTTGGCCCAGGATTCAAACAGACGCGCCGAGCTAATAATTACTCTGCCTCGGTCGTGTTCGTTTCTCCCTCTTTTTCCGGAATAAGACCCAGGGCCCGCCGGACTTTTCCGTCGATTTCGTTTAGAATCTCCGGGGTTTCTTTCAGGAAAATCCGTACGTTTTCGCGCCCCTGCCCAAGTCTCTCGTCTCCGTAGGAATACCAGGCACCGCTTTTCTGGATGATTTTTTTATCGACGGCAAGGTCAATCAGCTCGTTAATATGAGAAATACCGGTGCCGTACATGATGTCAAATTCTGCCTCCCGAAACGGGGGAGCTACCTTATTTTTCACGACCTTCACACGGGTACGATTACCCACAATGCTGTCGCCGCTTTTAAGAGAAGCAATTCTCCGAATGTCAAGTCGAACCGTAGCATAAAATTTCAGGGCCCGGCCGCCGGTAGTTGTTTCCGGATTTCCAAACATCACGCCGATTTTTTGCCGAATCTGATTAATAAAAATAACGCTGGTTTTTGCCTTCGAAATCGCACCCGCCAGTTTTCGCATGGCCTGCGACATAAGTCGGGCCTGAAGCCCCATCTGGGCATCGCCCATTTCGCCCTCGATTTCCGCCCGGGGTACCAACGCGGCAACGGAATCCACAACAACAATATCCAAAGCGCCGCTTCTAACCAGAGTTTCCGTAATTTCGAGTGCCTGTTCGCCTGTGTCCGGTTGTGAAATCAGCAGGTTGTCGGTATCCACGCCCAGATTGTGGGCATATTTTACATCCAGCGCGTGTTCGGCATCAATGAAAGCCGCCAGGCCCCCGGCTTTTTGAGCTTCTGCCACAATCTGAAGCGAAAGCGTTGTTTTACCGGAGGATTCCGGGCCGAATATCTCAATAATTCGCCCTCTTGGAATTCCTCCAACACCCAAGGCTGAATCCAGGGTAAGTGATCCGGTGGGAATCACTTCAATATCGGGAATCACCGAATCGGCTCCCAGACGCATGATGGAACCTTTTCCAAACTGGCGGTCAATTTGAGAAATCGCCAGGTCTAACGCTTTCAATTTTTCGTTTTTTTCGTCAGCCATTTTCTTCCTTCCGGATTTGTTAAGGTAACCGTAATTCCCAATGAAATAAGCAAGTTCTGCAACGTTCTTTCTTGCCATTAAAAAGGCACAGTCAAAAAAAAGAATGCTGTTTTTCTCTGACGATTTTACATTTCTTTAAATTCGAACCGCCCAAGGGGCTCATAAACCGCTCCCGTGGGTTTGAGCGTGCTCTTCATAAATACAATCCCTTTTGCCTCAAAAGACTCAGGGGGGAAATTAAATGACTGCATTCTCGCAACAACTTCATTTATCCCCCGGGGATTTCTGACCCGTCCGATGGTGAGGTGGGGTGTAAAACCTCTTTTTTCCAATGTGAAGCCAAACGGGACAAGACCCTCCTCAATTTCCTGAAAGAGAGTTTTTAGCTGTTGCTGCCGATCTGTCACGCCCACCCACAAAACCCTCGGTCGTCGTGCATTTGGGAAAAATCCCAGATTTTCAATCGTAATTTGAAACGGACGCGTACAAGAAGAAATTTTACCAAGAACGCTTCCGATCTGCGGGACAAGCGATTCCTGAATATCCCCTAAGAATTTCATTGTCACGTGAATATTCCGCGGAGTGACCCAGCTCACATGCGACTGGAGCCGGCGCATTTCCTCCTGCAGAGCGGCAATCTGAGATCGAATAGAATCAGGAATTTCAATTGCAATAAATGAGCGAATCATTAGATAATTTAAATAATTAATTTACCATTATCAAATAATTTTTTTCAGGTAGCGGCGAAGGAGTTCGAGGGCTGCGTAGGAAGATCGTTCTTTATTTGCCAAACGATCATTCGTGAAAATGAGTTTTTTTGCGGTAGGGGTAGTCCCGTCAGAGAATCCGATGTACACCAAACCAACAGGCTTTTCTTCGGTGCCTCCGGTTGGGCCGGCGATTCCGGTTGTGGAAAGACCAAAATCCGCCTTCAGGAGATTTCTAACTCCCTCGGCCATTTCTTTCGCCGTTTGCCCGCTGACTGCTCCAAATTGACGAAGGGTGTCGGCCTGTACGCCCAGTACCGTCATTTTAGCGAAATTGCTGTACGCCACAACTCCCCCCAGAAAATAGCCGGAACTTCCCGGAACATTCGTTAGTTTGTGGGACAACAAACCTCCCGTGCACGATTCGGCAACAGCTACACGCGCATCTACCTTGACCAAAAGCTCGGCTACTTTTTGTTCAAGGGTCTCATCATCCACACCGTAAATGTAAGAATCGATGGCGGCGCGAATCAGTTTTTCCGCTTCGCGCAGCCTTTCCTCACACTCCGCTTTCGAGGCACTTTTGACGGTAAGCCGCAAATCGACTCCGTAATAATGGGGAAGAAACGCCAGTTTTACACGCCGCAGAATCGGCTGAATGTCACCCAATTTTTCCATTAATTTGGATTCAAAAATCCCCGTGGTGCGAAGAGTTTCGTAAGAAAGGCAGCTTTTTTCAGATGAGGCATGGATGCTTAAAAAGGGAATGACCGCATCCTGAAGAAGCCGCTCCATTTCTGCCGGAACACCAGGCAAAATGAAGCAAAATTTTCCGGATTCCCGAAAGAGGAGCCCGGGCGCTGTTCCAATGAGATTGGGTAAAATGGTTGCTTTTTGGGGCACTTCCGCCTGATTCCGATTAACTTCCGGCATCACGCGTCCCCTTTCGGCAAAGCGTTTTCGCAATTTTTCGTAAAGATCAGCGTTTAAAATAATGGGAGAATTGAAAAATTTTGCCACTGCGTATTTGGTGATGTCATCGTGCGTCGGTCCGAGACCGCCCGTAACCACAAGAACATCGGCCCGTGCGAAGGCAATTTTCAGCGCATTGAGGATTTCTTCCTCGGAATCTCCCACTACTGTAATCCAACGGGGATCGATTCCAATTTTAACCAGCTTCCGGCTAATAAATGTAGCGTTCGTATTTACAATTTGTCCCAGCAGAATTTCATCGCCAATTGTGAGGATTTCCGCCTTCATCGGAAAATCACCCGTACGAGTTGTAAAAGAATATTGGTGTAAACAGCCACGATCACATCATCAATCATAATGCCCAATCCCCCGCCCAGGTCCTGCGATTGCCTGGCAGGCCAGGGCTTGGTGATGTCCAAAAATCTAAAAATCAAAAAGGCAGTCCCCCACCAGAGAAATGTTTTAGGCAGAGCAATAACCGAAATCAGCATTCCCAGGTCTTCATCGATATTTACCGAGCCAGGGTCTTCTTTTCCCATTGCTTTTTCGGTAATTCCCGAACTCCAGATTCCCACTAAAAATAAAATCAAGGAGGCGGCCATCAAAATTGAGGGTGAAAAAGGAGGAAGAAACCACAAAAGGATGAGTGTTACCAAACTTCCCACGGTTCCGGGAGCAATTGGAAACAATCCGGTAAAAGCCGTTGTCGATAAGAATTTTGCGATAAACGTTTTCATAAATATCTCCAAATCCGCCTGGCGGATTCAAGAGAAAATCCAACCGTGGCATTCAAATAGTTTTCCAAAAAAACCATTCCTATTTTTTTAAATTACGTGCTGAACACGTGAACGACATCCCAAAAAAGTGATTTCAGATGACCTTTGTTTTCAATCAAATACTGAATGCCGGTTAAAACGGTTAAAAGAACCACGATCCACATCAGAATATCGATAATGACCAGCGAGTTGAAGATGCGGATGATTTCAGCACACCAAACGACACCCCTATTTGCGTAGGCCGCTACAACCGGATAAATAATGAGTACAAAAAGCGTAATCATTTGACCGGTTGTTTTTGCTTTTGCTGTGTAGGACGTGCGAATCGGGTGTTTTTTGAACATGGCGTACCACCGCAATCCGGTCACAATGACGTCACGAATGACGATGACCCAGACCATCCAGAAGGGGATTTCGCCGGCAAAAGCACAGATAAAAAACGCCGTTAGAACAAGAATTTTATCCGCGAGGGGATCCAAAAATCGCCCCCAGATGCTGGTTAGCCCGTATTTCCGCGCCACATGGCCATCGTACCAATCCGTAATGGCAGCTATTGTAAAAATGACGACGGAAACAAGTTTCCAGTGAAGGTTATCGGTAAGAAATGTCCAGGCAAAAAAAGGGGTTAAAATAATACGAAAAATTGATAATTGATTTGGTGTAGCATTAAACAAAGACACGCTTTTCCCTATCACTCAAGTCACAAAACATTTCGCCCTTCAAGGGCACGCGAAAGCGTTAATTCGTCGATGAATTCAAGATCGCTTCCTGCCGGAATTCCTCTTGCCAATCGGGTCACTTTTTTGCCAAGCGGCTTTATTAATTTTTGAAGGTAAAGCGCGGTGGCTTCTCCCTCCACATCCGGATTGGTGGCCAGAATAACCTCCTGCACCTCCTCCGTTAACCGCGACAGCAGCTCCCTTATTTTGAGATTTTCCGGCCCAACCCCATCCAACGGCGAAAGGACTCCACCCAATACGTGATACACGCCCCGGTACATGCCTGTTTTTTCGATTGCCAAAATGTCATTCGCCTCTTCAACCACACAAATAGTGGTGTGGTCTCGAGTTGCATCGCGACAAATCGGACAGGGATCAACTTCAGTAATATTAAAACAGACCGAACAAAGCCGCGTTTTTTCCTTTACATCAATCAGAGCCTGTGCGAGAGCTTCAACCTCTTCACGGGACTGCTTTAGCAGATAAAATGCCAATCGCTGCGCCGATTTGCGCCCGATCCCGGGTAATTTTGAAAACTCACTAATCAGATTTTCCAGAGACTGTGACGAATAAAACTGCATTCCGGTCTAAAATCCCGGAATCTTAAAACCACCGGGTAAATTCGATAACATTCCACCCGTGGTTTGATTGAGATGCTCATTGGCCGCCTGTTCGGCTTTTTCCAGTGCCTGATTTACTGCTGCTACAATCAGATCTTCTAACATTTCCACGTCTTCCGGATCAACAACTTCCGGGTCGATCTGGATTCGCTTGAGTTCACGTTTCCCGTTTGCAAGAACGGTTACCATTCCGCCACCTGAGCTTCCTTCCACTTCAATTGTTTCCAACTCTTCCTGGGCTTTTTGTAATCGTTCCTGCATTTTCTGCATTTGTCCCAATAAAGCTGACAAATTGGGCTTTGCCATTGATTTTATCCTCCAATTTACAACAGTTCACCGTCAAACATTTTTAAAATTTTCTGTACCCTTGGGTCAAGACCGTTTTTTTTTACAGGCGGAATCCCTGTTGCTTCATCCGGCAAATCCTCTTTTGAAGCTGTACCCTCGAGGTTTCCGCTCGCAAATTTAAGAGAAAACGTCCCGCCCAACAGATCGGCTAGCACCCGCGTGAGAATATCCCGCTCTTTTTGTACAGCATTCAGATGAAAACCATTTGATTTGTCAAACGTAATTTCCAGGGTATTCCCGGTCATTTTTGTCGGGTACCCTTCCTGCAAAAAGAACCCAAGCGTCATTTTTTTTCGTTTAACCGCTTCCAGAATTTCGGTCCACCGGGCCTGGATTTCTTTAAGATCAACGATCGGCGCCGACGAATATTCCTCCGTTGAATCCCGCACAAATGAAGCTGAGGGTTCATCTGCTTCTTGGCCTCCCTCGCTTTCTTGCGCTTTGCCGGAATCTTCCGCTGCTACCGGTTGGACCGGCTTTTGTGATTTCGCCGGCTGAGATGTTAAGGGCACCCTTTGGGGAGGCGGCTGAGAATCTTTTTTAAAAAAATCCGCTTCTTTTTGAGGCGGTTTTATCAGTTCTCTGTCTAACACAAGATTTTTTTTACCGGAACTTAACTTTGAAAGCTTTGCCAGCAAATCGGAAATGGTCACGGAACGATCCATTTTGATCAATTTTATGACCATCATTTCAATCTTCAATCGCGGGTTCGCACTCTGTTTAATGCCCGCTTCCGTTTCAGAGATAATTTGAATAAACCGCAGCAAATCTTCTTCGGAAAACTGCTCTTTTTCCTTCAGATACCGATCCTTCGACGCTTCCGAGACCTCCAAAAGTTTCGTCGAATTTGTTGTCAGCACAAAAAGTTTGTTCCGAAGATGCTCCACCAACCCAATTAAAAAGCCTGAAATGTCATAGCCACGAGCAATAAAATCATCGACGAAAGCAAGCGCCTTTTTAATTGACTGGGATTTCAGAATCTCGGTAAATTCAAAATACAACTCCTGCTGAATAATGCCGAGTGCCTGAAGCACATCATCAATTACAACGTTACTGCCTGAGAAAGAAATCATCTGATCCAGCAGGCTTTGGGCATCTCTCATGCTACCATCGGCCTTTTTGCCAATTACCAGAAGCGATTCCTCGTCAATTTCAATTTTCTCGTCCGCGCAAATAAATTTTAAATGCTCAATAATCACCTGGAGGGGAATTCGCTTAAAATCAAAGCGTTGACAACGAGACAGAATTGTTGCCGGCACTTTGTGGGGTTCCGTGGTCGCAAAAATAAAAACGACGTGTTCGGGAGGTTCTTCCAGGGTTTTCAGAAGAGCATTAAATGCCTCCGTAGTCAGCATGTGCACTTCGTCCACAATGTAGATTTTGTACCGGCTATTGGTCGGGGCATATCGGATATTTTCACGCAAATTTCGAATCTCATCGATGCCTCGATTTGAAGCCCCATCAATTTCAATAACATCCATGCTCCTGCCAGCGGCAATCTCCAGACAATTTGTGCATTTATTACAGGGCGTTGGCGTGGGGCCTTCTTTACAGTTTAAAGCCTTTGCAAAGATGCGAGCAGTTGTGGTTTTCCCGACTCCTCTGGGACCGGAGAAAAGATAGGCATTGGCAATTCGACCACTCGAAATTGCATTTTGAAGTGTGCGAGTGACATGTTCTTGTGCCACTACTTCTTCGAATAATGATGGACGCCATTTAAGCGCCAGAACTTGATAGGCCATAGGCTGTATTCTTTAATGCAGATTAGTCACTTCCGGGTATTTGCAAAAATACACATCGGCTTTGGTAAAAGGGCAAGCGACCCTCCGGCACATAGTCCGAACGCCGACCGCTGCTACCTCCCGGTCCTGACGGAGTTGAGCACCTTCCTATTGCGGAGGACTTGCCCATTCACCAAAGCCGATTGTAGATTTCAATATTGTTCTGAATTTTGTGGAGCAGAGCGGATTCGAACCGCCGGCCTCTTCCGTGCGAGGGAAGCGCTCTCCCAGCTGAGCTACTGCCCCAAATCTGCGGAGAGGGTGGGATTTGAACCCACGGTACCCGGAGGGTACACACGCTCTCCAGGCGTGCTCCTTCAGCCGCTCGGACACCTCTCCAAATTGCTTTCTCTGAAAAAAATATGTTGACTTCTCGATTCAAGCGGTGTGATTCAAGAATCTCTACGTTCTTTAAAAAATTGCCGAAGCAATTCCGAAGACTCGTTAGCCAGCACGCCCGAAATAAGCTGCACACGATGATTTAACCGATCATCCTGCACAATAGTGTAAAGCGATCCACACGCTCCCCGCTTGGGATCGAATGCCCCGAAAACCAGTGTTTTTATTCTTGAATTAACAACAGCGCCAGCACACATAGGGCACGGCTCTAGCGTAACATATAATGAAACCCCCTCAAGGCGCCAAGAAGACAAAAAGTTTGCAGCCGCTGTAATCGCCAGAATTTCTGCATGAGCTGTGGGATCTTGCAACGTTTCCGTTTGATTGTGTCCCCGCCCGATAACCCGATCTTCCCAAACAGCCACTGCCCCCACGGGAACCTCCCCCTCGCTATAGGCCTTCCTTGCTTCCGCCAGAGCCTTACGCATCCAATATTCGTGAATGTTCTTACCACTGTTTCTAAACATGGTGCGCCCGGAGGGACTCGAACCCCCAACCTTCTGATCCGTAGTCAGGTGT
>CAZIYL010000015.1:0-20918 GCA_964543425.1 uncultured Deferribacteres bacterium
TTCGATTTCAACAAAATTATTTTCATCGAAATAGCGACGAACAATTTGTGAGACCCTGTGTCGAAGGAGGATGTTTTTCTGCACGTCCGGCCGCCGCAAATCCAGGTAACGATACTTTAGCCGCAGCTCTTCCGAAACATCCAAGTCTGCAATGATTTGAAAGGGGGGTGTCTTGGCCGAATTCAAAATTTTAAGCCCACTGGCGCGAATTTCAATCTCACCGGTATTTAATTTTTGATTCAAGGATTCCTCAGGCCGAGTCGCCACAAGCCCTCGAATAGCAATCACAAATTCGGGGCGAAGCTCTTTGGCTTTCGCGTACACGGACTGGTTCACTTCGGGATTGAAAACAATCTGAGATTTGCCATAGCGATCCCGAATGTCAATAAAAATTAGCCCCCCATGGTCCCTTCGGCGATCCACCCATCCCATTAGGGTAACTTTTTCACCAACATGTTTTTTGCGAAGTTCGCCGCAGGTATGTGTGCGCTTCCAGCCTTCCAGTTTTTCTGACGTCAACCGATCCTCCACAATCCATCAGGATTATTTTGCCAAAATTCAAGAATCAATAACTTGCTTTAAAATATTGGCATATAATATACACATTCCACGAAACACAATTCAAGTATTATTTTTCTTGTCAAATAAAAAAGCCCCGAATCCAATCCGGGGCTTGTTACATAAAATTTGCGGCGCTTACTAATACCCGAAGATGTAATCCTGTCGAAATACGGCATCGCCTTTTGCAGGATCGACCGGGCCAAAATCGCGCCAGCGACGAATCTTGCTGACAATACAGCGTTCCACACCCGAATTGTTCATGGTCGATTCAACCACGGAGACTTTTCCAACGCTTCCGTCCGGATGAATCACAAAGCGAACAGAAATTTTCCCCTTCAAATTCGGGTTGCTTCTGAGCGCACGCTGGTAGCAGTACTCAATGGCGGCCTTGTGAGAATTAATAATCGCCAAAACGCTTTGAGCGCTGCGACCGCCCGATTTTCCGGCTTCCGCCTTTACATTTGCGGATTTAAAAAGCTTCATTTTTGTTTTCTTTTGCACAGATGTCGTTTGTGCTTGTCCAAGACCTGTTACAATATCGCCAATGGCAGCACCTGCACCGGAAGCTCTTCCTCCTCTCGCGCGGCCGCTGCCTCCCTTTCCAACACCTTCCGAAGTACCGGAAGTTTTAATTCCGCCAATATTTGAGAGAATCTTGTCCAAATTTTTTCCGCTTGCTTTGCCTGCATCATTCCCTAACACATCATTTACAGCTTCGCCCTGAGCTGCAGCCCCGGTACCCGTTAGCAGACCCAGCAGTCCTTTTTTGCTCACTTCCTGCGAAATCTGACTCGTGCTTCTGGATTGTGCCGCCACGCGTTCCCTTGCTGTTGCAGGCCCTTTTGCACGATTGCTGCCGGAGGCTCCGCCGGATTTTGCTTCGGCAGGTGATTTCTCTGCCACTTTCTGGGATTCTTCCTTTTTATTCCCAACGCCTTTTTCTGCCGTCGCCGAAGTTTCTACAGCGGAAGCTTTCTTTTGTTTCTGATAAATAAAATTGGCATAATGCTCTTGAATACGCCGGGCCGCATTGTCCGAAATCTTATAAGGCAGATTCGAAAAATAAATCATAAATATGGTATTCAAGAGAAATGTAGCCAGGAAAATTCCCCAAAACCGCTTATCCATTTTCTGAAACGCATGTTTCTTGTACTGTTCCGGATCAATGGTGATGGTTTCCTTTTTATTCCTCGAGACGTGCTTTTTTTCTTCCACAACGGCTACATCATTTCCATCTTCAAACGGGGAGAGCTTTTTATTTTTATATTTCATATCCAGACTCGTTTTTTGGTTTTATTCATCGGATTAATTACCCCTGGCTTTGATATACCAAAAGCCTCATGTTTGGATACTCTGAGCGGCCACAGGTCGCCATAATTTTAACCAGGACTTTGTAGGGTAAATCCTTATCGCCCTGGATCACCACCTTTCCGGTAAAAGGCGTTCCATATTCTTCCTCTGCTTTTTGAGCTTCAAATGCATATTTTTTCAGCTCATTCGCAAGACTTGGTATAATCAGACTCTTGTCCGAAAGAACATCTGCGATTTTGGCCACCGGTTTATCATTCAACACAACCCATTCCTTGGATACTTTCAGATCAAGTGCGACCTGCGCGTGCTTTTGAACAGTCGAATTTGGCAGGGTAAGGTCCTGAGAAGGCTGAATCATTTGCCCATTGCTGGAATAAACTTTTAATAAGAAAACCAGAATAATGGTGAACATATCCATCATGGATGTTAGGTTAAGCTTTACTTCACCACTACCTGTATCATGCCTTTTTATTCGAGAAGGAACAAAGGCCATTTGTAACTCCGTTCTTTAGTTTAAAGTACTGTTGCTCCCAACGAAACATCCGGAAACAGCGGCTTCAATTTTCCATCAACTTTGACGCTTCTGGAAGCGTCCATTGTGCTGACTACGGTCTGATATTTGATAGATGGCTCCGCCAAAATTATGACCCGATTCGAGTCCTTAAATATTCCGTCTGCCTTCTTCTTAATTCTGTACAAATAATCAGACAGCTTTTTATAATCGTAGCCATTTGTTTCTTTTGGAATGGTTGGGCCTTCGCCATTTTGCCCAAGTGCCACTGCCGCGCTACTGGCAATGTAAAATCCCTGATCCGTAACGGTAACCGTCAGATCCAGCTTTTTTTCTACTTCCTGGGGCATTTTCGAGACGGAGGTCATAGTTGCACCGGCTGCAGGCGGCAGATTAATCTCAATAATTCCCAGCTTTATAAACTCTGCAGAAGTTAATAGCAACGGAATTAGAACGACCATCAGGTTCATAATGGGCGTCAAATTCAATTCCGGCTCAACTGCATCCGGGCGTCTCTTGCGTTTAGACGGTTTGAAAGCCATTATTTGTTCCCCGTAATTAAATTGATTAATTTTACCGTATGTTCGTCGATTTCATCAATAATTTCCATGGTCTTATTGTGAATGTAGGTGTACACCAGCACGGCTGGAATTGCAATGGACAGCCCAACCAGAGTTGTGTTCATAGCCGTTGAAATACCTGCAGCCAGCAGCCGGGATTTTTCAGCAGCATCCACACCCGGCGCAGAAATCGAGTTAAATGCCATGATCAGACCATAAATCGTTCCCATTAAACCCAACAAAGTAGCCACATTTCCGAGGGTTGCCAGCCAGCCGGTGCGTTTCTGCAATTTGGGAATAATTTCCAGGGTTCCTTCGTCAACCGCATTTTGGACGGTTCTGAAATCAACTTCTTCATCATCATTGTCCAGTACGCGAAGACCGGTTCCCACAACGTAAGGAAGGGCCTTGTCTTTTAATTTTTCACAAACCTGAACAGCTTCTTTGTACTCTCCTTTGGAGACCAGCCGGCGAATGTCTTTCATAAACTTATCCGCATTAATATTTGAGCGAATGCCAATAAAATACGCACGCTCAATTGCAATAGCTACAACAAACACAGCTGTAACCAACAGCAGCCACATAAAAAACCATCCGGGGGCTCCAATCTTAAATGCATGGAATATTTGGACTAATTCTCCCATGTTCATACCTCCTATTTCATTTTAGGGAATGATGTTATTTTCGTTCTTTCCGCAGCATTTCCCGCGCCTCTGCTAACTGTCTGCTTTTCGACTTCTTCATCTCCAAATACAGGAGCTCTCTGGGCACATTTTTAATTTCTTTGCTGAAAGAACGGCGGATGAATTCGACTTCTTTTAATTTGGGTTCAATTCGCTTTGGAACAATAGAAACACTCGGTTTCTCAATATGTGCTTCCACATGAAGCGCTTTAAGTACCAATTCTTTGGATGCTTTTTGCGGAACCGGTTTCTTTTTGGCTTGCGCGTTCTGGGCGCTTGCATTTTGATTTAAAAGAAACACACTTACGATTACCGCTAAACCTGCTACGAATTGGTATCTCATTTTTTATATCCTCTGTTAGAATCCTACTCCCCAAATCTGCGAAAAGGCGCAAAAGATGAGACCGATCAAGCGGTGTCAAGTCCGCAAAAAGCAGAGAGCGACCCATTATGGCTGAAATACCTGATTTAAAAGAAAAGCCTGCATCTCAAGCCTTTTTTCGTAATTGATTTCTTCCTGCTTTACCGATTGACTGACCTTCTGAATGGTCGCTTTTCGCAGGAGTTGGATTTGAAAGATTGCCCGCATGCCTTTCTGTGTACTGTCTGTATCTGTCACGTGAATGGCCACAACATTCTCACCTTGCCGGATGAAGTCATTCACGTTCACAGGAAAGGCTTGCTTCCACCCTAATGTATCGGTTTCTTCCTGAAAAACCTTTACGCCGTTTATAAAAATTTCCATATTATCATCGGCCTGAATTTTAAGCTTCGCAGATACCGGAATATCACTAATTTCAAAGCGTTTTTTAAAATACAGTTCGGCCGGATAGGGTTTTGCAGGCACAAGATGAAAGACTTTCTGAACCATTTTCTGTGACGAATCTGCCGCAACCGTGTCCGCAAACACCGTATCCATCTTCATTGGAATATTTATGCTGTAAGCGCTTTGCCCCGCGAAAAAGGTTTTCCCCGTGGAATCCCAGGCCATTTTCTCTGCATGCGCCCAGGAAGAATCAGGATCATCGTTTTGGATCCAATTGGAATCGGAAGCCGTGCTCACCAGCCAGGAAGTGTCCGCCGGCACATACACCGAATCAGTTGATACCGCAAATTCTTTGGCGTAGGTAACCGGATCCAATTCAATCAAAAGGCTGGAAATATTACTGACGGCCAGACTCTGCAAATTGTGAGATTTTTTGTAATCATACGCATCCGCAGCAATTTCAAGGGCCGCATCATGTAATGAATTAAGATTATCGGAATAGGTGTAAATAGCATCTTCGTATTCCGGCATCGGGTCTTTCTGATTCAAGGCGGAGAAATAGTCTTTCATGGCTCGGGCGGAATCGGCTTCAACCTTGTACGCTTCGGCTATTTTATAAGTATTTTCCAAATAGTGATTGATTCCCTGCTCGGTATATTTATCCGGGAAATTGTGGGTCAGAAAATTATCCAGCTCCCACTGGTAGAAACGCGTCATGATTTGGGTGTATTTTTTTCCCAGATCAATCACATTTAGTAAATCACCGGCCAAATTAAGGGCACCCTCTTTTTCGGCATCCGTTCCTTTTGTCATGATGTAATGGTACCGATGTTTCATTTTCCGATAAGTGTCAATGGTTCCTTTTGCCAGTTCGTAATATTTGGCCGGAAGGATTTTAAATACCTGCAGCAGCTTTTGCCGAGAACGACTGACCCATTTATTTTCGAGTTTAAGTGAATCCGCTTCATTGATATTTCGGAGGTGAGCCTGAACGATCACGTCCACCCTTGGTTTAACCGCTTTTAAGTACACTTGGTTTTTGTATTCCAGAGCGGCCACAGGATCCAAACCGCTGGGAACAGGCGCCGACAATATTTGCTCGATGGAGGCGTAATTTAGCTCGGCAATTCGGTATAGCATTTCAGATGTTTTTTCCCCCGACCGATTCACCCACCGTTTCATTACTCGGAGCGTGCTGTCCTTCTCAGCCACTCGAATGGAATGGTTTCGGGTGGAATCCCTTGCCGTTGTATCCTGAACAGTTGAATCCATTGGTGACGGCTTGTAGGTATTTTCAAGTTTTCTCAGGAGAACAACGGCCGAGCGATACGAATTGTGAGCCTTTTCAAACAATTGTCCCGACGTTCGATGGATTTTTGTTTCGTATACAATCTGACGTGCTTTATCCATTTGCGGGATTTCCTGCGAGTCCCAGGTATTGGCAAATTCTTCATAAACCTTTCCGATATCGTACGTGGCTTCGTACAACCGAATGGTGCCGTAGGCCGCTACTTGCTCGTACTGGGCAACCAATTGCTTCAACAGTTCCTTTTTCCGCTTTTTCTGAGCGTCCATATTGGCCAGGGTGAATCGGATCTTTTTGTAATCATTGTACATTAATTCCGATTTCAAGAAAAGAGCCTCTGCAGCGTAAAAATCATTTGTTTTAAGATTTTTGGATTTCAATTCCGAGTTTCGCTGCAAGGCTCGATTGAATTCCGCAATGGCCTGGTCATGTTCCCCCTTATTCATAAAATATTCACCGCGTTTGAAAAATGTCTCCACGCCGCGAGGCGAATCCGGATATTTTGTCCCGAATTCATCCCAAATTTGGTTCGCATGATCCAGATCGTCTATCTTCAGATAGTACCCGGCCATATTGTAGAACATGTTTTCCGCATCGGAGGATTTTGGGTACTTCTCAACGTACTGCCCGTTAATCCGAATCGCGTTTCGCCAATCCTTCGCCTTAACCGAGAAAAAACTGGCATTGTACAAGGCGTCCTGCGCTTTTGCCGAATCCGGTGTTACCTTCCAGAGTTTCTCATAGGTATTAGCAGCGTATTTGTACTCCTTCAATTCGCCATAATCAAGGGCAAGATTATTCATTGCATCCAGATAGTATTTGGATGAGGGAAAATGGTCGATCAAATATTGATATGCTTCAACTGCCTGATTGTATTCCGAAACCTTGTCGTACTCCACAGCCGACTGGTAGAGCGCCAGATCCGCAAATTTTGCGTTCGGTACCTCCTTCACAACCCGTCGGTATTCTTTCGCTGCCGCCAGATGATTCCCGCTGTTGGCCAGCGTCTGGGCATGCAGAAAAATTGATTCGGACATGCGCCTTTTGGCTTTCTTTTTTACAATTTCGGGAACATTCTTTGCCATTTGAATTTTTTTCGCCATTAATTCGGCGCTCACAAAATCCTGTTTTCCAAAATAGCTTTCCATTGCCGTAAACTGCGCCTGTGTGAGTTCCGGGCTATCCGGAAAACGCTGAATAAGCGTATTAAAATAGGTAAGCGCTTTTCCAAAGCGTTTTTTATTGTAGAACAGAATTCCCGCATTGGCCAAAGCCACAGAGGCGCCTTTGTCATTTGGAAAAAGTTTAATAAAATTATTGTAGGCTTCGATAAGGCGCTTCTCGTCTGCATTTAACGTGTCGGGCCTCACCGGTTGCAAACCCACCACATTCTTTTGATTAGCAGCCATTTTTTGAAAATCGCTGATTTTACTGGTGTCGTTATCGGCTGCTTTCAACGGTTGAACATGGTGTTTCTTCAAAATTTCACCTGCAACTGCAATGGCATTTTGAGCGGCGTCTTTCCGATATTTATCTTTTGTGTAATCGAAAGCGATTTTTTCATATTCTTTAAAAGCCTCTTCATCCTGATTTAATTTGGTGTCCAGCACAACCGCCATATTCCAGTGAATCGTGTAAGCCAACGAATCGTCGGGGAAGTATTTCAGATAAATGCGGCTGTTTTTCACCGCCTGCTGATAGTAATTCAGAGAAGAATCCCTCTTGGCATCGGTGAGAAGCATGTTAATATTTTCTTTCATTGTTTTCTTTACCAATTCGGTCGCTTCCCGAACGGCTTTTCTTCGGAGGAGCGGATCAGGGATCTTTGTCTCCATTGCTTTCTCCCATTTGCTTCCCGGGTGAAATTTCAGGAACATTTCCCGCTGGGCCTGATAGACGCCATTTGTATCCTCCAACCGCTTAAACGAATTCACAATCTCATTCTGGATTTGCGGTGCTTCAGGTGTATCCGGATAAAAATGCAGAATCGCATCATACGTGGCAATGGCTCTCAAGAATTTTTCTTCATTTGTTTTGTAAACATCGCCCATTTTTTTCAGAATACGCACGCCATAGTTGGGATAATTTAAATCAGAGAGATATTTCAGCGCCTCGTCAAGACCGCCGTAATCGTGGAAACAAATACCAATGTAATCCAGAGATTCATTCTCAAGAGCGGGATTGGAATAGGCCCCCTTGTAATCCACCGGTTTTGTTTTCTCAATATCCTGAACAACCGTTGTAAAGGAGGCAATTGCTGCGGGGAAATCCCCTTTTAAATAATTTGCCCAGCCAATCTTGTACAAAGCTTCATCATAGCGAGGGGTGTCCTTGTAATTTAGAACCAATTTATAGTATTTTATAGCCTCGTCATAATTTTTCACAGAAGGGCTGAAATAATATTCTCCAATCTGCATCAAAGCTTCCGGGGCGTATTTGCTTTTGGGGTATTTTGAAGCCACTTCACGGTAATATCCTACCGCATCTACAAGCTTTCCCTGCTTGCCAAGGATGTAAGCCAAATTGTAGAGAGCATCATCGTACAGGCTGCTGTTCGGAAAATTATCCACAATGAGGCGGTATTTTCCCAATGCTTTGGAGTAATCAATTTTAGGTTCATCGGGAGGATTAGGACGCAGTCCCTTTTCATATTCGGAATAGGCCTTGTCGTACGCATCCATTTTTTTAAGGAAGTTTTCCTGGGCTTCTTCGAAATAAAACTCTCCCAAACGCAAGAGGATTTTATCAATAAAATGACTATTGGGATTTTCGGTCAATAATTTTTTAACATTTTGAATATTTTTTTCGCGGAGCAGCTTTTTTTCACGCTGGAGTCGATCAATTTCGTTCTGGTAAAATTCACGAAACTTGATTAGGTCCTCTGCCGAAAATGTTTTAACCAGAGAATCCAATAATGTTTGGTAAGATGATTTTTCACCTTTTTCAATGAGTGTTTCCTGGGCAAAACTATTTTCACCCCAAAATACGATCAAGCCCAAAATCAACAGTACAAGGGGTTTTTCCCATCCCTGGAATCTACGCTTTTCCATGCAATTACTCTCGTTTTATAGTGCTACCGCCTAACGCTTTATTCTTTCATTTTTTGGTTTTATCCCGGCTTTCCTTCTGAGTCTGCCTATTCGGATATTTTTTGTCCAGAAGTTTCTGCACCCCCTGATCCTGTGTTTTGCGTGCGGGAACCTGCTGAACCGCATTTTCCCGATCCTTTGTGATAAAATACTTTTGAGTAAAATAGGTGTCCATCGCTTTTCGATATTCTTGCATTTGTCGTTGCTGCAAACGTCTCTGCACCCGGCGCAGACTATCGTTCATGCTGTAAATATGATCTTTTAAAGCTAACTGCTGAACATTCAGAACGTTATTTATCAGGCTGATGTAGTTGTAATAATTTTTAATTTTCGTATCGATATTCTGAAGACGAACAAAATCGATGTCGCTGACACCAAAACCACTAAAATCGGCATAATATTGAACATTTTCCTCCGGCGAGTCGTCCAGTTCCCCGTTCAAATAAACAACGTATTCTTCAAGGCGATCGGAAAGATTTTCCAAATTTTCTCCGTTAAAGTCCAGACGAACAAGAGATTTTACATCTTTTCTTTTGCGGGCTTCGGCAACGAGTTTTTCAACATTATTTTGATCATTCCGAACCTGCTTAAGTTCCGATTGAATTTCTGTTAACATACCGGAAAGAACCTGGCGTTTGTACTGTACCATGCTCTGCCGCTGCAAAAATGGGTAGCTGGCCAGAAAGTCTGTTTCGCCCACCCATTTATTCGGCGTGTAACTCCCCAAAATAGCCAATAGTCGATTTTTGGTGTTGTCGATATTTTTTGTTAAATCCCGGTAGCCCAGTTTCCGGACAATTTTTTCGTAGGTTTCCAGATCGCTCACCAAATCTTCCAGACGCTGCCGTTCCAAATCGAATTCATCCATCATATAAAGTCCCGATTTGCCGGAGGGATAGGTTTTTTCCATGATTCTTTTGATCTTTTGCTTCAGGTAAACCACCTCCTGAAAGCGGAGCCTGTCCCCCCGTTTCAAGGCGTCTTCCTGCATATTGTCCAGCTCCTGAAGCCGGCTCGCCAGCACTTTTCGTTCTTTATTTTTACCGGTTAAAATTGCCAGTGCCTTTTTAGCATTTTCTACATAGCGCAAGTCCCGTACGGCCCGGCCGGGTTGCCCCATCATTTTATAGCAATGGGCAGAAAGCGTTTTGGCTTCGTAGACGTAGTTCGAACTCATGAAATTCCAGAATAATCGATCCAGGTCCTCAACGGTGTATTTTAATTGCCCCTCACGAAATTCTGCCCATGCTTTTCCAATCAGTGCGTCCTGATAGGCATTGTTTCCCGCAGTAACCCGATCGAAATATTTCAGCGCCAATTTGGACTCGTTGTTTTCATAATAAATCATTCCAAGTTTTAAAAGCGAATTGTTTTTAATAAGATTAGCCCTTGAATCGGACGTATTTTTTTGAGCATCTGCCACTAATTTTCGAAAGATTTTTGCAGCCGATCGGTACTGCTGTTTGCCGGCGTAAGCGCTGGCCAATAAAAACCGGGACGACAGCGAATAATCCGACGCTTCCGGGATTGTCCGAAGTGCAGCAATAGCCTGATTGTAATTCTCCTTCTTGAAATAAACATAACCGGTTAGATAGTGAGCTTTTTCGTAGGTTTCATCTTTCGGAACCTTTTGAAAACGGGCTTCCAATTTTTTGTATATGTTAAAATATTGATCGTCCTGATGCAATGCTTCGGTAATCAATAATATTTTAAAATACGATTCGTTCACATATTTGGAATTCGGAAACTGGCGAATAACATATGCAAAAGTTCGTTTGGCTTTTTCATATTTCCCCTGAGCCATATAGATTTCAGCAAGATGGTAGCGAATATCTTCCATGTCGCCGAAAGGATATTCGCTGAGAAGCTCCCTGAATTCCAATTCAGCCAACGGGTATTCTTCCCGATTGTAACTGACAAGTGCGTCGGCCAAGTCCCTGCGAAACATACGGTTTAATTGTGCCAGATTGGAATCCTGAATTAATTGCTGCCGCAGCAAACGCACACGCGTAAGCTTGATTTTGTAATTGAAAATTTGGGTCGCTTTCCATTCTTCCAGAAATTCGTCAAATTTGGATTCATTCGAAAGAAGCCCAAAATCCGTGTACCCAAGCACCCGAAGCAGTTTTCGATCCACATTTGCCAGGACATTTTCTTTAAGAGCATCGATCTTAAACAGCAGGTCTTCCTGGTCCGAGTTAACCTGCGATCGGAAATGATCCAGTTGATACAACACACTAATAATATTTTCCATTTCCCGGTAATATTGAGCCGCAAATGTATTGTCTGAATGCGATACCTGACCACTGAGAACCTGTTCCAGATGAGATTTTTCCTGATTAATTTTGGAAAGCGCCATTTGATTATTTTCCGCTTTGGCGATCACTTCGTAACGATCCAACTCTTTGAAAATAGTGAGAATTTGGTTAATTTCAGCCCGATATTCGGAAATCAAATTCTGCGACAACTTGTCCGTTTTCGAAAAAGATACGCGGGTTTTTCCTTCAACAGCCCGTTTTAATTTATCCTTGATAGCCTCTGCGCGCGTTTGTACCGACAGGTTATTTTTCTGATCCGCCTCTTTCTCCAATTGTTTCAATTGATCCATTAATCCCAGAACGCGGCGAATTTCCTGAGAATAAGCTTGAATCAATGAATCAGAATCATCGGACCTATCGTGACTTACAAGGGCATCAAAAATCTGAGAGATGGGCTGCTTTTCCTTTCTTCGCTCTTTCAGCTCTTCAACCAGATTATCCATTAAAACTGATAAAAACTGCTCTTTGTAAACCATATCATAGTAAAAGTCGCTGGTTTTTTCATCAATCATTTGCCAGACGTGAGCCTCATATTGTTTTTCGAGGCGGGTTTTGTCAGGCGCCAGAGAGAGGCTGCTCCCTGCCAAAAGAAAAATCACAAAAAGAAATGTGGCTTTATTTGCAAGTTGTCGAATGCGAGATTTCCGAATATCAGACGTGGCCGGATCGTGAATCTTTGACATCATTGAATGCACCATTCTTTAGAGTTCCAAGGGTTATTATTTTTTTCGGCTCTTTTCCAAAATAATCAAGAGGATTTTGTGAAAGATTTGCCACAGTGTCTCTATTCCGGGGCACAAAAGCTGCCTGATTACAAAAAAGCCGATAAACTCATTTATGATTATCGGCTTTTAAGATAGATTTCTTTACGGAATCGATTGCTGGCACGAATATTTCGATCACATTTTCGAAGCGACCTTTAATCGGGTTAAAGCGCGCGTAAGTGCAATACGAGCGCGAGCCACATTAACCTCAGCCAAATGTTCACGCAAGCGCTTTTCAGCACGCTCTTTCGCCTCGTTCGCCCGGTTAACATCGATGTCTTCCGCCGCCTCGGCTGTTTCGGCCAAAATAGAAACCGTATTATTCAAAACTTCCGCAAAACCACCGCTAATTGCGAAAAATCGCTTTTTGTTTCCAATTTCGACTTCCACTTCCCCAATATCCAGGGTTGTTAAAAACGGAATGTGATTGGCCAAAACCCCGAAAGAGCCCTCGGTTCCAGGAGCCCGCAGGTATGTGGCCTCACCGCTGTAAACAATGCGATCGGGTGTTAATATTTCAAGAGCAAATTTTTTATCGTGTTCACTCATTGCCGTCTCTATTTCGATTTCATTTCTTGGGCTTTCCGGATGGCTTCTTCCATGGTTCCAACCATATAAAATGCCTGCTCCGGAAGATCGTCGTATTCGCCATTCACAATCGCTTTGAAATCTTTAATGGTATCTTCAAGCTTGACGTACCGGCCGGGGATTCCGGTAAATTCTTCGGCCACAAAAAACGGCTGCGATAAAAATCGCTGGATACGCCGTGCCCGGTTGACGATAATTTTATCGTCTTCCGACAATTCCTCCATCCCCAGAATGGCTATAATATCCTGTAAATCCTTAAATTTCTGGAGGATTCCCTGAACCTCACGGGCTACCTGGTAGTGTTCTTCACCGACAATTTTCGGATCCAGAATTCGAGACGTGGAATCCAGAGGATCCACGGCCGGGTAAATTCCAAGCTCCACAATTTGTCGGGAAAGCACTGTTGTGGCATCCAGGTGTGAAAATGTGGTGGCAGGCGCGGGATCGGTTAAATCATCTGCGGGAACATAAACTGCCTGCACAGATGTAATGGATCCTGCTTTGGTGGACGTAATGCGCTCCTGCAGAGCACCCATTTCCGTGGCAAGTGTCGGTTGGTAGCCAACGGCGGAAGGCATTCGGCCCAACAGTGCAGACACCTCTGAACCCGCCTGAACAAAACGAAAAATATTGTCGATAAACAAAAGCACATCTTTGCCTTCTTGATCCCGAAAATATTCGGCAATCGTCAAACCGGTGAGCCCTACTCGCATACGAGCACCGGGAGGCTCATTCATCTGCCCGAACACCATGGATGTTTTTCCCAGCACCCCCGATTCCTGCATTTCCCGCCAGAGATCGTTTCCTTCACGCGTTCGCTCGCCCACACCGGCAAAAACAGAATAGCCGCCGTGCTCTGCACCAACATTTCGGATAAGTTCCATAATAATGACCGTTTTCCCCACGCCGGCACCTCCGAAAAGTCCGGTTTTTCCTCCCTTTGAATAAGGTTCCAAAAGGTCAATTACTTTAATACCTGTTTCCAGAATTTCCGACTTCGTTTCCAAGTCCTCAAACTTCGGGGCTTCCCGGTGAATAGGATATCGTTGTTTTGTTTTAATTGGACCAATTTCATCAATGGGTTCGCCAATAACATTCAGAATCCGCCCCAGGTCTTCCTTGCCCACAGGCACCGTAATGGGTTGTCCGGTATCTTCAACCGCCATTCCACGTACCAGGCCGTCGGTAGAATCCATGGCGACAGTACGAACCATTCGATCACCCAAATGCTGTGCAACCTCTAACACCAGTGTCGAATTATCATCCTTTTTCACATGCAGGGCATTGTAAATATAGGGGAGTTCACCCTCCTCAAAACTCACATCTACAACGGGTCCAATAACTTGCGCTATTTTTCCTTGATTCATACAAAAACCTCTTGTCCGTTTAAACTCATTTAAGTGTCATTATTTGCACACGAATCACTTGCAATTTACAATTTAACCCAATCCACCTCCGGCGGATGTAACGCCGCGATTCGGATGATTCCCCTGCACTTTCAAAGTGCGAGGGGATTAGAAAAATTATTGATTTTGCGCCTCTGCTCCCCCAACAATTTCTGTAATTTCCTTTGTAATGGTCGCCTGTCGGACGCGATTGTAATGAAGCGTCAGGCGATCGATCATTTCGGAAGCATTGTCTGTTGCCATTTCCATGGCCGTCATTCGGGCACCCTGTTCGGCTGCGTTGGATTCCAGCAGCACCCGCCACATCTGAATGTTAATCTGCTTTGGCAGCAGATCTTCCAAAATTTTGTCCGGCGAGGGCTCGTAGATGTATTCCAATTTTCGCCTGCCCAAATCGGGTATGACCGGCTGAATGGGAAGCAATTGCTCCACTGTCACATTCTGCTGAATGGCCGATTTGAATTCATTGTACACCAGATGAATATGATCGAGCTCATGATCTGTGAATAGCCGGATGATTTCGTTTCCGATACGAACCGCGTTGGCAAATTCCAGATGATTAAAAAAATCCACCGATTCGTAGATCACGGAATAAGAGCGACGCCGAAAATAATCCCTGGCATGCCGTCCCACCGAAAGTACAAACACCTCTTTTCCTGCAGCCAGCTGTGTTTCCAGCTCTTCCGTTGATCGACGTAAGATGTTTTGATTAAAGGCACCACACAGTCCACGATCAGCGGTAACAACTACGTATCCTACACGCTGAGCCTCCCGTTCTTCCAGTAGCGGGTGCAAACTCCGGTCAACCAAACCGGCCACGTGCCCCAGAACCTGATTGAGTCGGTAGGCATAGGGGCGCGCTTTCAGGATATTTTCCTGTGCCCGCCGCAACTTTGCCGCTGCCACCATTTTCATGGCTTTGGTAATCTGCTGGGTGCTTTTAACACTTGAAATTCGTCGTCGAATATCGCGCAGGGTTGCCATCTTTATTCCTCAAACGACTGAGTTTTGATGAATTCTTTGCAGGCATTGTCAAGGCGCGCTTCCAATTCCTTATCCATTACCTTTTTCTCGCGAATATCTTTTAAAACATCCAAAAAATTGGAATCAAGAAATGAATAAAAATCCTTCTCAAGATTTTTAATCTTTCCCAGAGGCACTTTGTCCAAATAGCCGTGAATGCCCATGTAAATAATGGCAATCTGCTTTTCAACCGGCAGTGGCTGGTACTGATCCTGCTTCAGTATTTCACGAATATGCTGCCCGCGAACGATCTGATCCATTGTGGCCTTGTCCAGATCGGAGCCGAATTTCACAAATGCTTCCAACTCGCGAAACTGAGCCAAATCCAGACGCAATCGGCCGGCCACCTGTTTCATCGCTTTAATCTGGGCATTTCCACCCACACGAGACACAGACAAACCAGCATTAATGGCCGGACGAAAACCCGCGTAAAAGAGATCGGTTTCCAGATAAATTTGTCCATCTGTAATGGAAATCACATTGGTCGGAATGTAAGCCGAAATATCGCCCGCCTGTGTTTCAATAATCGGAAGGGCCGTAAGCGACCCGCCGCCCAACTCATCGTTTAGTTTGGCGGCACGTTCCAGCAAACGGGAATGCAGATAAAACACATCACCGGGGTAAGCCTCGCGTCCGGGAGGACGGCGCAGCAGCAGTGAAACCTGACGATATGCCCACGCGTGCTTGGTAAGATCATCGTAAATAACCAGAGCATGCTTTCCGTTGTCTCGGAAATACTCACCCATGGCCGCACCGGCGTAGGGAGCAGCATACAACAAAGGAGCCGGCTGCTCGGCCATTGAGGCGATCACAATTGTGTGATCCATAGCACCGTTACTCTCAAGGGTTTGCACCACTTTTGCGATGGTGGATCCCTTTTGCCCGATGGCCACATAGATACAGACCACATCGGAATTCTTTTGATTGATAATCGTGTCGACCGCAATGGCTGTTTTACCCGTTTGACGATCGCCGATGATCAATTCGCGCTGCCCTCGGCCGATGGGAATCATTGAATCAATAGACTTCAACCCGGTTTGCAGGGGCTCTTTCACAGGACGCCGGTAAATCACACCGGGCGCTTTCCGCTCGATAGGATTAAACTGCTTGGCATTGATCGGGCCTTTTCCATCCATTGGCTGTCCCAAAGGATTAACCACACGGCCCAGAAGCTCCTCACCAACAGGAACCTCCATAATGCGACCTGTTCGCCGGACGGAATCTCCTTCACGGATATGCGTGTCGCTTCCGAAAAGAATACACCCCACATTATCTTCTTCCAGATTCAAAGCCATGCCGTATACATTGCCAGGGAATTCAATCAGCTCCCCGGCCATTACTTTTTCAAGGCCGTAAATGCGTGCAATTCCGTCGCCAACGTAAATGACTTCGCCAACCTCTTCGACATTTACCGTGTAGTCAAAACTTTCTATTCTCTGCCGAATAATCGATGTAATTTCATCCGGCTTAATCTTCATGAATAAACCTCCACTTTTTCCAGATTCGCATCCATCGAATCTTCTGGATTAAAACGCTGTCACTATTTTATTTTAAAACTCCGGCCACTTATTGAATTTTAATTATTCTGATTTTGCGGCGCCTCCGTCAGAAATGATCGCATTCGCAGTAACTGACCCTTCAAAGAAGCATCGAAAACCGTACTATCAATGCGTAAGCGAATACCACCCAGAATTTCAGGGTCTATTTCCGACTGAATTATGACCTCTTTTTGCAAATCTTTGGATAATTTGCTTCGGATTAGGGTTAATTCTTCTTCCGAAAGCGGAACAGCCGTAGTGGCCCGAACCTTAATTCGATTGAAATAGGCATCCTGATACCGGTAAAATTCCTGAACCATATCCGGGAAATAATTCTGGCGGCCATTCTTCAAAAGCACCTGAATAAAATTGAAAAATTCCGCCGCAAGCTGATCTCCAAAAAATTTTTCTACGGTTTTTTCTTTTTCCTTTCGGGAAATTTCAGGAGATCGGAGATACCGATGAAAATCCGGGTTTGCCTGCAGCGCTTCATTGAAAGCTGTAAGATCGGCACTTATTTTTTCCAGAATATTCTTTTCAACGGCTACCTTGAAAAGGGCTTTTGAATACCGTCGAACCAGAGCATTTGATCCGATCATGACAGTTTCATCTCCTGGATGTATTTTTTAACAATTTCTTTATGATCGGCATCGGTAAGCGATTTTCCAATCAGTTTCGATGCGGCATCCAGAGAAAGATCCACTGCCAGCTTTCGGATGTCCTCGATTGCCTTTTCCCGTTCCAGCGAAATGTCGCGTCGAGCCTTTTCCACCAATCGTGTAGCTTCTTGATCGGCTTTTTGGACAATCTCGTCTTTGAGCATGTCTGCTGTTTTGCGTCCTTTCGCCACAATCTCCTGCGACTCTTTCTTGGCCTGTTCAATCATTTGCTGGTACTCGGCGAGTTTTTTTTCAGCCTCTTGCCGATTTTTTTCAGCTTCATCTAAAGCAGATTGAATCCGCTGTTCCCGGCTTTCCAAAGCACCCACAATGGGTTTCCAGGCCAGCTTTTGCAGCGCCCAAAGCAAAACCAGAAAGGTTACAACCGTCCAAAAAATAAGGCCAGGGTTGATTTGTAGTAGCATTTTTTCGCCTAACTATTTTGCCATGAAAATTAACAACACACAAACCACGACCGCAAAAAGGGCAATACCCTCAATCATAGCTGCTGTCAGAATCATCATTCCTCGAATGTCACCAGCGGCTTCCGGCTGGCGCGAAACACCTTCCATTGCGGCGCTTGCCAATTTACCGATTCCATACCCACCACCAAAAGTCGCAATGCCTGCTCCCAATCCTGCGGCCAGGTAAGCCATAGCTAATGATAATGACGACATCTTTTCCTCCTTACTTCTTCAGTGTTTTCGTTCGACAATTATTTGCTTTTAATTTATTGAATTTTCTACGTTTCTTCCTCCAATGCCAATCCTATAAAAACGGCAGACAGCATGGCAAAAATGTATGCCTGAATAAATGCAATCAAAATGGCCAACAGTTCAACGCCCACTGCGGTTACCACTGACACGGGAGCAATTAAATAACTGTGAAAAATAAAAATCAAACCAATCACCGTTCCCACTACCAGGTGATCGGCAATCATATTTGCAAAAAGACGAATTGCCAGCGCAAAGTGACGGGTGAACAAACCCATTAATTCGGCAATAAAAAGAATTGGAATCACAAAACCGGGGATTCCTGAGGGAATAAACTGTTTGAAATAACCAATGGGACCCTCCTGTTTCAGACGAGCTCCCTGCCCGATAAGAAACGTTAAAGTGGCCAGGGCTGCCGTGACATTAATATTTGATGTGGCTGTGGCGCCCATCGGAATTAAACCCAGCAAATTACACGTCAAAATGAAAAAGAAAACGGATAGAATATAGGGCGAAAATCGGGAGGCATTTTCGCCAAGGTAGGGAAGTAAAACGTCTTCACGCAGGAAAACAACAATGGCTTCCAGGCCATTTGCCAACCCCTTTGGAACCAATCGGATTTTTCTAAAGGAAATTCCAAACAGAAAAATTAGAACGGCGGCGGCTATCCACAACATAAGCACGTATTTGGTAATAGAGAAATCAATTCCCCAGACAGTGGGCAATTTAAACAACACATGGTCAGACACTTCTTCCAGAATAAAACCGGCACCTTTTCCCCCCTGTTTAACCGATTCTTCCGCCATCAAAAGCAAAGCACTCATTGTATTTAAAATCATTTTCCTAAGCCGAATTTTTTGATATTTACAGTTCCAAATTCCTTTTTCTGCCTCAAGCTACTGCAACTAACTTCAAGTTAGCCGGAAACCGCCGATTTCTTTCGCATCTGCTTTTGGAGAAACATCGCTTCCATAATTTGAAAAATCAAATAATAGGCAATAAGTGAAATTAGAAAAAGTGTCGGCGATAGCTGAAACAGCCACCACACCAGAAAAATCAGGGCAACGACAATCACAATACGGGCAACCATCCCTCCAACCAACACGCGAAAGAACACCTTGTTGCTCTTTTGAAATGCCCATCGATTCAAATAATAGGCAAGCAAAATTACAAAAAGACTCATCAAACAGCTGATAAAAGGAGTTACCAGAAATTGCTGTCCTTTCCACAAAGACAACGGCAACCAAATAACCAGGAACGTTACAACTGCCACACATAAGAATTGCCCCGGCAAAGAACCTTTACACATAAAAATCACTTCTGTTTTTTAGAAAAAACGGTACGATAAATACTTAAAAAACCAGAAAAAGCCCCAAATAAAAACCCGATTAACAAAAACAGGGGAAGCGTGTGTAATTTTTTATCCAGCCAATAGCCCCCAAAAAGACCAATGAGAATTGAAATAACCAGCCGAAGGCCCAAATCCAGATAAGGCCCCACCTCTTTCCATGTATCGTGCCAGGATGTTGGCGATTTGCCTATCATTTTTTATCGGATTGAAGACTCTTTTCTTCATCCTTTTTTAAAAAAGCCGTTTTTTTCTCAGAAGCCACTGCCTTCGGGCCGCCTGGCATCTGGCAATTTCCGTTAAACGTGGCTCCTTCATCAATAATAAGACGGGTGGTTTTTAACTCACCTTCAATTCTGGATGTATTTTCAAGGGTTACTTTTCCCGAGGCAAACAGCTTGCCGATTACTTTCCCCCCAACAATGGCATTTTTCACCTCAATTTCGCCATTTACTTCACCATCTTTTCCGATAACAATGGACTCAGTCGATTTTATGTTTCCATTAAATACCCCATCCACACGCACACTATTCTGGACACTAATATTTCCTTCAAAGGATGTCCCTTTACCAATAATTGTATTAATGTCGCCCATGTTGTTAAAGGACTCTTCCGATTTGTCTTTAAACATTCATTTCTCCTGATAGCTCCAACGTCATAATTATCAAGTATTTGATTGCAAAGTAAGAATAAATTTTTTGGGATCGACCGGCACTCCGGCTTTCCAGATTTCAAAATGAAGGTGCGGGCCGGAGCTGGTTAAGCCTGAACTTCCCAGCAGGGAAATGGGTTCACCCTTTTTAACAAAACCCTCGGTCTTTAAAATGCGAAGGTTGTGTGCGTAAACGCTAAATGTGTCATTCCCGTGATAAATAATTACCATATTCCCCAATTCGGGCGTCCAATTGGCAAAAATAATTTGCCCTGCGCCTGCCGCTTTAACAACAGTTCCAACCTTCGCGGCAATGTCAATTCCAATATGCCGCTCACGATGGAGAAATTCACCCTTGTTGTAGGTGTCGTAACCCAGTGTTAAAAATCCATTAACGGGCAAGAGGGTCGGCATATTTTCATAAAGATCATGAAAAACTGTTTGCCGGCTTCTGATGTATTCCAGCTTCCCCTTAATATTTGAATGATCATTCCAAGCGGAACTGCCAAACGCTTCACTTTTCCCCAATTGCGGTACAAGCAAATTCCTATCTGTTGTCTCCGGCTGCCCGTTCACTTCATTATGGTCGATACTCACAGGAGTATTAACTCCAAGAGACGTTTTCAGTTTTTCCGCAAATTGGGACAAATCGGCAAATTTTCTGGAAATATCGTCAATCTTTTTATTTTCATCACGGAGCTTCTGATTCTGAACAATCAGCTTGTTTTTTTCACTGTGGACACGTGCATATTGCCAGTAAAAAATACCTCCGGCCAAAGTGTGAATCAGAAGCAAAACTCCAACAATTTTCAAAAAACGAATCATCCCGCTTTTCAGCGTAATTGAAATGGGTTCCTCACGATCGCTCGGGATGATTAAAATCGAAACCTGTTTTTTTCTTTTTTTCCTTTTTTGCATGAGTGCACTCTAAAAACCACTAATCATACAAATTATACGGGGCTGAATTCCATTAACTTCAATAAAATCAATTCGTGTTAATTCGTGAAATTAGTGGCAGATATCCTTTTTAGACTAAACTCTTCCATTGTTCTACCTAAATGAAATTAATGACTCTGTTTATTTAGTCCCATTTTTTGAGAATTTTCAAAATTCAGACATCAT
>CAZIYL010000016.1:0-20311 GCA_964543425.1 uncultured Deferribacteres bacterium
ACTCAGCGACGAGGGAAGTCCCCTCTATCAAGAGGGGATTTAGGGGTATGTTATTTATGAATTTAGCACATATTTAGACGACACACCCCGATCCGTCCGCCAGATGGCGGACGCATCACCCCTCTTTTTAGAGGGGAATTTTACTTAGGTGCGAAAAAATAGATTGTCAGAATATCCAAAAAAATAATTTTTTTAGATTTATTGTAGTTCATTATAAAACAAACTGTTAGATAAAACTCGCAACGGTAGAGGGAAAAAGATGTTTTTTCTAAAATATTCAGAATAAACAGGATTTTTGGAAGTATTTTTTTGTTTCTTTGTAGTTTCGGAATTTAGAATTTGTGATTTATTTGTGATTTGGTATTTGGTTATTGTAATTTTGAATTAGCAACATTTTGAAAAACAGAAAGCTACGCCTGATGGCTCTTTATCTAAAAAATGCTACTTTCATTGATTGGCAAACACTTGAGTTCAGACACACACATATTCGAGTTACGGATGGCGATTCCGGCTCGATTTCTTTTCTTGAGAAGCTGCCAAAAGTAGATCAATTGAGAAAAGACGATGAGATTCTGGACTGCACTGGCCGATTTGTAACGAAATCCTTTGGAAATGCACACCATCACGCGTATTCGGCGCTGTCACGTGGCATGCCTGCTCCCCCGAAGTTCCCGAGAAATTTTCTCGAAATTTTGCAGCTTATTTGGTGGCGCCTGGACAAGACCCTGGATCGGGACATGGTTGAGGCCAGTGCCCTGGCAACCGCTGTTGCCTGCGCCAAGCGCGGCGTCACATTTGTTGTGGATCATCACTCCTCGCCGTCTGCCGTCGAAGGTTCGCTGGAGACGATCGCAAAGGCCTTCGCTCGCGTGGGGGTGTCCAATTTGCTTTGCTATGAGCTTTCCGACCGGGATGGGGAGCCCGTGCGGGAGAAGGGTCTGGCGGAAACGGAAAATTATTTAAAATCCGGCCGCCAGGGTTTGGTGGGGCTGCACGCGTCGTTCACGGTGGGGCAGGAATTGCTTACCCGGGCTGTGGATCTGGCGGAAAGATTTGACACGGGAATTCACGTCCATGTGGCGGAAGATCCGATTGATGAAAAAGTAACGCTGGAAAAATTTGGAAAGCGGGTACTGGAGCGTTTTCAGGAAGCCGGAGTTCTTGATTTTTCGCAAACCCTTCTGGCGCACGGATTACATCTGAATGCGGCTGAACGGGAAATTTTCCGCAAATCGCCTGCTTTTTTGGTTCAAAATACGGAAAGCAATCTGAATAATGCCGTCGGCACATTTCGATCGGAAGGATTGGGAGAAAACATTCTGTTGGGAACAGACGGCATGCACAGCGATCTGATCCGAAGTGCCCAGGCAGCCTATTTTGTAGGTCGGAATGAAGCCGTTTCGTCAGCCACAATTTATGAACGATTTCGAAAGATTCACCACTATTTGCAGGAAAATCGTTTTTCCGGGGATGGGGAGAATAATCTAATTGTTTTGAATTACGATACGCCAACGGAAATTACGGCGGAAAATTTCCTTTCTCATTTTATTTACGGATTGGAATCCCGTCATGTGGCCAGCGTCATTTCCTCTGGAAAGCTGATTTACCACGAAGGTAAAATACTAACCATTGATGAGGGAGAAGTGCTAAAATTTGCAAGGGAACAGGGAAAACGATTGTGGGAGAAGTTGTGATTTTTTTATCGTTTGGTTACCGTGCCTTAGCCGTTCACTTCGACAAGCTCAGTGACCACACTTCGACAAGCTCAGTGACCACACTTCGACAAGCTCAGTGACCGTGCTTCGAATGGCCGGGGAAATGTAAACAAATAAAATTCTTAATGTTCTCTGCGCCTTCTTGGCGAGCTTTGCGGTTAGCTTTTTAGTTTCACAGAGCAGCACGGAAAGTCACAGAGGAAAGACGGAACATATAATGTCCAATAACCAATTCCAATGATGAAATGGAAAAAATGCCGCTGAATTTGCCAGTTTTTAATGAAATTCTAACTCAGGGTGATTATTAAGCTTAAAGGAAAAACACATGGTACAAAACAAAAAAGTTGTTAATGAAGAAGTTCTGCAAAAGACCGTTCGGCGGTGCCGGGAACGGGGGATCATTATTCCCACGTACAAACAGATGCGCAACCCGGAGCTGATTCCGGAAAAAATCAAGGCGAAACTAAAAAATATCGGGCTCTGGGATTTGAACCCTCTCAATCTGTTTCGAATTACATGGAAGAACGAACCGGTTAAATTTGGCGGAGGATTTAACGGTGTGAATTTTTTGGAAATGCCGCCCGTGATGACGGGTGTGAAGGCACGGATTTTCATTCTCATTGGGAAGTTTTTCCCAACAGGCTCGCACAAGGTGGGGGCGACTTTTGGACCGCTGGTGGAAAAACTGGTCACAGGCCGCTTTGACCCCACGCGGCAAAAGGCACTTTGGCCTTCGACGGGCAACTATTGCCGCGGTGGCGCCTACGATTCTTATTTACTTGGCTGCGATTCCATTGCCGTTTTACCCGAGGGAATGTCGCAGGAACGATTTAATTGGTTGCGCAAAGTGGGTGCCGAAGTCTTCGCCACGCCCGGATGTGAGAGCAATGTGAAGGAAATCTACGACAAGGCCAAAGAACTGCTTGGCGAGCGAGGAAACGAAGTTGTTAATCTCAATCAATTTAGCGAAATCGGCAACCCGCTCTGGCACTACGCCGTTACCGGCCCGGCCATGGAGGAGGTATTTCTGCAGGAGAAAACCCCGGCCAATCGTCTAAGTGCCCTTTTTCTCACACAGGGTTCAGCGGGTACGCTGGGAAGCGCTGAATATTTGCGCGAGAAGTTTCCGCTGATCAAAGTGGGGGCAGGGGAGGCCTTGCAATGTCCGACACTTCTGTACAACGGGTACGGTGGTCATCGCATCGAGGGCATCGGAGACAAGCACGTGCCCTGGGTGCACAATCTCAAAAACACAGACATGGTGGTGGACATCGACGATGAAACCACCATGCGCCTGATGCGGCTTTTCAATGAGCCCGCAGGACGAACATTTTTGGTGGAGCAGGGTGTTCCTCAGGAACTGGTTCAGAAACTGGATTTGCTGGGTATTTCCTCAATTGCGAATCTGGCAGGTTCCATTAAAATGGCCAAATATTACGAAATGAACGAGAACGACACCATTTTTACAGTCGCCACCGATTCAATGGAAATGTACCAGTCCCGAATAATTGAAGAGCGCGAGCGCCTGGGAGCGTACACGGAAACCACGGCAGCCGTGGATTTTGAGGGGCGGCTTCAGGGGCTTACAACCGATTACATGCAGGAGATGAGTTACTACGACCGGAAGCGAATGCACAACCTCAAGTATTTTACCTGGGTGGAACAGCAGGGCAAAACGGTGGACGAGCTAAATGCTCAATGGTACGACGACGATTACTGGAAACGCCAGTGGGCCAAAGTGGATGAGTGGGACGAGGAGATTGAGAAATTTAATGAAATGACAGGACTGCTCAAGGAACTCTAATCAAATTAAGGAGGATTTTGGGGGAAAGCACCAAATTCCAAAATCCAAACCACAAACAATACTCAAATTTCAATTGTTTAAACGGATTTTTGCAATGTTTGGAATTTGGTAATTGGGGCTTGTTTGGAGTCTATATATTGGGATTTGGAATTTTCAAAACTTCCGGAGAAAAATAGGTTTTTGGAAGGAAGGATAAAATGACTTCTCTGCTCCTAAAAAATGGTCAGATTGTCACTTGTACAAAAAGTTTTCACGGTGACATTTTGATTGCTAGTGGAAAAATTCAAGCCGTCGGGCCAAATCTGGAAAAACTGAGTTCGGCCACGCGTGTCATTGACGCCTCCGGCCTGCAAATTTTTCCCGGTGGAATCGATCCGCACGTGCATATGCAATTGCCAGTTACCGGTACGGTTTCGTCGGACGATTTTGAGTCAGGTACGGCGGCGGCTCTGTTTGGGGGTACGACGACCATCATCGATTTTGTGACGCCCGAACGCGGCCAGTCCCTTCTAAAAGCTCTGGACAAGCGAATGGAAGAGGCCAGAGAATCGCTTTGCGATTACGGCCTGCACATGAGTTTGACTTCCTGGAACGAATCCATTCGGGAAGAAATGCGCACCTGTGTTCTTGAAAAGGGAATTCCTTCGTTCAAAGTGTACCTGGCTTACAAAGAAACAATCGGATTAGATGACCGCGATTTGATTCAGGCGATGGACGCCGCGACCAAATTGGGGGCGCTGATTGTGTCCCACTGCGAGCACGGGGATGCCGTTTCCTACTTGCGCCGGAAATTGTTGTCTGAAGGCAAAACGGCGCCACGTTACCACGCGGCCTCGCGCCCGCCTGAAGTGGAGCGGGAAGCCATTGTGCGGGCAGCAACGCTGGCACACGTAACCGGTGCCCCGCTTTACGTAGTGCACGTTTCCACACCGGAGGGTGCCGCGGAAATTGCAGCGGCCCGAAAAAATGGACAGATTATTTATGGCGAGACGTGTCCCCATTATTTGCTTTTGAACGAAAGGGTCTACGATCGCCCGGCGCGTGAAGCGGCGGTGTACATCATGAGTCCCCCGCTGCGGCCGGCTGGCTACCCGGAGCAATTGTGGCAGGCGCTTGGTTCGGATTTTCTCCAAACGGTCGCCACGGACCACTGCCCTTTCAATTTAAAGGGACAAAAAGATCGCGATCTGACCGAATTTACGCGAATTCCAAACGGTGTGGCGGGGGTGGAGGACCGCCTGGAGCTGCTGTACACCTACGGGGTCCGAACCGGGAAAATTTCCCTCCGGCAATTTGTGGCTCTTACGTCCACAAACCCGGCCAAAATTTTTGGTCTTTTCCCCCGAAAGGGCACTCTATCCGTGGGTTCAGATGCTGACATTGTGTTGTGGAATCCCGATGCGGAAGATGTGATTTCCGCCGAAACCCACCACCAGCGCTGCGACACTACAATTTACGAGGAATTCAAAATCCGGGGCAAACCGGAAATGGTCATTGCCAACGGGCGCGTGGTAGTGGAAGGCGGGCAATTGATGGCTCAGCGCGGCGACGGGCATTTTTTGCCGAGAACTGTGCCGAATTTAGGTCAATTCTAAATGGAGAGAACATGAAATCAAAGTCCTTCAATCTAAATTTCGCCGTTTGGGCGTCTGTTCTGGGTGCACTTTGTTCCGTCCTTTTGGGCTGCCTAATTTTCGGTTTTGGTATTTCACCAAATCACGCTATTTTATTGAGTTGTCTCTCTTTTTCGGTCATGGGGGCCTTTACTTTTGCGCTTTTTAAAGATGGTCGCCTGCGGGAAGGCTTCGCCCTTTTTGCACTTCTGTTTATTTTGTCGATTCTTCTTTTGGGTGAATTTCGGGGGCCGCGGCTGATTGTTTTCACCATTTACAGCATGGCAGAACTGGCGGCCATTGTGTGGTTTGCCTGCGCTTTTTTTGAACGATTGAAGGGGTTAAAAAAGGCGCGGCCTTTGCTTTTTTCCGGAATAACCGCCCTCTTTTTTGCTCTGGGTGCTCTGCTTCAATGGGTGTTGTTCGGGAAGACCGGAACGCCTTTCAACCCGTTTGCTAATTTGTCTTTTGGCTTTTTTCTTGGACTGGGTTTGGGAATCGGTTTCGAATTAGCTGAAGTTTTGACTACCGCTCGAACAAAAGTCCCCTGATTTTGAGGAAAAACAACAGCCACGGCAGCACTATTTTATGTAGCAACAGGAAGGAAGACCTTTAAATGATTCTTTTTTTCGATACAGAAACAACCGGCTTGCCCCGGAACTGGAACGCGCCGGTAAGCGACCTTCGCAATTGGCCGCGACTGGTTCAGTTGGCCTGGCTGGAGTACCGCGCGAACGGGGAGCTTCTCGATTCTCACTCTTTTATTGTTAAACCGGACGGTTTTCGGATTCCGCCGCAGGCCTCGCAAGTGCACGGAATTACGAATGAACGTGCGCTTGCCGAGGGTGTCGCTCTGGACAAGGTTCTCCGGAGCTTTACCCAATCGGTTTCGCGGGCCAGGGTTCTGGTAGCTCACAACATTAATTTCGACGCCAAAATCGTGGGTGCGGAATTTCTTCGGGCCAATTTACCAAACGAGCTTTTCAACCGACGCCACATCTGTACCATGAAATCCACCACGGATTTCTGCCGGATTCCCGGCCCTTACGGCTACAAGTGGCCCACGCTTTCGGAGCTGTACCTCACACTTTTTGGCCGCACATTTCCGGAAGCCCACAATGCCGCCGCTGATGTTGAAGCCTTGGCCAAGTGTTTCTTCCGGTTGAAAGAATTGAATGTGCTTTGAGAAACTCTTGGCCACTCTCTTCATTTTATGTTTGAATCCCAGATGTAAATGTTGTAATTTTTAATAAAATGCGGAGAGAAAGAAGTATTTGAAGGGCTTCAACAACCCCAGCAGAGATAAAAATCGGAACGGCGATTTAGGGAAAAATGAAAAAATCACAGAATACCCGGAAACAAACTCAAAGGGTCACTCCCTCCCGGGTCGGCGTTTGGCAAATGTTTAATCGGATTGCCAGGCGATACGATTTGCTGAACCGTTTGCTTTCCTTTCGGCAGGACGTGCGTTGGCGCAACCGAATGGCTGGGTTCCTACCGGATGGCAACAATCTCCGCGTGCTGGATTTGGCAACGGGTACGGCGGATGTCCCGGTGAGCCTCAATAAAAAATCAAAGCAAATCAGCCTGATCGTAGCCACGGACAAGGCTCTGGAAATGCTGAGCCTTGGGCGGGAAAAAGTGGTGAAAAAACTGGCATCAGGCAACGTGAAAGTATTTCCGGCAGATGCTCAAAGCTTGCCATTTCGTAACGACGCCTTTGACGCCGTGACCATTTCCTTTGGCATTCGCAATATGCTCCGCCTGGATCAAGCTTTGGGAGAAATGGCGCGTGTGCTTCGCCCGGGCGGCCGCGTGATCATTCTGGAATTTTCTCTTCCGAAAAATCGGTTGTTTCGGGCCATTTACCTGTTCTATTTCCGACAGGTTTTGCCTGCATTGGGCGGCTGGCTTTCAGGCGATCGGAAAGCCTACCGCTACTTGAATCAATCCGTGGAGACCTTCCCCTACGGAGAGGCCTTCGCGAAACATTTGAGAATGGCCGGATTCCGCGAAATTCAGTTGAAGACCCAGACATTTGGAATTGCAACCATTTATTCGGGAGAAAAATAGCATGTCCAAATTGAAAATCTGGATTTTAGCCAGTCGACCCAAAACTCTTTGGGCTACTGTTGGTCCGGTTCTTGTGGGAACAGCAATGGCTTACTCTGATAGTCAAGCTCACTGGCTGACCGCATTTCTTGCACTTTTTGCTGCTGTTTTTATTCAGATTGGGACCAATTTTTCAAATGATTATTTTGATTTTATTCAAGGGGCTGATACCGGCGAACGACTGGGACCCACCAGAGCCACTCAGGCAGGATTGGTTTCACCTCAAGAAATGAAACGCGCCACCTTTGTGGCATTTGGTTTTGCGGTGTTGGCGGGAATTTATTTGATTTACCGCGGTGGGTGGCCGATCCTTGTTATTGGTATTTTCTCAATTCTTTTCGGAATTCTCTATACAGCGGGGCCGTATCCCCTGGGTTACAATGGGCTTGGTGATATTTTCGTACTCATCTTCTTTGGTCTGGTGGCTGTTGGCGGAACCTATTACGTGCAGACACTTTCGATCAATTCTACGGTACTTTTGGCCGGTGTGGGACCGGGATTGCTTTCCACCGCCCTTCTTTGTGTGAACAATCTGCGTGATCTGGAAAATGATCGGAAAACCGGAAAAAAGACACTTCCGGTGCGTTTCGGACGAACCTTTGGGCAGATGGAGTACGTGGGCAGCCTTTTTCTAACCGCTCTTGTACCGGTGGGATTGGTGATCTGGACACATTCCCACTGGATGATTCTTGCTGCCAGCGCCACTATTGCATTTGCTATTCCTGATGTTCGGATTATTTTTAAAGAGAAACCCAGTCGATTTTATAATCGTGTTCTGGCTGATACCGGAAAACTGATTTTTCTTTATAGCCTTCTATTTTCGATGGGTTGGATTTTGTAAAATGGGCGTATCAATGAAGGGATGTCACATTCGTCTGAAGGCATGGTTAAGGAGGGGGATTTAGGGTTGGTTGTAGACGTTGTGCCGTGTAGATCGACGAAGCTCGTCGACCTCCCACGCAATTATTTGTAAGGCTGTGTCAGCGGAAAAATCGAAATATTTTACAACGGATGGAAATGATTCGCGAATTGGCGGCTGATTTTTTCTTTTTATGCTGCGAATACGCGAATGAAGAGATGCTCCCTCTGTCATTTCGGGCACGCTCAATGACCGGCAGGGAATCCCTCAGAAGTATCCCATCGATTATGAACATTTAGGATTGAATGGCAGCAAAAGCTATTCGCGCATTAGCGGCTAATGATTTCTTCTTTAAGCCGCGAATACCCGAATGAGGAAATGCAAAAAGCCTCTCCAGTCATCGAGAGGTCCCTGAGCGGAGTCGAAGGGCTGTGGCATCGAGACGGCCTTACTCCGGCCACCGCAAAAGAAGATTCATTGCAAAACAGCGTGATTATTGGGTTCGTACCTCTGCCCCGAAGGGGCTCAATGAACCAGCCCAGGGCAACGCCCTGGGAATTGGATTGCATTTTATTCCTGAGCCCTGAAGGGGCGAAATAATGGTTGAACGAAGCATTTGTTTCTCCTATTCCGCCCTTTCAGGGCTTAAAAACGCTCGGATTGGAATTTCTCCCCGGGGGGCTGCCCCGGGCTGCCCTATTGCAGTCCGTTGGACTGCTTCGATCTTCGATTTTTCGGAAAGGCTGCATTTCTTAACAAAGTAAGACGTCGGTGGGGAAAACAGGAACCGCCTCCAATAATTCTCCCCCTGCTACGGCAATAAATCCTCCAGTGTGGTTGCAGATTGCGTGCGTTTATCCCTGTATTTGATAATAATACCGCAATTCCCGCCCACCAAAACGTGGTCTTCAATAATCACAGGAAGCGCACCAATATTTAAAATTATTTTTTTCTGCCTTCGGATACGCAAAAACAAGCACTGCAAAAACCAAAAACATTTGTAATCACCCTAAAAAATGGTTATATTTTAATTCGATAATTCAAAAGGACTTAAAGAATTTGCAGATTCGAATCTGATGAAAATAAAAGCGGTTACTCCGAACAGTATTGCTGGAGAAATTGATCTCCGTCCGGGAGATAATCTCCTTGAAATCAACGGCCATTTCCTGCGGGATGTCATTGATTATCGTTTTTACGAAAATGATGACTTTCTGGAACTTTTGATTCAGCGAGATGGCTCCACATTCACTGTTGAAATCGAGAAGGACCCCTACGATCCCCTTGGGCTGGAATTCCCCGACCTGAAATTCAAAGCCTGCGGAAATCATTGTGTGTTTTGCTTTACGGATCAAAATCCGAAAGGCATGCGCAAGTCATTGTATTTTAAAGATGAAGACTATCGCCTTTCTTTTCTGTACGGGAATTACACGACGCTTACTAACGTTAAGCAGGCGGATTTGGACCGAATAGTGGAGCAGCGCCTTTCTCCGATATACGTTTCGGTGCACGCGACCGATTGGGAGACGCGGCGGCGTCTGCTTGGAATCAAACGACCCGACCACTTGCTGGAAAAATTACAGTTTTTGGTGGAGCATGGCATCAAAATTCACACCCAGATCGTGCTGTGCCCGGGAATTAACGACGGTGATATTCTTCTCAAAACGCTGGACGACCTGCGCGCCCTCTACCCGGGCGTGCGTTCCACGGCCGTTGTGCCGCTGGGATTGACCAGGCACCGCCAGGGGCTCACGGCGTTAACGCCTGTCTCGGACGCTTACGCTCGCAAATTTGTGGCTGAAATATCCCGCCTTCAGGAAAAATTATTGGCGGAAATAGGCACACGGTTCGTGTTTGCTTCGGACGAATTTTTCTTGCGGGGAGGAATTCCCATTCCCGGGGAAGCCTATTACGAGGAATACCCGCAGTTGGAAGACGGCGTAGGAATGGTTCGGCTCATGCTGGAAAATTTTGAAACGGTAGCTTCCGAATTGCCACGAGAAATGTCTGCAAATGCACACGTGACGTTTGTCACCGGGAAGTTAGCGGAACCCGTGCTGAGAGAATCGGTTTTGCCACGCCTCGAGGCGATTTCCGGACTGGAGGTGGAGCTGCTGCCGGTTCAAAATGATTTTTACGGCGATTCCATTACGGTGAGCGGTTTGCTAACCGGACAGGACATCTATCATTCTCTAAAAGAACAAAATAAAAGCAGCGCTGTTTTTCTGTCGGAAAAACTAATCAATTATGATGGGGTTTTTCTGGACGATTGGAAACCCGAGATGATTGAAAAGCGTTTAAACCGAAAGATTTATCTAATTGATGATTATTTTAGGAATTTACCTGACATGCTAAAAGAACTGGATTGATGAAACAATTACCTGTAGTGGCCATCCTTGGAAGGCCAAATGTTGGAAAATCAACGCTTTTTAATCGGGTCATTCACAAACGTGAGGCAATTGTACATGATATGCCGGGAGTCACGCGCGATCGGAAATATTCAGAGGCCGACTGGGCCGGGCACACGTTTACGTTAATGGACACCGGTGGATTCCTGCCGGGGAGTGAAGATGTGATGACCAAAGCCATTGCCGATCAAGTGGAAAAGGCCGTTGAGGAAGCCGACGTGTTGGTCCTGGTGGTGGACGGCCAGGAGGGACTCCATCCAATCGATGAAGAAATTGCCACCATGCTGCAAAAAACCAGCAAGCCTGTTATCCTTGCTGTGAATAAAATAGACAACCGAAAACGGGAAAATAATATTTACGAATTCTTTAAGCTGAATTTGGGTGAACCCTTTCCGGTTTCCGCGATTTCAGGAAGGGGGTCGGGCGATCTTTTGGATAGAATTGTTTTTTTGCTTCCACGACAGATGCCGTCGCAGGAAATGAATGCCATTCGGCTGGCGGTTGTGGGAAAGCCTAATGTGGGGAAATCGTCGTTTGTCAATGCCATCATGGGTGAAGAAAAAGTCATTGTTACAGACATCCCCGGCACAACGCGGGATGCAGTGGATTTGCATTTTCAATATTACGATCAGGATTTTATCATCGTAGATACGGCGGGAATGCGTAAACGGGCCAAATTGGACGAAAGTGTAGAATATTATTCAACGGTACGGGCGCTTAGAACCATTGAAAAAAGCGATGTTGTTTTGATTTTTGTTTCTGCTGAAGAGAGCATTACGCACCAGGACATGACCATTATCAGCGATGTGATTAAGAAACGCCGGGGTGTTGTTTTAGTGGTCAACAAATGGGATTTGATTGAAAAGGACGAAAAAACCATTCTTCGGTTTGAAGAAGATATGCGAAAAAAACTCAGAAATTTGAATTATATTCCGATTTTATTTATATCGGCTTTAACAAGGCAACGGGTTTTTCAGGTAATCGATGTGGCGAAATCAGCGTATGGAGAGCGCAAAAAGCGCATTCCAACCCCGGAAATTAACGACGCATTGGGACCGATTATTCGGGATAATCCGCCTTTTGTAAGTGGCGGGAAACTCTTAAAGATTCACTACGTTACACAAGTAAAAACGGAGCCGCCGCTGTTTGCTTTTTTTACAAACCGACCGGAAAAAATTCGGGATAACTACAAGCGATTCCTGGAATCCAAAATACGGGAAAAGTTTGGTTTTATGGGTGTTCCTATTTCACTTATTTTTCGAAGGAAATAAAAACTTGTTCAGGAAACGATTTCTTTTTGTATTCATTTTAATTGGTATATGGGCGGGCAGTCTTCCGGCAAAATCGCTGCAGGTAAGTCTGGAAGAGGATTTCAAGAATGGAAAAATCAGCTATTCCCAGAAATTGGCCTATCAGGGATACTGGATTTTTGCTCCGGGGAAATTACCCCAACGGTATCGGCGGATGGCATCCGTTCCCGCCAAATGCGGAACGGGAATAGTTGCGGAACTTCGGCAAAATCTGCACAAAATGGACGCTGCCGATCAGGCCTATTTTCAAACGATTTTTTTGCGTCCGATATTTCCGTCCATTACGTACATTTCGCCAAAAGGCTATTTTGAGCTTCACTACACAACTTCCGGCATTAACGCCGTTCCTACGGGAGATGCCAATGGAAATTCGATTCCCGATTGGATTGAAGAAGCAGGGAAAATCTTGGACCGCTGTTATGAATTCGAAATTGACACGCTTGGCTATAAAAAACCGCCGGTAGACAATCTGAACGATCCGCAGATTGATATTTACATCCACAACATCAACGCCTACGGTTTTACCACACCGGACTCCCAATTTGTGAATAACGACCGGCACGTGTCCAGTTACATTGAATTGGACAATGATTTCAAAGGAAGGGGGTTTGCCACACACGGTTTGGACGCTCTCAAAGTAACCGCTGCCCATGAATTATTTCACGTTATTCAGTTGGGATACATTGTTCGAAGCCAGGATTTCTATTTTTACGAAATGTCTTCTGTCTGGATGGAAGATCAGGTGTACAATTCCATTAATGATTATTATGCCAATCTTCCGGATTTTTTTAACAACCCGGATTTACCGCTTACAACATATAACGGAGCCTATGAATACGGCGCTACGGTGTGGCTGCATTTTTTATCCCAGCGTCACGGGAGAAAAATTGTACGCGATATTTGGCAAGATATGCCGAATGAGAACAGCCTGAAAGCGACGAATCGCGCAATTGTGGCCGACGGAAGCGATTTTTCAACAGAATTTGGAACGTTCGCCATCTGGAATTATTTTACGGGAGAACGTGCCGATACAACAAAATATTATGATGAGGGAAATCACTATCCGGAGCTTTACGTGTCTCAAGTGGTTCCTTTTAGCTCCGATACTTCTGTGTCAGGAAGCACAACATTTCTGACATCTCATTATTGCAAGCTGATTCCGCAAGAACCCCAAATCTACCATCTGAATCAATCGTACAACGAGCCTGCCGAGTGGATGAGTGAAGCCATTGTTTTAAAAGATAATGTTTACAGTACATTTCTTTTTCATCCCGATGATGGAGGGAATATTGGTTACGTCCCTGCGCTTTCGGAAATTGTTGCCATAACTTCCAATGCGCAGCGTCCTGACAAATATGATTATGCCTCGAGTTTTCAGAAAAAACGTAATTTTAGTTTGCAAATTGTGCAGGGTAAGGGGAATCTCGTCTACAAAAACTCTTTCAAAAAAATCTATCCCAATCCGTTTGTGATTGGCCGAGATAATTATTTGTCGCTTGAGTTTAATGCGCAAAAAAAATCATTTGTGGATATTTCGATTTTGACCGAAACCGGACAGAGGCTGTTTAATCGATCTCTGGGCCGCATTGCAAGGGGATTTCACTTTCGCACCATCGCATGGAATGGTGAATCTTCCTCCGGGAATTATCTGCCATCGGGAGTGTATCTGGTGACCATTTCCGGGGAGGGTGTGTTTATGCTGACAAAGATTGCTGTTGTTCGGTAACGATGCCACCGGAAAATACAGTAAGTTTTTTTCGAATGACACCCGAATTTTTTCGGGTGTCTTTTTTTTCGGGGAAAACACTGCCTGTCAATAGGTAAGAATTTCCCCATTGCCTGAACTCTCCCAAACTTGCCCTTTTCAACTACAGACCTATCTTCTTAAATAACAAGGCATAAAATTCGAGTGGCTCAAATATTCCGTTTGGCACATCCATTGCCTTAAGGTTGCTCTGAAAAATAGGAGCGCCTTTATGATTTTGAAAAGCTTGTTTTCACGCATCAATGTTCCGGTTTTAAAGCGATCGTTGGATGCGGCTTCTTTGCGTCAGACAACAATTGCAAGCAATCTTGCAAATATTGAGACGCCGAAATATCAACGAAAAGAGGTCGTTTTTGAATCTGAGCTTCGAAAGGCACTGGAACCGACGCAAATTTCCGGAATGGTAACCAACCCGAAACATATTCAAATTGGAAATAATGGTCTCAAGAATGTTCAGCCAAAAGTGATTGTGGATAAAACGCGCACAAAGGCCAGCGGTGTGAACAACGTGGATGTGGATCAGGAGATGTCGAGTCTGGCGAAAAATCAGCTATATTATGCCTTTTCAGCAAAGTTGATTTCCATTCAATTTAATCGAATCAAAGAAGCCATAAACGAAAGAACACGGTAGAGGGGTGAATAAATGAAAATTGCACCTTTGTTTGCTTCCATTGACATTAGCGCCTCCGGAATGTCTGCCCAGCGGCGAAAATTGAATGCAATTGCCAGCAATATTGCCAATGTTGAGACAACCCGAACGGAGAACGGACAACCTTATCGGCGAAAAATTGTGATCACTAAAGAAACAAAGGAATCTCTTCCGTTCAGGGAGATGCTGACCATGCGGGATGACCGGCTTGTGACCACGAATCCCTTACACATCAAAACCGTTTTGAATCCGGTCAATGGCACGGATCCTGCTTCCGGCGTAACATCTGACGAAACGGTACAAAGCAAAAATCCTTATCGGCTGGTTTACGATCCCGATCATCCGGATGCCGATGCAAACGGTTATGTGCGTTATCCAAACATCAACATTGTTGTGGAAATGGTGGACATGATTACAGCGTCCCGTTCGTATGAAGCTAATGCAATGGCCATTGAATCCGCAAAGACAATGGCCAAAAAAGCACTTGAAATTTAGCGAGGGATATCTATGAAATTGAATTCAATCTCAAATAATCCGCTGTACCAGAATCCCAAGGTTCAAAAGAGCGGGCGCGTGGTTCCGAAGGAAGTTCAAAAACCGGGATTTGGGAATAATCTAAAAACGGCTGCTGCCAAACCAACACAGAAATCCGAAAAAAACGTATTCAGTCCCCAGGCAGAGAAAATACTGTCGGTGCAGGAAAAAGTAGAAATTCAGGGAAAATTCAAAGCCCATTTTCGGCAGGAGGTGGGATACTCTCGGGCCGGACGCGTGAAAACAAGTTCGGTTTCCTTGGGTCAAAAACTTGATTTGAAGGGATAGGGTGAAAATGCTTCAAAAGATACAAACAACGCCCGGAGGCCTAATCCCGGGCGAGGGCATTCAAAAGAAAAATTTACCAAAACCGGAAGGGGAAAGTTTTGACAATACACTCAAGGGGTTTATCAATGAAGTCAATAAATTACAGCAGGATGCCGGAGAATCCATTGGCAAATTGGCGGCCGGTGAAATCAATGACGTCCATGATGTAATGGTGGCTGTTGAGAAAGCTTCCACAAGTTTTGAATTAATGATGCAGATCCGAAATAAGATTCTTGAAGCCTATCGTGAAGTAATGCGGACACAAGTGTGAGGAGGGCGTTAAAGGGCAATGGGTGATCAATTAAAAGCGATTTATTCACAGATTAAAGAGACTTTTTTCAGGTTTGACAAAAACAAACGGGTCGTCATTGTCGGAACGACCATTGGAACGTTGGCTTTGCTTACAATTATTGTTTTATTTTCGTCCAGAAAAGATTACCAGATTCTGTTTTCGCAGTTGGATCCTCAAGAAGCCGGAACAATTGTTGAAAAGCTAAAAGCAGACAAGGTGCCTTTCAAATTGCAATCCGGAGGCACCACTATTTTAGTTCCTCGCAATAAAGTTTACGAAGAGCGGCTTTCGCTGGCCAATCAGGGAATGCCGTCGCAGGGAGGTGTCGGTTACGAAATTTTTGACAAAAACAATATCGGAGCCACTGATTTTGTTCAGCATGTCAATTACCAGCGTGCGCTTGAAGGGGAATTAGCGCGTACGATTTCATCGCTAAACGAGGTCAAGGGAGCCAGAGTTCACCTGGTAATTCCTGATGAAAGCCTTTTTGTAGAAGATCAAAAACAGACAACGGCGTCGATAACCCTTCAACTTAAACCGGGTGCCAAATTAAAAGATCAACAAATTCGGGGAATTGCAAATCTGGTGGCCTCAAGCGTGGAAGGATTACAGCCCGAGCATATTACGATTATTGATTCCTACGGGAATATCCTTTCCAAAATTTTGGGAAAGGACAATGCAGTGGGACTTTCCTCTTCGCAAATGGCACTTCAGGAACGGGTTGAATCTTACTATTCTAAAAAGGTGCAATCGCTCTTAGAACGGGCAGTGGGCAGCGGGAATGCCATTGTTCGTGTAACCGGCGATCTGGATTTCAACAAGGTTCAGAAAACCTTCGAAAAGTACAGCCCGGACACCACCGTCCTCCGCAGCGAAGAAACGAATTACCAGCTTTCTGCAGGCGATACGACTAATGCCATCGGTGGAAAGGTTGAAAACCACATCCGCAATTATGAAATCAACAAGACCGTACAGCAAGTGGTGCAGGGAGTGGGAACGATTCGACGATTGAGTGTGGCCGTTTTGGTTGATGGCAAATACGTCACAAAAAAGGGGAAAGACGGAAAGCCTCTTCGGGAATACGAACCCCGCTCGGCTGCGGAAATGCAGAAGCTGACCAGCGTTGTAAAAAGTGCAATTGGTTTTAGCACAAAGCGTCACGACGACATCAATGTGGTCAATGTAGCGTTCGATAGAAGTTTTCTCCACGAGGAACAGACCGCTCTTGCCAAGGCCGAAAAACAGGCATTCTGGGCAGGAATTATTCGAAAACTGCTCTACGGGCTTTCAGTCTTGCTGGTTCTTTTTGGACTTGTCAAAATATTTCGAAGTTTCAAAACAGAAATTCAGCCATTGAAAAACACGGAATTGCTGTTTGGAGACGAGGATGTTGTTCAGAAAATTCCGCTTGAAACCCAGAAGAAGATCCAGGTTCAGCAGAAAGTAGCCAATCTGACCAGCGAGAACCCGGGCGGTGCGGCAAAACTGCTGAAGGCCTGGTTAGTAGACGAAGTTGAGGAGTAAAATGTCTAAATTAGTTTTTAAGAGTCTTTCGGGACGCCAGAAAGCGGCAATTCTGCTGGTGGCGATTGGCGTGGATGCCGCTACAAAGATTTTCAGAAATCTTAAAGCCGAAGATGTGGAAGTCCTGACGCAGGAAATTGCCAATCTAAAAACGATTCCCTCCAATATTATTCACGATGTGATTGAAGAATTTTATCAAATGCTTTTGTCACAAAACTACATTTCGGATGCGGGTGAAGACTACGCCCGAGAAGTGTTGGAGGGGGCGTTGGGCAACGACCAGGCCGAAGAGGTGCTTCGAAAATTGAAGAATGTAAAAACAGTTGAACAAAAGGGCTTTAAAAGACTGGAGGAAGTTCCTAAAGACCGGCTTCTGAATTTTTTAGAGAAAGAGCATCCGCAAACAGTGGCGGTAGTTTTGGCACATTTGGATCCCGCAAAAGCAGCGAAGATTTACGATGAGTTTTCACAGGAATTTCAGGTTGAAGTGGCCTATCGGCTGGCGCAATTAGATCAGATTTCTCCCGAAGTTACCGGAGAGATCGAGGCGTTTATTGATGCCAATTTCAAAGGAGAGGTTGTCCGTGAAATTGGTAAAGTTGAGGGAGAAAAGGTGATCGCCGATTTGCTGAACCAGGCCGGAAAAGTGACGGAGAAGACAGTTTTGGAAGGCCTGGTAAGGATTGATCCCGATTTGGCTACACAAATCAAGAATTTGATGTTTACTTTTGACGACCTGATTATGGTTGATAATCGCTCGATGCAAAAGATTCTGAAAGAGGTGGATTCAAAAGAATTGAGTCTGGCGTTGAAGGGGGCTTCGGAAGACGTGAAGGCGAAAATCTTTGGAAATATGTCTGAACGTGCGGCCAATATGCTGCGGGAAGAATTAGAGTTTATGGGGCCTGTTCGTGTAAAAGAAGTGGAAGAGGCGCAGCGGCGCATTCTGGCAATTGTGGTAAATTTGGAAGAAGGTGGCGAAATTGTGATTCACCGTGCCGGCGGAGAGGAGGACGTTATTGTTTAAATTGCGCTCTGGTCATGTCCTGAAAAATCCGAAAATTGAGACTACTCAAGAGCCGTTTGAGCGATTCGATTTGCTTGAAGATGAGCTGCTTAACGATTTTCGTGGCGACGGGGATTCGCTGAATTCGAAGAAAGAGCCGTTTGATAAGGGAGCCCCTGTCAGTGATCTGAATTCTGCCGGGGGAACTTTTGGGCAAACAGGAATTAATCTAAATGAATATGTTTTAAAAGCTGAAGTCAATCAGCGAGAGAAAGCGGCATACCAGAAGGGTTTTCAGCAGGGGAGAGACGAAGGCATTCGCCTGGGGCAGGAGGAAATTCACCCCTACATTCAGGCACTGCAAACTATTTTAAAAGAGTGGGAAGAGCGAAAAGAAAAACTCTTCAAGGAAAACGAAGTGGTTATTGTGCAATTGGCATTTGAAATAGCCAGAAAAGTCGTTCACAAGGAAATTTCTACAAATCCCGACCTGATTCTGTACGTTGTTCGTGAAGCCCTGAAGAAAGTCGAGCAGGGAAGTTACCTGATTATTAAACTGAATCCGGAGGATGTGGCCGTATTTGAACGGGGGATGAAAATCTATCTTCCTGAAATAAAACAATTTAATGATATTCAAATCGTTCCGGAAAAGTCAATTGAAAGAGGCGGCTGCATTTTGGAATCCGACTCCGGAATCATTAATGCTGAACTGGATATGCAATTGCAGAAGATTGAGGAATCCTTGTTAGAGGAAAAACACGATGAAAAGTAGCCCCCAGCGCGACATTTTAGCGCATTACGCCAGACGTCTCCAACAGGTGGATCCGATTGTTCAGATCGGGCGAATTTATCAGATTATTGGAATGATTATGGAATCGGTTGGTCCCCGCGTTTCGCTGGGCGATTTGTGCACCATTCGGCCTAAGAACGGGCAAAGAGAAGGACGGGCCGAAGTGGTGGGTTTCAGGGAGAACAAAATTCTGCTAATGCCTCTGAATGATATTTCCGGCTACAGTCCCGGCTCAGAAGTGATTGCTACCAACGAAGATTTGAGCGTTGGCGTGGGCGAGGGGTTGCTGGGGCGAATTCTTAATGGTCTGGGGGAGCCGATTGATGACAATGGTCTGGTAGATTTCAGCGAAAAGCGATCCATTTACCAGATGCCGTCCAACCCACTCAAACGCCCCCCCATTAGCCGTTCCATTGGAACGGGGGTGAAAGCAATTGACGGACTAATTACACTGGGGCAGGGACAGCGAATGGGGATTTTTGCGGGCAGCGGGGTTGGAAAAAGCGTGTTGCTGGGCATGATTTCGCGAAACACCTCTGCCGACGTAAATGTAATTGCCCTTATTGGAGAAAGAGGGCGGGAGGTACGGGAATTCATTGAGCGGGACCTGGGCGAAGAAGGACTGAGACGATCGGTTGTAGTGGTGGCTACGTCAGACAGTTCGCCTCTCGTGAGAATTAAAGGCGCTTTTACAGCCACAACCATTGCGGAATATTTTCGGGATCAGGGACTCAATGTGCTTTTAATGATGGATTCTGTAACGCGGGTCGCGATGGCCCAACGCGAAATCGGTCTGGCAGTAGGTGAACCTCCGGCCACCAAGGGCTACACACCTTCCACGTTTACACTGCTGCCTCGTCTGTTGGAGCGGGCTGGAAATTTTACAGGAGGCAGTATTACCGGTTTGTACACGGTGCTGGTGGAAGGCGATGATCTCAACGATCCCGTTGCGGATTCCGCGCGCTCTATTTTGGACGGACATATTGTGCTTTCGCGGGATTTGGCGAATCGGGGTCACTATCCGGCAATTGATCCGCTGCAAAGTGTCAGCCGTGTCATGTCTGAGGTAGTGGAAGAAGACCACCTGAAGAAGGCTCGTGAATTTTTGAATTTGTTGGCGGTTTACCGTGAAGCCGAGGATTTAATCAACATCGGCGCATATGTGAAGGGAAGTAATCCGAAAATCGACCGAGCCATTGAAAAAATTGACGAGCTCAACAAATTTCTTCAGCAAGATGTAAATGAACAAAATACTTTTGATGAGATTGTGGATGACTTGTTCTCCATTATTTGATTTGGATAATTTTGGGCGGCCAAAGCTCGAAGACGCGAAGGACTTTACTGTGTTTATTTCTTAGAGATTTGGTGTCTTCCTGGCTAAATTTTCAATACGGGACTGAATTTATTATTGTTAATGATGGATGAACCCATCCGTCTATTAAAGCACCGTTAGGTGGGAAATGTTTGTAGTAACCTCGCAACGGTAGAGGATTAAAGAAAAAAACCAGGAAAAAATCGAGTGAAAAAATTCAGGTTTAAGCTGGAAAAATTGGAAAACAGCAAGCGGCATTTTGAACAGCAAAAAACGCTTCAGTTGGCCCAAAAG
>CAZIYL010000017.1:0-19977 GCA_964543425.1 uncultured Deferribacteres bacterium
TTCATAAATAACACACCCCTAAGTCCCCTCTTGATAGAGGGGACTTCCCTCGTCGCTGAGTTTAACCATTTCCGGTTAACGTGGGTGCAACCGGTTAACGTATTTTTACTAAATATTTCTCAATCACTTTTGCAAAACTCGCAACGGTAGAGATTAAAATAATCAATCTTACAAAATACGTCATACTATTTGCGAAAAGAAAAACTTGATGATAGGTTTATTTCAAAATTTTATTTAATGCTTACTGATGGTGAGCTCGTGAAAAATGCTCATGTACAATTTTCCATTCGCCGTTCTTTTTCAGGTAAACGTGCGTGCCGCGTCCCTGTATTTCCCTGCGGGTTTTTCCGTTAGATAGTATCACAAACCAATAGAAAGAAACAATGGCCGCATTTTCATCCAGAATCTTAATGATGGGACTCACCATATTGTACTCCAGGTGATCTGCCTCTTTCAAATAATAATGAAATGTTTCCCGTAAAGCATTGATTCCTACCAATCTCTCATATTGAGTTGAAGAAAATTCAATCAGTTCCTCGTCAAAATATTTCAGGATTTCTTCAATTTTCCCTGCATTGAATGCATCGGACATTGCCTTTTCAATGGCAAGAATTTCACTTTCTGCGCTCATGATTCATCCCTTCCTTTTTTGATGATTCATAAACCTTCCCTTTGCAGAGCTGCGATTCTACAAGGTTTGGTATTTTCGGGCGATTTCTTCGCCCATTTCAAGGGTTGTATTGGTACCGCCCATATCGTAAGTTTTTACCCTGCCCTTTTTAATCACTTGAGCGACTGCTTCCTCCAACCGATTGGCTTTTTCAGTCTCCCCAAAATAATCCAACATCATTTTAACAGACAGAATCATCGCCGTCGGATTGACCTTGTACTGCCCCGCATATTTGGGTGCCGAGCCGTGGGTGGGTTCAAAAAGGGCGTAATTATCTCCAATATTCCCGCTGCACGCGAAACCAAGTCCGCCAACCAATTGAGCGGCCAAATCGGAAATAATGTCCCCGAAGAGGTTAGAGGCTACCAAAACATCGTATTTCTGGGGATTTTTCACCAGCCACATGGACATCGCATCGATATTAGCCTCCCAGAGCTCGATGGCAGCGTAGGATTCCGCGACCTTCCGAGCCTGGCGCACCATCATTCCGGAGGTCTCGCGAACCACGTTGGGCTTTTCCACAATTGTCACGGATTTGTAGCCATGTTCTTGAGCATAATCGAACGCCTGTTTTGAAATATTTGTTGCAGCCTTTTCCGTCACAATTCTCAGGGAAATCGCTATTTTATCCAGCGGCACGTCCTTAAATCGGGCCATTTTGGGGTGATTCTCGAGCAGCGTTTTCATAAGCACTTCGGGGACGGGGTGAAATTCCACGCCGGAATACAAATCCTCCGTGTTTTCGCGAAAAACGACCAGGTCAATATCGTCACGATAATTCAGGGGATTTCCGGGATAGGCCTTGCAGGGTCGAAGATTTGTGTGAAGATTCAATAACTGGCGAAGTCCGACAATCGGACTAAAGTAGGTGAAGCCTTTTCCCCTAAGATTGGGAGAAAGCTCCCGCGCAGCCTCTTCTTTTGGTTTGGAAGTAATGGCGCCAAACAGGCACGCATCCGTTCTTTTTAAAAGATTAATCGTTCGATCCGGCAGAGGATTTCCTTCTTTGACCCAGAATTCCCAGCCAATATCTCCGCATTCGAAATCCGCGTCCAAGTTGACGGCCTTTAGAACAATCATGGCTGCTTTCATAACATCCTTGCCAACACCATCGCCCGGCAATACTGCAATCTTATATTTTGCCATTTAGTAATTCCTTTTGTTTGATTGAGATCATTTTAGATTCCCGAATATATCCTTTGCTTGTAGTACTATTTTCACCGCCATTTTTTTTGTAATTTTTATGTCTTCGTCATAATCTGCACTATTGCGTTTTCTTCTAAGCAAATCCAATACTTTTCCAATCTTTTTATCATTCAACTGGGCAGAATTTTTGTAAGCACTAATCACTATTTATCATTTTCCTTTTTCCTTTTCGAACAAACTTCTTGTTTGTTCTGTAATACTTGCCTCAAAAGCAATCTCTACTCTTTCATGGGCCTTATCCAACCATTCTTCTATTTTTTTAAATGAGATATATTCTGGTTTAATCATGGCATAGTCAATATCAAGCACCAAAGAAATGGAATTAGGCTTAGTAGGAACAGCTGTTGCCAAAGTTAAAATAAGTCTTTCATTGTTATTTTCATAAGGGAATTCCACTCTTGTTAGAAATGATTCATGAGTTTGTGGTAATTTCTTTGGAATGAAAGGGTAATACTTAAAATAGTCCATTAATTCTATTTTGGGTTCGTCGAATTCAAAAACATTAATATATCTAAGGCCTATTCTCTTAAATGCTTTAGGATTTGCAACTTCTTTATAAGCATGGAAGTTATCTAAAATTATTTTCTTAAATTCTTCCCATATTGGATATGGTTTCAATTGATTGACCACAAGAAGATACGGGGCAATTTGAATTAAAGCGGTTTTATCCTTTTTCAGAAATTTAACCTTAGAAGGAGCAGGCTCTATTTTCTGTTCCACCCCTTTTTCGGTTGGATGAAATTGGATTCCCACTCCCAATTCCTGTTTTTTATCTGGAAAATCTTTTCTAATTTTCTCATACATTAGACCCGGTATGGTCATATCCCAAGGTTGGGTAGTAATAAATTGAAACTCACAAAGTGCTTCCACAACCGGCGGATTTTTGTATTTTCTCACCATTATTCGACTCATTTATTTTTATTGGGCACTAAATCCCATTTTATTCAATAGTATATTATTCCCTCACTTGTTTCATTCTGGCTATTCGATTAAATCGAAATCAATAAAATCGGAGTGATGAAAAATAATGGCTTCGGGTGATCTTTTGAAACCCTCCCCTTCTTTCGAATGAACGGCAGCAATGTGCAAGACTTCCTCTGGAAGATCATGCTTAAATCCAAGCGCAACTCCTGTAAAGGGGTGTCTCAAATACCGACCGTGTTTGCTCTTAACAATCTTCCTATCCTTTTTTTCGTATTCGTATAATTTTCCCACATCCGCAATTAATGCGCCGGCAACCAGAAAATCCCGATTAACCGGCGTTTTTCGGTCGCCGTAAGCTTCCGTCAAAACAGAATCAATGACCAGGCACATCCGGCAGACCGTTCGAACATGCTCCAAAAATGTGATTTTTACGTTTTCTTTCAGCAGCGTAAAGGGGATTGACAGCAGCTCGTCAATTGTCCAGTTCCGGTGAGCCATTGCCTCCTCCCACACATCCAGAACCTTTTTCCGTAGCTCCGGGTCTTGAATATCCTTGATCTCCGGAATGACTTTCAGAAGTTTGTCTCGCATTTAGTTACACTCCTAAGATTTCCAATTGTTTATTTTTCAGGAAAATACCCGCACACGATCAATTCAAGTGTCTTTCTTCCGGCCCGTCGTATTCGTGATCGGCCGGATGGATTTTCCGCATGGGCTTGAAGCGTGTCTGCTCCTCGTAAATGTGTGCTACCATGCCGGGTACCCGAGCCATTATGAAAAATGCATTCGCCAATCGCGTGGGAAAATCCAATTCACAAAGCATCGTGGCAATCGCTCCGTCCACGTTGATGGGAAGCTTTTTACTTAGATTTGCTTCAATTGCAGCTTTAAGCGCCCGGGCGATTTCAACATATTTTCCGGCTACGCCTAATTCTTCGGCTAATTGAAATAGCTTTTTGCTTCGCGGATCCTGGGTGTGAAATCGGTGTCCGTAGCCGGAAATTTTCATCTTCTTTTCCCGATAGTTTTTTACCAGCCGATTTGCAGCTTCTTGAAATGAAATCTGATCCGTCTCTGAAATTTCCCGTACCCCGTGAAGAATATTCATGCATTCTTCGATAGCCCCGCCGTGCCACTTTGAAATGGCCAAAATTCCTCCGGCAAGCGCCGAATTCAAGGGCGCACCCGTAGAGGCAATGGTAATGGCTGCCAGCGTAGAGGGCGGTGTAGCACCGTGGTCAATTGAGGAAACCAGCATTGCCTCCATGAGTTTGCTCACATTTTCCGGCGGCAATTCTCCCTTTAAAATCAAATAGACCACCTGCGGAAAGGAAATTTTGCCCATCAATTCATCAATCGGGTAGCCCCGAACACTAATCTTGTTCGGTTCTATTTTTGTAATCGCTGTTTTCCAGTGTAAATCTTCCATTGTAACTCCACTCTATTTTTGGAACTAAATTCTTATCTTTTTTAGCCACAAATGCACGAATTAAATCAAAATTCAAACGAATGAATTCGTGAATTCGTGGCTTTTCTCTTTCACAACCCCAGGCCAGCCAGTACTTCTTTTGTCACTTTCGGAATATCGTTAAACGATTCCACTATGTGAGCGCCCACCTCTTTCAATCGCTTTACTTTTCCATCGTAAGTTCCCCGACCGCCTTCAATAATGGCGCCGGCGTGAGAGAACCGAGTGCCTTCTTTGGCGGCTTTCCCGCCGATGTAGGCAATAAGAGGCTTTGTAAATTCACCATTTTCAATAAGGTCGGCTACCTGCTCTTCCTGAGATGTTCCAATTTCTCCAAACATGACCACCGCATTCGTGTCCGGATCCTGCTCAAATCGCTTCATAATTTCCGGATGGGGCAAGCCGACAATCGGATCTCCTCCCACATGAACAATGGTGCTCAAACCAATGCCGCTTTTCGACAAATAATATGCAATGGATGAGGTAATTCCGCCGCTCCGGGACGAAACGCCTACATGACCGGGTTTAAACCATTCCCTTGCCGATTTTGCCCGTCCGCCCATCATGCCCAGAACCGCTTTCCCCGGACTAAGCAAACCCAGCGTGTTTGGACCTACAAAATTGGCTTTCTTTGCCTGCGCGGCTTTTACAATTTCAAGCACGTCGAAAATAGGAACGCGGTCTGGAACCAAAACCAACAATTTAACACCCGATTCAATGGCCTCAAGGGCGGAATTTTTAACAATCGGCGCAGGAACAAAGACAACGCTGACATTGATTTTGCCAACAGTTTCCTGAGCCTCTTCGATTGTGTCAAACACCGGAATCCCGTGGACGCGCATCCCCCGCTTCCCAGGCGTTACGCCTGCAACCACCTGCGTACCGTAATCCAGCATTAATTTGGTGCGAGCCTGTCCCTCCCGGCCTGTAATTCCCTGAACCAAAACCTTTTTCGTTTTATCGATCAGAATCGACATCTTTCCTCTGCACTCCTATTTTTCGCGATAATTTTCCAACCCCGGAATCGGCAAGTCGATAACAGCGCCCTTATTCCCCTCAAATTCACAGGCCAATTCGCAAGCCAAACACTCCGTGCATTTTCCTTTTTTAGCATCTTCTCCGGAAATAGCCAACACCGGAACTTCACCGTCTAATTTTAAAATACCCGGCTGACAAGCGGCAATACACGCCTTGGATTCACAGGTCTGGCATTTGGCGTGATCAAATGTTACACTGCCTGTAAGCGTTTGAAATCTGTACTGTTTTTCAGCAATGGGCTTCCTGTAGGGTTTCGGCTTTTCACCCGGCTCCTTGTAAGTATCCACCAAAAAACGCAATCGCTCTGCACAGTAATCTGCGGAATCATCTTTTTTGTATCCTTCAACCGGAGCCGGCAGATCTTTTGTGTATTTTGTCAAAATCTCTACCGCAAGGTCTTCCTCATTTCCTCCCAAACGAATAACGGCCGGAACGGAAAGACGCTCTTCTCTGAACGCTTTGACCAGTCCCCTTGCCGAATGAAATTGCTCCTGGCTGGCCACACCGGATCCCGAACCAAAATAGCCGTCGATTCCCTTTTGTGAAAGAATAATTTTTGCCGCTCGGTACACCTTGGATGCCGGTGGGTTACCGCTGGTGTCCGTAAAATTTGCAATCTTAAATCCTTGTTTAGTCACGGCATCCATTGACATCATGGAACCGCCGCCGCCGGCGCCGTGGAACCCAATGTATCCCTCCCCCCTTTTAAAGCCTTGTTCCAACTGAATAAAATAGAAAGTTCCCCGATAGTCATTCTTCTCCACGTTGTAAGCGATTTTTTCCAGCTCCGTGGGCGGGTGGTCAAACTCACGGGCAATTTCAATCCCCAATTCCGGATGGCGATGAATTGCGTAATCATCGATCGTCAATCGACAATCCGCCGCGAAAACGTTGCCGTCTTTCGTTAAGACAAGTGGGTTGATTTCCGCCGCGCGTGCGTCATATCTTCGTGAAATTTTCCACAAGCCCACCAGTGCATTGGCAATTTGCACCTGCAATTTTCCGTGGATGCCCGTTTTTCGCACAAGATTTCGTGCCTGGTAATCCCGCAATCCCGTCAGTACATCAATTGGCATTTTCCCTAATTTGTCAGGGTGGGCTTTCGCAATTTCTTCAATTCCCGTTCCCCCGACCGAACTAAACAGAATTAGCGGCGATTTCAAGGTGTCGTCAATAATAATCCCCGTATAAAATTCCTGTTTAATCGCCAGCTTTTCCTCTACTAAAACCTTCGTTACCTGAAATCCCTTAACGGATAGGCGAAACAGATTTTTGGCTTTTTCAAAGGCTTCGTCCGCCGTATTTGCGAATTGAATGCCTCCAAGAGAGGCGCGTTTTGTAGTCCACATTTGCGCCTTCAAAACGACGGGTTTCCCGATTTCGCCGGCGATCTCTTTGGCTTCTTCCGCCGAAGAAGCGACTCTTCCCACCGGAACAGAAATCTTAAACGCCCTCAGTAATTCTTTTCCCTTAAATTCAAATAATCGTGCCACGTTTCTCCCTTGCCATTTTTTATGGTTCTTCGTGGTAATTTCCTTTAAAATCAAATGTTGACCATTATTTTAACTCAATAAGCCTCAACAATATAAAACGTAGGCAACTTTAATTCAAACGCAACACCCGTTATAAGTAAAATATTGAATTCCTATGATTTTATCAACAAGATATTTACGAATTTTTCTTTTTGACTTACCGGTTTTTGTACTCCGGACACACATTGCTTAAAAAGCACTTCTCACATTTGGGTGATCGCGCGAGGCAGATTTTTCTTCCGTGTTCGATTAGCAAATGTGAAAACAGCGTCCAATTGCTGCGGGGAATCTTTTGCATCAGATCCTTTTCGATTTTTTCCGGATTTTTTTCCTCCGTCAAACCGAGGCGTCGCGAAATCCTGCTCACATGCGTATCCACCACAACACCCACATTTTTCCCGAAAGCATTTCCCAGAACCACATTTGCCGTTTTTCGCCCCACCCCCGGCAGTCGAACAAGCTGCTCAAGCGAATCCGGCACCTTGCCATTGTGTTCCTCAACAAGTATTTTACAGCTTCCCTGAATGCTTCTGGCTTTTTGATGATAAAACCCAGTGGAACGAATGATTTCCTCTAATTTTTCAATGGGAGCCGCCGCAAGATCGTGTGCGGTAGGGTAATTTTTAAACAACCCTGGCGTTACCTTGTTCACCCGTTCATCTGTACACTGCGCGGAAAGAATTGTTGCAACAAGCAGTTGAACGGGCGTTTTGAAATCGAGTGTGCACGTTGCATTTGGGTAGGCTTGTTTCAAACGCTTCAGTATTTCGATTGTATGCCCATCCGTTTCAACCAATTCCGAATCGGGTTCCGGAACAACCCAGTAGGCTGCCACTGCATCAGACTTACCCAAGAATGGAATACCCCCTATCTACAATTATCGTTTGCCCCTGAATCATTTCCGCCAGATCGGAGCAGAGGAAGATGGCCACATCTGCCACGTCTTCAGGTGTTGTCAGGCGGCCGGCTGGCGTGCGCTTCAAAGACTCCTTGAGTATTTCTTCCCGATTGGGGAAATGCTTCAGAGCATCCGTATCCACCACGCCTGCAGAAATCGCATTTACCCGAATGTTTTTCGGAGCCAATTCCACCGCCAAATGCCGCACAATGGATTCCAGAGCCGCCTTTGAAGCTCCGACCACAGTGTAATTCGGAATGGCCCGAATTGCACCCAAACTGGACACGGCAATAATAATTCCGGTAGAATCGGGTTTTCTAATGGCATTGAAGTGCTGCGCCAGTGGAATGAGCGTTGCGGCGTTAATGTCCATTGTCCAGTGCCAGTGACGCATAGTGAGCTCAAGCGCAGGCTTCAGGACGCCGGATGCAGCATTACTAACCAAAATATCCAGATGTCCGAATCTTTGCCGAATCTCCTCAAACATGGCTGCCACCTGATCCGGCTCTGCCACATTGGCCTTGAGGCTCAGCGCGTGGCTGCCTGCGGCTTCAATCATTTTTGTGGTTTCCAGTGCCCGCGTGTTTTGTCGTAGATAATTGATAGCCACATCTGCACCCATTTCCGCCAAACGAACCGCAATCGCCCGACCGATGCCTCGCGATCCACCCGTGACCAACGCCTTTTCCCCTTTGAAATCCTGCAACATATTTTCTCCCATCCGCTATTTTGTTTCCGGATAAATTTCCCCTAAAAAAACAGATAAAAATAAAGCGGATTCACCATCCGCCGCCTTAAAGAACATCGTTTTATTTTCTCCTAAATTATACAAATTACAAACAAAAAAATCAAGATTTATTTAGAGAGATTGACGGGAGTGATGTTCGGAAACTTCCACTACAATAAATTAGTGAATCTTCACCACGATAATGGTTAAATCATCGTCAAGATAGTCTTTTTGTGTAAAATTGGACACTGCCTTTAAAATGGCTTTTCGGATTTGGTAGGCACCCAGGTTGTGTTTGGTCATGAGAACATCCAGAAGCAATTCCATCTCAAAAAATACGCCCTTTGGATTAGTTGCCTCGATGAGTCCGTCTGTGTAGAAGAACAGCAAATCGCCCGATTGAAGCGAGATTTTTTCCCGCTGGTACGGCGGATTTTTAATGAAACCCAGAACGGTTCCACCCGTTTCAAGGAATTGAACCTTACCCGTTTGTGTAATCAGGATGGGCGGATTGTGTCCCGCATTGCAAAACTCAAAAATTTTCTCTTCGGGATTTAATTCTCCCAGGAAAAAAGTGGCATATTTTCCCGGCAACGTATGATCGTAAAGAATTCTGTTCAAGCGGGAAACCAGGCGATTAACCGTCCAGTTTTCATTAATTCGGCTTTTAAATGCCGAATACAGGGAAGCCATCATCAGCGCCGCGGGAGCCCCTTTTCCGGAGACATCACCGATGCAAATGCTGATGTCTCCCTTTTTTAAGCGGGCAATGTCGTACAAATCCCCGCTGACCAGTCGTGAAGGAAGATTGATGGCCGAGAATTCATATCCCGGCACACGGGGCAGACGTTTCGGAAGCAGGGTTTTCTGGATCTCGCGGGCGAGACGCATTTCCCGCTCAAGCATTTGCTGTTCCATTAGCTGCCGGTGAAGGCGGGCATTTTCAATGGCAATGGAGGCATGTCCTGCCAAGGCTTCGAGAAGAGCCAGATCGGATTCCGAAAAAGCATTTTCTTTGTCCGATTCAATATTCAGCACGCCAATAATTTTTCTCCGCCAGAAAAGTGGAGCAATCAGCTCCGATCGCGTTTCTTGCCTGGCAATAATGTAACGCTTTTCATTGAGCACATTATTAAAAATGAATCCTTTCCCCGATTTTGCAACCACGCCAATGAGCCCTCGACCCACTTTCAAATCCGCTTTCTTGAGGGCCTCCGCATCGTAGCCCCGAAGGATTTCCGGGTGAAGATTGCCTTTTTTGTCTGTAAGAAAAATTCCTGCAGCATCGTAAGGAATGACCTGACGAAACGAATCGATGATCAGATTCAGAACTTCTTCCAACTCAATGGAGGAGCTGATTTTCTTGGCCACTTCCAGTAAAAGCGTTTTTTCAAGAGATTCCCGCTGAATTTGCCGGTAGAGCCGCGCGTTCTGAATGGAAACGGAAACCTGCAATCCGAGAAAACCCAAAAATTCAAGCGTCTTGCGATCAATACTTCCGGGGCGTTCCAATTCAACCATAATAAAACCAATTAATTGTGCGGAATGAACCAACGGAATCGCGAGAATGGAATCCGCCTCAATGGTTGTGCTTTTGGTGGCTACCAGATTTCGATTGACAATGAGCGGCTCCAGCCCGTGTGTTTTGAATTCATTCTGAATTCTGGGTGCGACTGTTTCCTTCAGAAATGTGTACGCTTTTCGATTGTACCCGCGCGTTACCTCATATTCGATATTGCATTTCATTTTACAGAGAATGACAATAGCCCCTTTCTTGTAGGGATAAATCTCCTGAAACAAATCCAGAACGGCATTCATCAAAGAATAAATTTGAAGATTAGAGGAAATAATCTTCCAGAGCGAACGTGTAATTTGCTTTTCTTGATTGGCTAACAGTTTAACTTTCATGGCTGCTCATGAGGCCTTTATTTTCACCAGACTTTTGTCATCAGTTTTTTGAATATAATTTATAAGAAGTTTGGACAAAACTCCAATTAAAGTCCCTGAAATAATTGAAACAAGCGTAAGATAGGGAAATAACCAGAACAGCTCACTTTTCCGAATAAACAAAAAGTAAGCCAGTACCAATTGGCTCGTATTGTGCGTAAATGCCCCCAGAATGCTGTTGCCCACGATAGAAATTCCCCAACGATTTGTTTTTACAACACCCATCACCAGCGTAGCAAGGACTCCACCCGTAAGGGCAAAATAAAAAACCGGATTAAAAAACCCGCCAAACAGAAGCGCTACAATAAAAATCCGTAACAACACCACCCAGAAAGCCGCTTCAACATCATATAAATACAATGCCAGCAGCGTGGCAATATGCGAGAGACCTATTTTCCCGCCGGGAAATGGCTGTGGCAAAAAGCTTTCAAGTCCGAAAAGAAGCAATCCGCCAGCCGTTAGGAGCGAAAGAACAATAAGCTTTTTCGTTGAATGTCGTTTCATAAGCGATCGCTATTGGGTAATGACATCGAAGTCTGGTTTCTCCCGCCCGACAATTTGAATCACAATTCGGTTAGGCACACAAACGATAAGCTGTCCCGGGTGCGAAATTTTTCCCATGCGCATGCAAATTTTATGCGGACACTGAGAGTGGCTGACCCAGACCATTCCATCCCTAATCTGTAATACCAAGCCCCCCGAATCCCCTTTAACCGAAAGACTTCGGTCCGCATTCAACGGCAATCGATAAAGGAGATGATTTCTGTACACTACCTGTACAAAGGTTCCCTGGGAAGTATCCCGCTGCAAATTCAGGAGAAATCCAACACCAGCCACTGCAAGCAAAGCCGCAATAACCCCCCAATCTCCTCGCGAAAAATATTTAAGAAGCTGCTTCATTTTTTCTGGAGATTCTGAATCGTTTTTTCTTTAAGAACAGATCGGTTGTAGTACTCCCGCGCCACTTTATTTTGCGGATCCAGTTTTAGCAAAGTAGAAAATATTTTGATTGCCGCCTGATAATCTTCCTGAGAATATTTTTCGATTCCTTTTTGCAACAGGCTTTTCACCTGATTACCAAGCCTATTTTTTGAATCTTTTAGATAATTTAGGGCTACCTCATTAGAGGGCTCAACATGAAGCACCTTTGTAAAATAGTCGATAGCCCGGCCGTAATTCTGTTCATTAAAGGCCAGAATCCCTGAATTCAAATTCTTTTTTAACTCACGTTTATTCTTTACGTGTTCAACTGTTCGTTGTATCTTTCGATTACGCGGAAAAATCGAGGCAGCCATCTTGTAGTTTTTCAAGGCATCTCTCAAGTTCTGTGCCTGAAGCGCGGCGTCCCCTTTGACTACCAACTCGTTAAAAAGCGTAATCTTTGCCTGGTTAATTTGATTCTTTAAACGCAAGGCCTTGCGGCTCCTGGGAGAAATTCGTAGAATTCTTTTAATATAGCGTTCGGCAGTTGCAAAATCCTGTTTGTGCAAAGCTGCCAGACTTTTTTTCAAATAGGAAGAATCCTGTTTTTTTACAAATTTATTTAATCGCGACACCCCTGTTTGTGCCATCTGATTATCGGGACTAATATCCAACACCTGCAGGTAAACATCCAATGCACGGCTAAACGATTTTTTGTTTTCAGATTTCTGCGCTTCACTTAAGAGAGAATCTATTTTCGCCACTTTGCGGTCGTTTTTTCGCTGTATTTCATCGAGGTAAACCCTTACGTCTTCGTAGGTCGGATCAATTTGGAGTGCTTTTTCAAACTGTTTTTGGGCATGAATTAAATTTCTCTGGCTGTAATATCCCAATCCACGATAAAAATATTCCTCTGCTTCTTTTCGTTTGGATTTTTTAATTTTCTCCAAAAGCTGATTTGCTTCCTGGTTATTTTTATCAATCAACAATATTTTTTGGAATATTTTCTCTGCAATCTCTTCTTGCCCCTGTTTCAGATAATCTTTCCCTTTCAGGATAGTTCGTTTGATGTCATTGCGCACAAGAGGACGCAGGGCTTTCAGACGATATTTAGCCGGTGCGTAGTCGGGATTCTGATTAAGAATATCCAGATAGCGCATCGCGGCGATGAAAAAATATCCCCGTTGTTCCAATTTTTGGGCGTCCGACATCCATTTTTGGACTTGTTTTTCCTCGTTGACAATCTTTCGGGTAACGAGCTCATAAGAGCGTTTGTAAAAATTATTCTCAGGAACGTAGCGCCAGGCCCTGTAAAAATCTTCCTGAGCCTCCCTGAAGTCACGCTTTTCAAGCGCGTGTTTTCCGGCATTAAAATATTTTTGCGCCCTTTCCTCAGGCGATTCTCCAAACAGCATTGAGAAGGACACTTGCAAGCGCTTTACATCGGGATTGAAAACAATATCCGTTAAATAGCGATTGAATTTAAATGAGATTCCTCCACAAACCCTGTTTCGGGAACGATTGGAAATGTTCACCAGCACCGACACCTCTTCAACCAAATTGAATTGCGCCCCCATCGCCCAGTAGCTTTTCTTACCCAAAAAATCGACGTTCGGATATAATTTTAATTGATCCTGTCTGAGAGACAAAAATCCACCGACGCCCCAATAAAGCGGTTCTTTTGCCCGATTTAGAATAGTGATGTGCGAAAGGTGAGCACCCATTCCCATTTTTATCGCAGACCCCGAGCGATTTATTTTAACCAGGCGATAGGTTCCGCCCCAATTCATAAAAAGTCTCTTATTTTCCCCAAATCTTGAATAATCCAATCGAACGCCCCAGGTTGCGCGCGTTCCCAATAATTTACTGAGTCCCGCCCGAAAGCTCTGTGTCGGGATGTTCCCGGGCACATTTGTGAAAGCCACGCCAACGTGCCCGACTTTCGGGCGAAATCCATTCAGAACAATTTCGTTGAATTGGAAAGGAGCATTCAGATGAATCCCCGCACGCTGCCACGAATTCAATCCCAAATTCGCCGGATTGGTCAGAAATGCCGAAGGTCGTTCGGAAAAATAATTCAGACTGCCGCCCAGCGATGTCATTCCCGCGTCGTAATCCACAAGCTGCGCCTCGGCTCCGCTTGCTATTCCAAAAACAACGATTGTATAAACAAACTGTTTTAAAAATCGAAATTTAGTCATTTGTAACCATATAAAGTTGAACGGGTCGATTTCTACCTTTTAAAATAAGGGGTTCCAATTTAATGAGCGAATATTTCCCCTGAATCTTTCGAATCATTCGATTCGGAATAATAATTTGCCCCGGTTTTGCAATTGAACACAGCCTTGCCCCCAGATTAACGGTATCTCCAATGGCCGTGTAATCCATTCGTGTTTGCGTTCCCATACTGCCAATCATTACCGGGCCGTAGTTAATTCCAATGCCTACCTGCAGAATTTCCCTCTTTAATTTTTTTCTCTTTCGGTTGAGGTCCCGAATGGCTTTCTGAATATCGATTGATGCTTGAATGGCCTGATCAACCATTCCTTCTTCCAAAAAGAGAGCCATAATTTGATCGCCGACAAACTTGTCCACAATGCCGGAATATTTTTCAATAATTTTGGTTTGCAGATCAAAATAAATATTGATCAGTTTGACCAGGCTTTCAGGCTCAAGCTTTTCTGAAACCGTTGTAAAACTTCTGATATCTGAAAAAAGAACGGCAATATTTCGTCGCTCCATGGCTTCATCGTCTTTCAGCTTCAATCGGGAACGCCTTCGAATCATTTGCATCGTTAGCGTAGAAATAAATTTTTGCATTTGCAGATTTTCCCGAAACCGGCGAATGAGCTGATTAAATTCACGCGTGAGCAAGCCTAGCTCATCATTTGATTTTACGGGAATTTCCACTTCCAGATTGCCGTCGCGCACTTCCCTTACTCCATTCGCAAGAACAACGATTGTTGAAGAAAGCTGGTGAGCAATCCAATTCGCTGCAATCAATCCGACCCCCACAATCACAAATGTGATAAGCAAAAGAATCTTCAGGGCGTGACTAATCGGGCGGAAAACATCTTTTTGGGAAAAACCGACCACAGCGACGCCAAGGAGTAGTTTTTCGTTTTGATTGCTATTTATTTTTTTTACATAAAACGGATGGACATATTCAAAATATTTTCCATTTTTATGCGTGGAGTTCAGGTTGTGGGTCGAATGAATGGAAAGATATGCCGGAACCCGGGTGTCAATTTTTCGGGGATTTGAATGGGCAATAATTTGCCCCTTGCGATCAACAACAAACGCGTAGCGCAATCCGATGATTTTCATCTGGAACATGTTGCTAATGAGCTCCTGAATGGGGGCGCGTCCTCCGAGAAGCATATTTTCCTTGGCAACACCCGAAAGATTTTGAACGGATAGTTGACATATTTCAGCCATTTTCTCATTCAAAACCTTCCGCTGCCATTCCAAAATTGACATGCTTAAAATAAAAATCGTAACAAGCAGTACAATGCTAATCGTAAAGCTGAACTTTTGCCGAATACTTAGCCGATTATAATACGATTGTCCCAAATTTCCCAGTTGTGCGAATTGCGATACGCGCACCCTGTCCTCCACCCGTTTTTCAGATTCTTGACCCCAAGAATAAGTTACACGATTTATTTGAATTTTACAACCAAAAGCGTAATATCGTCTGTTTGGTTCGCCTCATTTGAAAATGTTTTCACCGCTTCCAAAATTTGTTCCGAGATATCCTCGGCAGGTAGTGTCAGATTTTCATAAATTTTTTGAATTAGCCGCTCTTCTCCAAATTCTTCCTCCTCTTGATTTTGCGCCTCGGTAATGCCGTCGGTGTACAAAACCAGAATATCATTGGACTGTAATTGAATTGTCTCTTCATCGTAGGCCATATGCGGCATCATCCCCAGAATAATTCCTCCGGTTTTCAGAAATTGATAACTTCCATCCTGATGAAAAAGAATGGGCGGATTGTGTCCAGCATTTGTGTAAGTGAAAGCAGATTCCTGAACCGAAAGTTCACCATAGAAAAATGTAATAAATTTGTCAGAAGTGGTATTTTGATAGACCAAATCATTAATTTTCCCAACCATATTTTTTACAGATTTTCCATCACTTGCCAACGCACGCAGGCTTGCCTGAAGATTGGCCATCAGCAACGCTGCCGGAGTGCTTTTCCCCGAAACATCTGCAATGGCAATTCCAAGCCGGTTTTCACCCAAGGAAATGCAATCGTAATAATCACCTCCGACCTCCGTGCACGAGTGATTAATTGCAGAAATTTCCACCCGATCGTAACGCGGACAGTATTCCGGCAGGAGCCTTTTTTGAATGTCCCTGGCAATTTTAAGCTCCTCTTCCATCCGCTGTTTTTCCAGCATTTGCTCAACCATTTGGGCATTTTCAATGGCACTAACTGCGTCATTTGCAAGGGTTTCCAAAAAGCCCAATTCCGTCGGCGACATTTCCTCGCCAGTGACCTTTTTCCCAATCGCCAAAAATCCCCTAAATGTATCCTGAGCCGACATTGCCACGCAATATTCCAGACCCCATTGCTTTAAAAAATCAAGGTCATTTTCCTGATCAATCAGACCCGTCAATTCAAGAACAGGATGTTTGCTCAAACTGCTTACGCATGTGGATTTTTGAAGCCGGTTTTCGATTTCAGAAACGGGTGTGTCAAGTCCGCGGGCAAGTTCAACTTTCAATTGATTATTTTTAGAGAGCACAACAAGACACCGATTGATAAGCAATTCCCCCATCACCGCGAAGGAGAGAATGTTCAGAATTTTCTGAATGTCTAACGTCGCATTCAATTCACGGCTGATTTCAAAAAGGGTGTTCAGTTCCTGTACTTTTTTATCTAATTTCCGATTTGTGTTTTTCAGCTCATCAAAAAGCAGCCCCTTGTCCACAGCAATAGCCGCGCTGCTGACTAAAGATTCCAGGAAATTGATTTCATCGGGATTGTATTCCGATTGAATAAACTTTTTGCCAAAGCTTGCAAAACCAATTTCCTTACCATTCGAAATCATCGGAATAATAATTTGTAAACCATTTTCTATTAGAAACCGACAGAACTGATCACCCGCACCGCTGCACTCCGACACAAAAGATGGATTCTTTAGGATTTGTTTTGCCGAAAAAATCTGCCCGAGCAATTTGGTGGAAAGACCTTTCAGAGCCTTCAGCTCAAAGGCAGAATCTCTAACCCGAATAAAAACCGCACCCTGACCAATCATAAGTCTGCCCATGGCCGTAAGGAGCAAATTGTCCAAAATCGAATTCAAATCCAGAGAAGCGTTTAAAATTTTATTCGTTTCAAAAAGGGAGGTTAATTCCAAATATCGAATTTTCAGATTTTCCAACTCGCTATTTTCCATAAGGATTCAAGCCTAACGGCGATTTTTGGTACGTTTCATAATCATTTCCTGTTGCCGCAATTTATCGGCGCTTTCAGGACGATGAATATATTTAATCATTTTAACACTATTTTTGTGAGATGGGTTCACCTTAAATATTACTTCATCCATCAGTGACTGAATTAAATGAATTCCCAACCCCCCCCTTTTAAACTGGTTCAAATATTCAACCATGTTCAGCTGTACAAAATTATTCAGATTAAATCCGATTCCCTTATCCGAAACTGTAACCACAAATTTCTCGCGATTCAAAGTAACGTCCACCTGAATGGGTCCGGCTGGCACGCCCTTGTAGGCATGTTTCACCACATTCGTGCAGGCTTCATCCGCAGCCAGTTGAATTTTATTCACATGGTCTTCTGAAAAACCCGCCCGACGAGCGAGTTTGCCCACAAAATCTCTTATCAACTCAAGATTAACACTCTTGCTTGGTGTCGTAATTCTATATTTTTCCGCTAATTGCTTCAAGTGAATTCTCCCTGCGGTCTTCTGATTATCCTACCTGAAATTTTTCAATCGCTTGCTCAAGATTTTTGTAAATCTCGTACAAATTCGGAAAACCCAGAAGATCAAATATTTTAAATACTCTTTCATTGAGCCGGGCCAATTTAATATCACCGCCATTTTTTCGAACATCCTCAATGAATCCCATAAAAACACCCAGCCCGGCGCTGCTGATGTAGCTTAATTCTGAAAAATCCACTATAATTTTGTAGCGTTTGTTTTCCAGCAATTCCTGAATTGCTTTTTCAAAATCAGGTGCCGTATGAGCGTCCAAATATCCTTTAATGGCCAGGATTGAGACATCGCCCTGATCCTGCCGAATAACTTCAAACTGATTCTGCTCCATTCAAACCTCCAAGTCGATTCTATCATTTATTGATTTTATTTTTTCAATTCCCGTTTTTAAATATCATTTCAATTATTTTATTGCGAGATCGGCCTAATAATTTGTTTTTATAGAAAATACATTAATTTGAAAAAACATTGCCCACTCGTTTGACCTAATTTTCACGAATTAATTTTATTTGCGCACCCAAATAAAATTCCCATCCCAAAAGAAAGCTGATCCGTCCTCCGACTGGCCGACGGATCGGAGCGTGTTACCTATTTGTTGGATAAGTTTAATAATAACACACCCCTAAATCCCCTCTTGATAGAGGAGGCTTCTTCGTTTTTCATCTTTTTTTTGTTTTCAAAAAATGTGTGCAAACAATACTGCAAAGATGATTAGCTTCTTTCTCATTTTTTTTGCAAAACTCGCAGCGATAGAAATTCCAATTGATTCGTTAGGATTGATAACACTCAAGAAATTTCTCCAGCAACCCGATCCTTTACCTTTACGACAAGAATCGACATGTCATCGTGCTGCTTGGCTTCGCCCACGAAGGATTTTAATTGATGCCCAATTCGTTCCACGATTTCCGATGCTGATTCGTCTCCAATCTGCGAAAGGATACGCGTCAATTGCTCCTCTCCGAACTCTTCCCCCTGTGAATTTCGAGCTTCCGTAAGGCCGTCGGTGTAAAAAACAAGTACATTGCCATTTTTAATGTTGAACTCTTGTTCCTCCAGAATCCGATCAAACAACTTGCCTTCGTCGAGAGCCAGTCCGATACCAGGGGGTTGGAATTTGGACACCTTTCCCGAATTCGGGGAAACCATCAGCAACGGGCAGTGCCCCGCACGGCTAAAACGAACCCGTTTTCCCTCCAAATCAATGACGGCATATGTTAGACTGACAAAGGTGCGCCGATCCACATTTTGATAGATAACCCGGTTCAGTTGAGACAACAGGGCTTTTGGCGATTGATAAACGGGCGTGTATGCCTCAATGATTCCCTTCAATTCGGCCATGTAAAATGCAGCGGAAATCCCCTTTCCGGAAACATCGCCCATAATTACGCCCAAATGAGAGTCATTTAGAGAAATGAAACCATAGTAGTCCCCACCCACCTCATTTGCCGTGATACAAACACCATCGATGTCAAGGCCATTAACCTCAGGCATTTTTTTGGGAAGCAATTTCAGTTGCGTTTCATGCGCAACCCGCAGTTCCTGAGCCAGTCGTTCTTTCTCGATGGATTCTTTCAGAAGATTGGCATTTTCAATTCCCACTGCCGCCTGATTGGCAAATGCCTGAAGCATTTCGCGATCTTCATTATCAAAGCCGAATTCCGAGCGTTTAGCCGCGTACAAAATTCCAATTACACCATCCTTTGAAGTAAGCGGAACCGCCAGGAGCGAGTTTAGATCTTTCTTCATAAATTTGAAGTGTTTTGCCCGCGGATCCTTCGAAACCTCATTAATCAAAACAGAATATTTATTTCTGATAATCCAATGGGACACATTCCCTTCACCGTCAAACCAACGCCGCTCAAGATTCGTTTTATTTATTCCCTTCCAGGAAACGATCTCTCTATTTTCGGTTTGAAGATCAATCATTTCAAGCCAACAATAATCCGACGAAAGAACCTGCGTGGTAAGTTCCGTCACCTTTTTCAACACGGCATCGTAGTCCATTACGGAACTGATCGTGCGACTCAAATTGTGAAGCGAACTAATTTCATTCATTTTTCGGTCAAAAATGCTTGCCGTTGGCAAATGAAGCAAAATACTAAAAAGAGAGAATAAAACGTAAATATATACAAAATAAGCCATATAGGCATCGAATGCAGCGACGGTCAAACTATAATAATAAATACTCTGATATGAGGACGAACGAGACAAGGCAATGGCTCCGGGCAAAATAAGCACTCCTGCCCAAAAGGTGATTATTTTCTGCTTCTTATTGAGCATGTTAACCCAAGCCGTGCGAAACGAGAGCAACATCATGACAATTAGCATGCCGCCCGAAAGAAACCATTCTACCCGATCCCGCCCTTTGAAACTCCAATTTGCGTTTGTACCTCCGTAATGAAATTGCTCATAGAGCACATAAATTATCAGCAGAACCAATCCCGCCCAAAAAAGTCGCCGTGTGCCTTTTTTACTTTTGTAGAATACCAAATCCCTTAAAATAAATAAAATGGCAATAAAAAAAAGTGTAGAAAAAATTGAAACGAAAGTTGAATGCACCAGCGTCAATAGAGATGAAAATAGAGCTGGCAAATCGGTATTGGTTTTGTAATTGTGAATGGGCAATAAAAATTTTGGAAGAGCGGTGGCAATGTAAACACCCAAAATGGCCACAAAAAGCGATTTT
>CAZIYL010000018.1:0-19646 GCA_964543425.1 uncultured Deferribacteres bacterium
ACGGATTTTTTTGTGATCTGTTCGGGCGACTCGGATATGCAGATCAAGGCTATTTCGGAAGAAATCCTGGAAAAATTAAAAGAAAAGAATATTCGTCCCTGGCACAAGGAAGGTGTAACGAACCTCCAATGGGTTTTATTGGATTACATTGATGTGGTGGTTCATATTTTTCGGAAAGGGGTGCGGGGTTTTTATGGATTGGAATCCCTTTGGGGAGATGCGAAAATTGAAGAGGTGAAAGATTCTGATGACCGTTGAGGAGTACATTCGACAATCTCTGCGAAAACAACTGGAGCAGCTTTCGGTTAATTCGGATGCCGTCAAAATTGAATTTGAAACGCCCCGGGATGCTCATTTTGGGGATATTGCCACGAATGTGGCAATGCAATTGGCACGTGAGTTAAAGAAAAATCCCCGGGAAATTGCTCAACAATTAATCGAAAATGTGGCTTGGGATTTTGCCTTTATTGAATCGGTAAATATTGCCGGCCCCGGATTTATTAATTTTGTTTTCAGCAAAATTTATTTACAAAAATATTTGGATGAAATTCTCCGCAGGGGAGAAGAAGATTTTGGGAAAAGTTTTTCCGGCGGCGGGAAAAGAATTCAAATTGAATTTGTGAGTGCCAATCCTACCGGTCCTTTAAATGTAGTAAGTGCTCGGGCGGCGTCAGTAGGCGATACAATGGTCAACATCATGAATCACGTGGGGTACGAGGCAAAACGTGAATATTACGTCAATGATGCAGGCAGGCAAGTGCGTTTGTTGGGGGCTTCGGTGAGCAGCCGCTATTGCGAACTTCTCAATGTGGAGGAGCCATTCCCGGAAGAGGGCTATCACGGTGACTACGTGTACGACATCGCCCAAAAAATTATTGAAGAGCACGGAAACGAATTTCTCTCAATGGATTACGACGCTCGCGTGGATGCGCTAAAAACGCTGGCGCTGAATGTGATTTTTGAGGATCAGAAAAGGGTTCTGGAAGATTTTCGTGTTCATTTTGACAATTTTTTTCAGGAAAGCAATCTTCGGACAAGCAGTGCGGAAAAAGAGGTGCTTGCGAGTTTAAAGCGGAAAAATCTGACGTACGAAAAAGAGGGCGCGCTCTGGTTTAAGGCGTCGAAATTCGGGGACGAGAAAGACCGGGTGTTGGTTACCCAAAAAGGCGAACCCACCTACTTTTTTGTCGATGTGGCGTACCACAAAAGCAAATTTGACCGCGCATTTGAAAAGGCTATCGATTTGCTGGGTCCCGACCATCACGGTTACATTCCACGAATGCGAGCGGCACTGTTGGCCCTTGGATTCCCTGAGGATGCCTTTGATGTCAAACTTGTTCAGCAGGTGAACCTGTTTCGCGGCGGGCGGGTTGTGAAAATGTCCAAGCGGGCAGGGCAAATTGTGACCATGCGGGAATTGGTGGATGAAGTTGGCGTTGACGCGGCGCGATTTTTCTTCCTTATGCGACGGATTTCAACTCCCCTGGACTTTGACATCGATCTGGCAAAGAAACAAACGGACGAAAATCCGGTTTACTACGTTCAGTATGCCCATGCCCGGATTGCCAACATTCTCCGCTATGGCGAGGAACGAGGGGTGTCGTACAATCCCAATTGTGACCTTTCGCTTTTAGTGGAACCGGAGGGATTGGCATTAATTAAAAAGATGATGGATTTCCCCGATTTGCTGGTTCGGATTGTGAAGAATTTCGAGCCCAACGTGTTAACACAATACTTGCAGGAATTGGCGGAAGTATTTCACCGGTTCTACCACGATCATCGGGTTATTTCCGAGGATGAGGCGCTTTCAGAGGCGCGAATCGCCCTGAGCAAAGCGGTGCAAATCGTTTTGGCAATTGGGCTGCGATTAATGGGCATTTCTGCTCCGGAGAAAATGTAGGGTCAGTATCAGCGGCTCAGTTTGTGGGCTTCAACTCCTATTTCCCGGTTCGTTTGTTGGACATTTGAATGTGCTGACTGGATTTTTAAAGATGTTTCGCGGATCGTTTCGGAGTTGTCCGGTTGAACCACCAAAATTTGATAAAGCTATTTAAGAATTTGAATAAAGGCCATGGGAAGGTTTTGAACCTTCGCAAGACCGGGCGATTTGAAAGGAACACAAATGGATTCGGTTCTGGTAGTTGGTTCGGTGGCGTACGATTCGGTGGAAACGCCTGAGAAAAAAGTTGAAAATTCGTTGGGCGGGTCGGCGATTTATTTTAGTGCAGCCGCCAGCCTTTTTGCCTCCGTTAAAGTCGTGGGCGTTGTGGGAGATGACTTCGACTGGAAGGACATTTCTTTTTTGAAAGAAGAAGGAGTGGATTTTGAGGGAATGCAGCAGGTTCCCGGGAAAACCTTTCGCTGGGGTGGCCGCTATGAAAAGGATATGAATTATCGGGAAACCCTTTACACACATCTCAATGTATTTGAAACATTTGACCCTCAAATTCCGGAGGACTACAGAAATACGCCCTTCCTTTTTTTGGCCAACATTCAGCCGGAGCTCCAGCAGTGTGTGTTGGCCCAAATGGAACGCCCGCGTTTTACCATGCTCGACACGATGAATTTCTGGATTGAAGGACGCTACGATGCGCTCATTAAGACGATCAAAATGGTGGACGGCATTGTGATTAACGAGGAGGAGGCGCTGGAACTGGTGCGCGAAACCAATCTTATTCGAGCCATTAAGAAGATTACTGCTTTGGGGCCCAAAGTAATTATCGTCAAAAAGGGGGAGCATGGCGCTGTGCTGTCCGTCAACAATTCTTATTTTTTTGCACCGGCGCATCCCGTGGAAAATGTGGTTGATCCCACCGGGGCGGGCGATTCGTTTGCCGGGGGATTCATGGGATATTTGACGGCACAGGGTGAGGTGACAGAGACAAATCTTCGCAAGGCCGTTGTTTACGGAAGCGCCGTGGCTTCTTTTTGTGTGGAAGGATTTAGCGTCGATCGTTTACGGGGCCTAAACAGGGATGAATTGCAATTGCGCGTGGCCGAATTTAGGCGGATGATTGAGTTTTAGGGGCAGAAGGAGACAATTTCTGGTAAATGGGCGAAGAGAATTTTATTAAGTTTCTGGGTACAGGGGGTGCACGATTTGTGGTGTCACGCCAATTGCGTCGATCGGCCGGCGTGTGGTACCAATTAAATGGCGTGAAAATTTTGGTGGATCCCGGCCCGGGGAGCCTGGTGACACTTGCCAAAAGCCGCCCGCGCCTGGATCCAGTAACGCTGAATGCCATTTTGCTCACACACCGGCATATTGATCATTCCAACGATATTAACATCTTAATCGAAGCGATGACCGATGGAGGCAAGAAAAAGCACGGCCGCGTTTTTGCTCCGATTGACTGCCTTGAAAATGACCCTGTTATTCTGCGCTATATTCGTTCTTTCCCAGAGGAAATTCAAATTTTGAAAGAAAGCACGGAGTACAAAGTCGATTCCGCTCTCCGATTTCGTACCTCCATTCGGCACGAACACCCGGTGGAAACCTACGGCATTCATTTTCTCCTGCCGGGAGGGCAAATCTCCCACATGATTGACACTGCCTATTTTGAGGATCTTCTGGACGATTACAAAGACGCAAAAATCTTGATTTTGCACGTCGTTCGTTACGAAGATCGAGGCGACCGGGCGAGAGGTATTTACCATCTGAATTTGGACAACGCCAGGGCAATTATTTCTGCCATTCAGCCACGGCTGGCCATTCTTACGCATTTCGGCATGACCATGCTTCAGAAAAAGCCCTGGATTTTAGCCCAGCAGCTTTCAGAGGAAACCGGTGTGGAGGTAAAGGCTGCTTCAGATGGTATGAGGTTGGATGTGGAAGAATATTTGAAATCAGAAAAAATAAGGCATTAATTGTTGCCGTTTTGCCAGTGATACCAGATGGCGGTATTTACTTCAGCAGGCCGATCAAATCCGGGAACATAAGGCTTAATATCCAATACCGGTGTTCCGTCAATGGCATCCAACCCTTCTACCACTATTCTATTCTTATATACGCGTAAAATTTTTACCAAACGCAAACCAATGGGATTGGGGCGATATTGACTTCTTGAAGCAAAAACTCCCACCGATTGCAAATTTTTGATAGATAGTGGAGCAGGATAGGTTATTAGCTCCATTTTGGTAACTTTGTGAATATGGAAAAGTACAAAGGCATGTGAAAAATTGTGTAATCCTTCCAGTCCGGTCTTGAATTTTGGGTCCAAGATGATTTCTGACACATTGGAACACTTCAGTCCTAATTCACAGGCAAATTCTATTTCTTTTGGCTTCTTAAATTCAGACTTAACTCTGCCAATGGCCCTAAATGTAATCTCTTCCATTTTCAAGTCCCTTATTGTATTTGGAAATAATTTATCAAGAGCTCTATTCTCCGAAAATACTCATAAAATGTTTGGCCTGATTGTATTTTTTCGTGATGAGTGCATCTTTTATTTGAGTGATGTCTCTTTTCTGTGTCATGAGAGTGTGCAATAAGCCAGCCCCTTCTTTGTCGCCTACTAATTCAAAACGGAGAATTTTACCGTTTTTTATGCCAATTTTTCGGATTACTTTATCTTTGTTAAAAAATAGCTCTTCGTCAGCTTTTTCCTCAACAATCATGGCGCCTTCGCTGATCATAGGAAGATTGAAATGATACAAGCTGTTCATGTTCAATGCGCCTTCATATTCTATTTGTTCCCCCAAAATATTGAAGGCAATTATTTCTCCCTGTTTTACAGCCTCCGGATAAATGGCGTGTGGGTAAATATTCCCCGTGATAAAATCCGGGACTTCCGTTACATCGCCACCCGAAAAAATATTAGGGAAATTGGTTTGTAGAAGGGAATTGACCCGAATGCCCTTTTGCATTTGAATGCCGCTTCCCGCCAGAAAGGAAATATTGGGTTTAATTCCTGTTGCCGCAATAAATAAATTCCCTTTGATTATGGTACCGTCCGAAAGCAGTAATTCCTCGGCGCTTTCCTTTCCTCTTAACAATTCTCCCCTATGATTGAGAAGTATTTCAATGCCCATATCCCGAATGATGGTTTCCAGAGGTTCAGCGATATCCTTTGTAATCATTCGTGGAAGGACGCGATCCATCATCTCGACAACCAATACTGAAAGACCAATTCGCTTGAGTGTAATCGCTATTTCGATTCCAATAAATCCAGCCCCGATAATAACGGCTTTGTCCGCGCCTTTTTTTACTTCAGTCAATAGCTTTGAAACGGCCGTGAGTGATTTAAAATTGTAATATTTTTCCTTTCCTGCTTCTGCCGGGCATTCGCATTTTATGGGAATCCACATTTCGCTGCCGGATGCAATAACAAGGGTATCATATTCAAGAATTTTGCCATTTGTAAGAACAATACGATTGAGCTTCGGTTCAACTTTTCCGACTTCTGCCGAAGTTTTACAATCAATGTCGAAATTCTTGCAGAAGTCCTGTCCTTTCCAGAAAATCAAATCACTCGCAGCATGGGATTCCAGGTAATTTGCCATCAGCGGTGGAGAATAGGGTGGAAACGGCTCTTTCGAAAGCATGGTTATTTTTTCTTTGTAACCGAATTTTCGTAGCGTTTCGGCTGTATTGACACCCGCCGGACCCGTTCCGATAATTAAAACACCGTGATTCATTCTTTCTCTCCGTAGGTTTTTAGAATGTCGGCGATTTTAATGGCTTCATGTAGATAAGCGGAATTGCCGTCCAATAGAGGCGTGATGTCCGGTTCCGTTGAAAGAATTTGCTCATCAAAGGGGAGAGTAAAAATTTCGTTGTAATTTCCAAGACTTTCCGCTGCCATTTTCTTAAATTTTTCAAAGTCATTTGTCTGCCTGATTTTATTAACCGCCAGATGAACGTAGGGGATGCCCAGTTGACGCGAAAGTTTAGCGGCATGCAGGGCTACTTGATAGGCATTGAAAGTGGGTTCTGTGATAATGACGGCCTGTTTAAATCCCCGTGCCAAAGCTCTTCCGAAATGTTCAACACCTGCCTGTGTGTCCATAAGAATGACCTCTCCCTCTCTCAGACTGATGTAGCCCATAACGGCTTCAAGCAAAGCGTTTTCAGGGCAAAGACAGCCGGTAGCCGCCTGAATGACGCTTCCCATTACGAGAAGGTTTATTCCGTCATCTGTTTTAATTCCAAAACGTTCAACGACATCCGAAACGTCGGGGTTCAGTGTTAACATTACTCCCCAGCCTTCGCCTGGCCTTGCACCGGTTTTTTCTTCGATGTAATCCAGATTTCGTGAGGCAGGGGTAATTTCCTGATCAGGCGGAAAACCGAGCGAGTACGGCAGATTAATCTGGGGATCTTCATCGACGGCAAGTACATTGTAACCATCCCTTACAAGAAGTTTGGACAAAAGAGCGGTAAGGGTTGTTTTTCCAGCGCCTCCCTTTCCGGTAATGACCACACGGAACCCCTTTTCATTTTTTGATTTATGACTTCTGAGCCTTTCAGCTACTTCAAATATTTTTTCGCGCCGCTCCTTATTGGTATCCTTCATAGAATAAACCTCTTGTAAATTTTCAATGGTCAAAATAATATGCTAAAAAAATAAGAACCGCCAGGCCAGAAACAGTTTTAAATTTCCGCATAGAATAAATACATTTTAACCTGGCGGTTTGTACGGAAGTTGGGTGCGAGAGGAACCTAAATTCCCAATGCTTTTCGTTTCTTTTCGATATGCGCAGCCATGAGTTCCGCCGTTCGTACCGGATCGGGCTCAACAGCAAATTTGCCGCCGATAACGCCCTCCACACCTTCCGTTAATAGCTTTACTACATTGGGGCTTCCCATAATTTTGGGCGGATAACCCAGTACCGTGTAAACGCCGGAGGCAACAAAGTAGGCACCAATTGAAACAGCTTTTTGTGAATACCATTCAGGCGCCCCGCCAACGACGGGCAAATCACTGATGCCAACCCCAAGAGCCTTCGCCAGTTCGGCAGCAATTACCAGGATTCTGGAGCAATCAACGCATGAACCCATATGCAGTACCGGAGGAATACCGAGAGATTTGGCGACCTCTTTTAATCCGTCTCCCGCAAGTTCAGCGGCTTCAGGAACAAGCAGACCCGCTTTGCCGGAAGCAATTGCAGCGCAGCCTGTTTCAAGGACCAGAATGTTTCGTTTGATCAGCTCCTTGGTGAGCACGATGTGGTTGTAATCCTGTTTGATTTTCGGGTTGTTGCAGCCCACAATCCCCGCGGCTCCCCGGATTTTACCGGATGCGATGACATCAATGAGCGGTTGAAATGTGCCACCAAGTGCTTCCTTAATGGCCTCCACGGAAAATCCTGCCATTAGCTTCATTGGGCTGTTAGGAATTTTTACTCGATCAGGATTTCGGTTGGGAAAATTTTCAATTGCTATTTTTATTATTTCTTTTGCCGTATCGATTGCCGTTTCCGGATGAAATTCTTTGTGAATAGCACCGGGAAATTTTGCCTTTTCAGATGTGGAAATTACCTTTGTGTGATAGCAGCCCGCCGTTTGAGTTATTGAAGGGAAAATGCATTGATAGTCGATGAGCATAACTTCCACTGCACCTGTGGCAATCGCAAGTTCCTGATTAAGCATATTTCCTGCGATTGGGATCCCTTTTCTCATCAGGAGCTCATTTCCGGTACAGCACATTCCAACCAGGTTAATTCCCTTTGCTCCCATCTTTTTGGCGTATTCCACCAAATCCTTTTCTCTGGAAGCCTTTACAACCACTTCGGATAAAACCGGATTATGACCATGGAGAACAACATTAACCATATCCTCTTTTAAAACACCAAGATTGACATAAGATGAGACAGGTTTTGGCGTTCCAAAAAGCACATCGGATATATCCGTTGCCATCATGGAACCGCCCCAGCCGTCGGAGAGAGAAGTCCGCAGAGCATGAAGTAAAATGTTTACATAGTCGGAATCAACACCCATGTGGATTCTATGAGCAGCTTCCACTATTTCTCTATCCACACTTCTTGGGGTGATGCCCGCCTTTTTCCAGTCTTCTTTTGTTTTTTCCGGCGGTCTGGATTCTGCAAATTGAAGGTAATTTTTTACGGTGCCATATTCTTCAAAAATGGCTAAAGCAACTTCCTTACCAATTTCTTCTTTGGATTTTCCTTTGGTGTCTATTCCGTATTCAGAGGCAATTTTGTTCAATTTTGTTTGATCTATAATTTTATAACCCTGACTTTTGCCTTCAGCCGTTTTAAGCAATACTTCTACAACTTCCCGGCCGTGATCCGAGTGAGCTGCCGCACCTACCAAAAGATCATCCAATAGATTCCTGGAAGTAATGACATCCACGTCGGCCCCACATACGCCTCGAGTCGGGCCGTTATCATCGAAAGGTGAGATTCGGCAGGGTCCCATCGCACATCGATTGCAGCACATTCCCAATTGACCGTAACCGCACTGGGGCTGTTGAGCTTCCAAACGATCCCAAACCGTCTCTACGCCTTCTTCAATAGTCTTTGCAAGAATCTCCTTTGCCGATTCATCGGTGGTTCTTGCATTTACAATTATTTCAATTTTTTTATCCATAATACCCTCCTTAACCCAATGGTCCTAATTGGGAAATTGTTGACATAATTTCTCTAAAAGCTTCAATATTGGCTGGTATCGAAGGGGCTTCCTCTCCTTTTAGTGCCAAAGTTGTACGCACTGTAAAGTCCTTTCGTGAGGATCGGATGATGTCATTGGCATCTCCAAATTCCAGAGCACCGGTTTTACAGGCTTCCACACAGGCGGGTATTTTACCCTCTCTCTGCCTATCAATACAGTGGTCGCATTTGGTGTTCACTTCATGGTCCAGTTTAATATTCCAAATCTTGTCAAAGGAAATAATATCGAAAGGACAGACCATTGCGCACATGGCGCAGCCAATACATTTGTCATAATTTACCAGCACAGAACCAGTTTCAATATCTCTGTGTAAAGCTCCGGTGGGACAAACTTGCATACAGGGTGCCGGATCGCAATGTCTGCAACGATTAGGAAACGTTAGGAAGTCGAGACCCAATTCTACATGTATCCTTGGTTTTGAACGAGGTGTCTCAAACAGCATTCCAAAAAGGTCTTTTGATTTGGAATGTTCAATTGCGCAGGCAACTTCGCAATGTCGGCATCCAATGCAGCGTTCGGGATGGACGAAGACGGTTTTCATATCAATCACCTCCTTCTGATTTGTTGTTTGCGATTGGAAATTTTAGCAAAAAACGGCTTATTATTTTTATGGTGATAGGTGATGGTCAGAATGTTTCAAATTCTAACACATCCAAATAATCTGGTAGAAAACCATTTTTGCTAATTAGTGTCTGAGCGAAAACCCACGATATTTAAATTATTGCTGTCATTGCCAGCTGGCGGATGAAGTTGTCAATAGACCCACTGGCGTGCAATTTCTGAATTTAATAATAACAAAAAGATTGCTTCGTTGCTGCGTTTCTGGCAATGAGAATCAATTCGTGAATTAAGGTATTTTTGCCTAAACACTAATTATGATCCCTTCCACAAATTTTCTGGCGGGATAATTTCATTTATGTAAAAATAATCAAACCAATAAGCGTTAAAGGCGAGTGTAGGAACCCCCCAAAATCTCTAATAAGAAAATATTTTGTAAAATTTTAACTATATTAAAATCTATTGTCAAATAATTTTTGATAAATGGTAAAAATTTGTTGATAATCGGTCATTGATTGAAATTTTTTAGCTATTTTATTATCAATGGCTTGAAAAGTCACTTTTTGGAAATTTTGTGAATAAACAAGAGATTCTTAAGGTTATTCATTTTCCGTTTGGCAATCGGAATGGATTTTATAGATTCACGATCAAAAATAATGATGTTTTTTGTGGAACTGATATGCTTTATTTCTTTGATATGTTCCAAATTTACAATAAAACTTTTATGAACCCGCATGAATTCGGTTCCGCCATAGCGGTGAAGAATCTCCTTTAAAGTAAGATGTAAATAATATGATTTTTTATCAGTGATGAGTTTGCAATAATTTCGATCGGATTGAATGTAGTAGATGGAGGATGCATCCAAAAAAATAATGGATTCTTTATAAAAAATAGGGAATTTGCGAATATTGACAACACCATTCCTGGGGTTAATGTGGGCTCCTGTCTGCTGGCTGACATCAATAAAAGTCATTGAATACAAACCATCGGCATCTTTATCGTTCATGTGAATTTTACAGAAATTAATCATGAGTACCTTGTTGAGAACATCAATAATCATGGCAATTGGTAAATGATGTTGGTCTTCTTGAACCCTGGCGATTAGATGTTTTATTTTTGTTTGACTTCGCGGAGAATGATATGCAAAAACACTCTCTCCCATGTGGGAAGAGTCAATATTTAGTGTTTTTTGAGCATAGGCATTTATTCCAATGACTTTGTAATCGGAGGATAAAATAATGATGCCAATATTGAATGAATTCATTCTTAAACTTTCCTTAAAGAGCTTGATTTACTTATCATCTTCTGAAATATTCAGCTTTGTCAAAAGCACTGGTTACTCCCAGTCATGAATGTGAAAATGCGAGTGGGAAAAATAGGCATGTTTGTGCCTATGGCTGTGAACCAGATTGGCTGAAATTAATTTTTCAGTATCCTGTAAAAAATCATCCAACTTGCCATCAAAAATAAGCTTGTGCTTTTTGCTTAGAACCAATGCCCGGTTTCCCATTTCCTGAGAAAGGCTTAGATTGTGGGTGGCAATGATAGTTGTTAATTGTAATTCCGGTAAAAAATCAATAAGCCACCCGGTGCTCATAGGGTCTAGATTGGATGTCGGTTCGTCGAGGAGCAAGACTTTTGGTTCCAGAGCCAGCAATGCCGCAATACAGACTTTCTGTTTTTCTCCGCTGCTCAAATTAATGGGGGGCTTATTTAAATATCGTGTTAATTGCAATTTATCCGCCCAATAGGTAACTTTTTCGTTAATATGATCAGTGCTTAATTGTTTCAATCCAAAAGCGATTTCATCGTAAACCGTGGGATTAAAAATCATTACATCAGGGTTTTGAAATAGAAGAACTACTTCTGAGCGAAACGTTTTGTGAAAATTTTTATTTTTGAATTGCCTTTGGGTAATTTTGTTTCCATTATAATAATAGCTTCCCTGTTTCGGATCAATCAGCCCGTTGGCGATTTTTAAAAGTGTTGATTTACCGCTTCCATTAACACCAAATAAAACAACACGCTCACCCTCTTCAATTTCAAATGAAATATTATTTAGTACTGGATGGGTATCGTAAGAAAAGGATATTTGCGTTAGTTTAATCATTAAAAAATCCCCTTGATTGCATGGCTTGGAAAATTTCCTTGGAATTATTTAGAGATTTATTCATAAAAAAATAGGCGGTTGATGAGATAAAATGATAAATATCTATTCGCTTGGGTTTTTTAATCAATCTGCTTTTTAAGGCCAGACGAAATTCCTCGAAAATTTGTCTGAAAGACAAAATCTGACTATAGGAAATAGTGAGCAAATAGGTGAGTGTTTTTGAGAAAGAGAATACTGAAAACAAGTTGACTTTGCCAATGAATAGAAAGGTGAGGTATGTGAGAGTAAATGTCCTGAGATTAATAAGAATTATTGAAGAGGTTGAGGATGTATGATGAAGATATGCATAAAGAATATAGAATGCGGTGACCAATGTATTGAAGAATAAGAGAGCAAGAAATGCCCGTTTAAAATATTTTGGAAATTGACGACCGGAAATCAAAAATAGAAGAAGCAAAGAAGTTAGAATTAAATAAATATTTGCTGTAAGGGTCAAGAGTAGAATCAAAATTAGGTAAGTGGCAAAGAGCATTTTGTGCGTCGATTTTGTGAATTGGTGAGATTTTTTAAAAAGGAGAGCCGAAATGACGAAGATCGAAACAATTCCAATCAATGCGGAAATATAATAGGAACTAACAGGATCTAAATTCTTAAGACTGTAATCATCAAGAGGAGCGGCATAAATCCCCGAAAAATTCCGAATTCCCTCAGGAATAAAGCCAAGAATACGCTGATAGTAGCCGGATGTCCATTCTCCCCAGGCTGGATACCCGGTAAATAGGCCCAAAGGAATTAGCAAAAACAAAATGGTCAGAAAAAAGCCAAAAATGAGTAAATCGCGTTTTTGGAAACTCGTTTCATGAGTGGAAAGAAATTCCGGGTTTAATTTGCGGACGAATTCCAGAGTAAGCAGGGTAAAAATTCCTTCTGCAACGCCAAAAAAGAGGATATGTGATCCAACCATGGCTGGAATAGTGACGCTTAAATTGAGTGGAAAAAACAACGGATGACCGCTCGCATCTGAGGCAATGAGTGGCTGAATGCCAAGAAAAATAGAAGAGGAGAGCGAAGCCATGACAATACTAATCCAACCAGACAGAAAAGCCGTGGCAGAATTTTTAAGATATTTTTTAATAACGATGTAGACATAAAAAGCCGTAAAGGAAGAAACAAATCCCATGCTGAAAGCATTGATTGGATAAGATGTGATTCCACCATCACCAAACACAAGGGCTTGAATGAACAATACAATGCTCATCGAAAGAAATCCCGTCCAGGGGCCAAACAAAATGGCAATAGCTGCTGCTCCAACGGCGTGTCCGCTGGTGCCGCCCGGGATGGGAATGTTAAACATCATAATTATGAATGAAAGAGCGGTTAGTGTAGAAAGGAACGGCAATGTTTCATTGGTCAAATTCTTTTTGACTTTTTTATAAGCATATAGGGCTAAAGGCAGGAAACCCAAATAGGCTGGGATGTAGGTTTCGGGTGATAGATATCCGTCTGGAATATGCATGATTATCCTTTTGGGCGGTTTAACATCTAAAATATTCACGGATAATTACAAAACGGATGATAACAATTCAATTTAGAAAATTATCACCCGTTTTGTCAAGTGAAATTTTTTGTAATGCCAAGAGGAATATTTCTAAGAAGAGTGGAATGGCCTTGTATTTTACCCCGGATTCGGGAATTCATTTTACTTGAGAAAAACATGCGTTGCCGCAACGCAAGCTAAAAAAATGATTTTTGAAAAAAATATCGAAGATGTTTAATATTCATAGATTAATCCGGGAATGATAAAATATAGAGCCCGCCTTGGCGGGTTCTGCGCGGGCGGATTTGCTTCTGTTTAAGACATCAAGTCCTGTGAATCTGTGTTTTGTTTTTTTAGCACCGATTCTCACAGATTCTTTTTGGTTCTCCATTGAATGAATTAAAATGCACGCATTTTTATGAAGAACTTTTTTTTTAATGCCTGAGTCCAGTCTAAAAAGGATATCTCCCACGAATTGTGCGAATTATCACGAATTGATTTTATTGATGTTAAAAGAATTATATCCCGTATAATTTGTGCAATTAGTGGTTTTTAGAGTGCACTCATGCCTGTTATTGATATTTTCCGAATCTGGGGTTATCTTTTAGTGACCAGCGAATTTTGTCGACCAATAAAAAAATTATATTTCAATTTTCACCTTCAAAAACCGCCGCTTGCCCACCTTTAAAATAAAATCCTTCTCTGGCTGAATTTCCAGATTGGAGTCTGATATTTTTTGTCCGTCGATGCTAACGGCGCCTTGCTGAATCAATCGACGTGCTTCGGCGTTGGTTTTAACGAGTCCCGCCGAGGCCATGAGCCGAACGATCCAAATTTTGCCTTCGGCTTTCTTCAAAACGAATTCCGGCATGTTGGTAGGCAAATTTTTATTGCTGAACACCCGCTCAAACTCTTCCTGAGCGGCCCTGGCCGCTGCTTCCCCGTGGTAAATTTTCACAATTTCAAATGCCAACCGAACTTTCAAATCGCGGGGGTTAACCCTGGGGTCTTCCAATTGCTGTTTAATTTTGGCCAGTTCTTCGTTGGGCACGTCAGTGGCCAGTTCAAAATAGGTGTAAATCAAATTGTCTGCGATGGACATTGTTTTCCCAAACATTTCGTTGGGGGCTTCGTTGATACCGATGTAATTCCCGAGACTCTTGCTCATTTTTTCGGTGCCGTCCAGGCCCACGAGAAGGGGCAGGGTGAGAATCACCTGGGGCTCCAGGGCATACTCGCTCATGATGTCACGTCCGACCAAAAGGTTGAACTTTTGATCAGTTCCACCAAGCTCCACATCGGCTTTCAAGGCAACGGAATCGTAGGCCTGCACCAACGGATAAAGGAATTCCATGATCGAGATCGGCTTGCCTGCCTTCATGCGTTTCTCAAAGTCGTCGCGTTCCAGCATCCGAGCCACGGTGTATTTGGAGGTTAAAACCAGCACATCTTCAAACATGAGCTTAGAGTGCCAGCGGCTGTTAAAATCGATGACGGTTTTTTCGGGATCGAGAACCTTAAAAATCTGCTCCTTGTAAGTCTCGGCATTTTTTAGAACTTCTTCTTTGGTCATATGTTTACGAATTTCATTCCGACCGCTGGGGTCACCGATCATTCCGGTGAAATCGCCAATCAAAAAAATAACCTGGTGCCCTAACTGCTGGAATTGCCGCAATTTGCGAATACTGACCATGTGTCCCAGATGAATATCGGGGGCAGTGGGATCGAATCCTTCCTTAATGCGCAACGGTTTGTTTTTTTTAATAGATTGCTCTAATTTTTTAACCAATTCATCTTCGGGGATAATTTCATCTGCCCCGCGGCGAATAATATCCATCTGTTCGTTAACACTGGGAAACATTGAACCTCCAATAAAAAATAAAAAATCAAAATGAAAAAAGGAATTGGCTACAAGCCACGCATTCACAAATTAACTGAATTAATTTCTCGGATTTTCCCCCTGAACTTTAATTCCAAGGCATTCATGCTTTTTCAACCGAATAACCCAAAAAAACCAAAATAGCCCAACAAACCCAGAACATTTGGTAAACCCACAAAAGCCCACAATTCATGAAACCGCATAAACTCAAATAACCCAACAAACTCAACAAACCAAAGAAACCCAACAAACCCGATGACCAAGGAACTGAGCAACCGAATAACCGAGTAACTTTCAGTATTTCACCTTTTGTTTCATTTCCCGCTTCATTTCGCGTTCTATGTCTCGTTTGGCAATGTCTTGTCGCTTGTCGTAGGTGTGTTTTCCCTTTGCAAGTCCCAGTTCCACCTTGGCGCGCCCCTTTTTGAAATAGACCTTTAGCGGCACCAGGGTGAGCCCCCTTTCTTTAATCTTGCCGGTCAGCTTGTCAATTTCGGAGCGGTGCAGCAATAATTTCCGGGTGCGTGTCGGGTCATGGTTAAAGGCTGTTCCGTGCGAATAGGGGCTGATATGTGTATTTAATAAAAAAATCTCGCCATCCTTGATTGTTGCGTAGCTGTCTTTGAGATTGCACTTGCCTTCTCGCAGAGATTTTACCTCGGTGCCAACCAATTCGATACCGGCTTCGTGCGTTTCCAGAATGATGTAGTCGTGATAGGCTTTTCGATTGGTTGTCACAATTTTTATGGATTCATTTGTCATTTTAGTCAGTCCGCAAGTATTTTAGTAATTGCCCACAAAATTTCACGAATCAGTACAGAATATTTTTTGGTGAAATCAGATAAAATAAATAATTCCCAAAAGACCAATTGCAAAACAGTAAACGGCAAACCAACTAAATTTGCCGCGTTTGACGATATCTAATAAGAGAATAATAGCGAAATAGCCAGACACAAACGACACAAGTGTCCCCACTCCAAGGGTAAGTACTTCTGAGTGCGGGATCGCAGGACACGCCAGTAAATCCTTTAATTTTAGAACAAAGGCTCCCAGAATAGCTGGTAATGCCAGTAAAAATGAAAACCGTGCCGCTTCGTTTCTTTCCAATCCCAGCAGCATTGCCGAAGAAATGGTTGACCCCGAGCGGGAAATTCCCGGGATAATCGCAAATGCTTGAGCCGTTCCGATTAAAATGGAATCCACAACGGTTGGCCTATTTCGTTTTGTCCGTCCGAATCTGGAAAGAACCAGAATGGTTCCTGTGATTAACAGCATAAAGGAAACAAATAAGGGATCCGAAAAAGCACTCTCAATGGTCTTGTCGAACAAGACACCAATAGTTCCTGCCGGGATGGTTCCAATAGCAAGAAGGATCAGTAACCGAAATCCCCTGTCCGATTTCCAAAGGATTTTTGTCTGTGACGGATGTGAAATCCACCGAAGTGCGGCCAGAAACATATCGACAATATCCGACCAGAAAGCGACTACTACGGCCAGAAGCGTTCCAAAGTGAACAAAAACTTCAAAAGTAATTCCCTGTTTTTGAATGTTCATGATGGCTTCTGCCAGAACAAGATGTCCCGAACTGCTGACGGGTAAAAACTCGGTCAGACCCTGAATCAACCCCAGAATAATTGCTTGTGCAAGTGTCATTGCTATCGTCCCTTTTTGAAATAAATAAAATCTAAATATAACCGATTTTAGGGAAAGATTCAAGCCAAAAGATGGTCAATTGTGCATTGGCTTAATTTGGGCGCAAATGGGAAATGTGCAGGCTATTTAGGTTGACCCAAAAACAACTGCGGAGTAAAAAAAAGGCGAATTGCGATGAATGCAATTCGCCTGAACTTTAGCAAATTTAATTATTTCAAATGATAAAGAACGCCGGCGTAAATTCCCAGAAAATCCACTCCATCGGTGTGGTAACGAAATTCACCGTAGGCGGTCATTTTCGGGTTAATTGGATATTCGGCACCTGCAAAAATTTGAGCGCCAATATCTATGTTTGTATCAGATTCACTTTTCTTGATGTAAATATTTGTTGAGCCTGAATAATTCCAACTCCAACGACTAAAAACAAAGGCTAACCCCGCACCGGCATAGGGTTTGAAGGGCATGTTTTGCATATTGAAATAGTATTTAGCGCCGCCGCCTAAGACCATTTCTGTCCAGCTCCAATCCCAATAGGTGTTTTCAGCATATTTTTTTGTCCAAAATTGGGCAAATCCAATTAGATGAAAATCATTCATAAAAGTGCCCAATTCTGCATTCCCAGCCAACGAAATCGTGCTGCCAATACTACCTGAAGGGTTCACGAACCCAATTCCACCGCCTACTGCATTTAAACCCAACTTCAAATTTGTTTGGGCCTGTCCAAGAGATGCAAATGACAGTATTGAAAAGGCCGTAATGGCAATAATTCCTATTTTTCTCATGTTAATCCTCCTTGTTTTTTTGTTAGTTAGAAGTAATAAAAGTATTTCCTGCAAAATATTTTAACAATGAAACATTGAAATCTTTAATTAAATCTGTATCAATCGGAATATCTTGTTAAATTAAAAGATTTCCCTTAATTTATTGATGATTAACGAATAGCAAATGGTTTGTGTTTAAGTCCCAAATAAAATAGGCAAAAAGCCCCGGCAAATATTTTGTTTGTCAGGGCTTTTTATGGGAGGGATAAAATTTACTTATTCTTCTTTAATTCATCTGCTTTGTCAAATGCGGCTTTGCCTTTTTTGCTTTCGCCAATTCGAACGTAAGCAACTGCCAAATTATACCAGGCGTTCGGATTGTCTGGCTTAATCTTTACGGCTTTTTCAAGATAATTGACGGATTTCGCATAAAGAGATTTTTCTTGATCTTTCAGCGTCTGGATTTTGTCTTTGGAAGTTTTTTTGCCAGCTTCTTCCAGTTGTCGCCGTTCCTTGGTAATCTTATCGCCATAATAGAGATAGGCATTGCCCAAATTATAGACCACATCATAATCAGTGGGTCGCCTTTGGGCTAAATCTTCAAAAGTTTTAATGGCGTTTGGCCAGTTCTCTTTTTGGAAATAAAGCCTTCCCAGATTAAACTTAAGATCGTCATCTTTTGGATTGTTTTTAATAGCTTTCTGGTACATTGCAAAAGCTTTCTGAGAATCCCCCGTCATGTCGTAAGCGAGGGCAAGGTATGAAAAAGCATCTTTGTTGTTCGGGTCTAATTCGATGGCTTTTTCAAACATCCCGATAGCCTGCTGGTATTGTTTTTCGTTGTAGTAAACTGAACCTAATGTAAAATAAATCTTTGGATCAGTTTTCTTTAATTCCAGCACCTTTTTATAAAGCTCTTCGGCTTTCTTGATGTCATTTTTCTTAATGTATGCAAAGGCCATATTCTGATAGCTTTCGGCCCGGGTGGAATCAATGTGAATGGCCGTTTCGAAACTCTTAATAGCATCATCGTATTTTTTGGCTTTCAATAAACGAACCCCGCGATTATAATTTTCACCCCAATATTTGAGTCGGTAATTCTGGATATTCTTTTTGTATTTGTCGGTTAGCTTCAGGGATTTGTCGAATTCCTTGTTCATTAAATTAAATTTTCCCTGTTTTGCGTAGGATGCGCCCAACAGATAATGGGCTTCGGCATTTGATGGATTTTGTTTTACTTCGATTTCCAACTCCTCGATGGCTTTGTCAATGTTGTCCTGCTGTAAATAAACCTTCGCCGAGGTAAATGCCGTACTGTTACAGCCGGCAAAGTAGGTTAACAACACGCCCCCAAGGACTAATAAAACAACGGTTCTTATCTTGTTCATTTGAAACAATCCTCCTTTAAACGTAATAATTTTTGCCATTTTAAAATCTAAAAAATATACTATATAATCACAAAGAAATCAAGATTTATTTTTTGCTGAAATATATTTTGGAGCGATTATTTATTCTTGAGCCACAAGCAACCTTTTTATTGTTTCCCCAAAGCGGGGTAGTAATACGCCTTTTTCCGTTACGATCGCGCTGATAAGATGATTTTCCGTAACATCAAATGCAGGATTGTAAACAGCCACATCTTCCGGCGCAGTTAAGACCCCGAACCGACGAATAATCTCATCCCGGCCTCGTTCCTCAATTGGAATTTGGTTGCCGTTTCCGATGGATAAATCGAATGTACTGGAGGGGGCCGCCACAATAAACGGGATCTTGTGTTTTTCCGCCAGAACGGCCAGGTTATACGTCCCGATTTTATTGGCAACATCGCCATTTCGGGCAATGCGATCGGCTCCGACCACAATATAATCGATTTTTTTCTGCTTCATTACGAAAGCTGCCATATTATCGCAAATAACGGTTACCTCAATGCCTGCTTGTTGGAGTTCCCACGCCGTTAGGCGGGAGCCTTGGAGCTGTGGGCGTGTTTCATCTGCGAAAACATGAATGGTTTTTCCGGCTTCCTGCGCGGCGTAGATAATACCCAACGCCGTCCCATAATCGGCAGTTGCGAGTGCGCCTGCGTTACAATGAGTCAAAAATGTGATTTCTTCTTCCTTAATGAGGGAAAGTCCGTTTTGGCCGATTGCCCGACACATTTGACGGTCTTCTTCCAGAATATTTTGAGCCTCCTGCAGAAGCTGTGCGAGTCGAGTTTCCGGTTGTAAAGTTGCAACATGCCTGGCTTTTTGTTCCATTCGATCAAGAGCCCAGAACAAATTAACGGCAGTCGGACGTGTTTTCCGCAATAATGAAACGGCCGAAGAAACCGCATTCAGAAAATTTTCCGGAGAGGAATTTTCTGCCGTTCGGGCACCCAAGTAAACGCCGAATGCTGCGGCGATCCCAATGGCAGGAGCTCCCCTGATTTGCATGCTTCGAATAGCGTGTGCCATTTCGGATACGGTTTGAATCCGGCGGATTACAACCTGTTCCGGAAGAAGTGTCTGGTCAATCAG
>CAZIYL010000019.1:0-19486 GCA_964543425.1 uncultured Deferribacteres bacterium
CTTTTTTCAAGCTCGTCATCTTCGTAATAATCCTGGGAAGCCACCCGTTTGTAGTGGTTGTAAACGGCAACGGAAAGAGTCTTTTTCGCCTGATCCTGACCGATTACATAATTATCCAACTCAGTTTTTATTTCCGCGGGTGTCGGAATATTTTTGCGTTCCGAAATCGTCCGACGCATCAAATCGTTTTTCAAAATTTCCATGGCGTTGTACACGCATTCATTGCAAATGTACACACCCGGCCCGGTGATGATTGCTTCCACCTGGTTTGAATTTTTGCCACAAAAGGAGCAAATGTAAACTTTTTCCCGTTTTGTATTGGCCATCACCAAAATCTCCACTATTTTTTCTTTTTCTGGTTTTTCACCTTTTTCGCCAGAATTTCATCAATCAGGCCATAATCCTTAGCTTCTTCGGGAGACATGAAATAATTACGGTCTGTGTCTTTCTCAATTTTTTCCATTGCTTGCCCTGTGTGAAAGGAAAGGATTTCATTCAATTTTTGCCGAAGGGTTAATATTTCCTTTGCATGAATTTCAATATCCGATGCCTGCCCCTGAGCCCCGCCGAGCGGCTGATGAATCATGATTCGGGAATGAGGAAGCGCCGAGCGTTTTCCCTTTGCACCTGAAGCCAAAAGCACGGCTCCCATGCTGGCCGCTTGGCCCATGCAAATGGTAGCCACATCCGGTTTAATATATTGAATGGTGTCGTAAATAGCCAGGCCTGCCGAAACATAACCACCCGGCGTATTCAGATATAAAAAGATATCCTTTTCAGGGTCTTCCGCCTCTAAGAACAACAATTGAGCAATAGCCAAGCTTGCTACAGTGTCATCAATCGGCGAGCCGATAAAGATAATCCGCTCTTTTAGAAGTCTGGAAAATATGTCAAACGCCCGCTCCCCGCGGCCGGTCTGCTCAATAACAATTGGAACCAATCCCATAAAAATACCCTCTTCTCTAATGTTTTGCCAATCTCACCGGATTCAGCCCTAAACTTTCGATCATTCGGCAACAATGTTTTGTTCACTAGGGTTGATTTCTACTTCTTCAATTTCTGAATTTTTCAAGAGAAAATCAATAATTTTTTCTTCCTGAAGATCGTCTTTGAGTTTTTTTCGCCTATTTTTTAAACTGTATTTTGCCTTGATTTTTTTAAGACTTTGATTGCTTTCTTCTGCCATCTTTTCAAGATGGGCATCGACATCTTCATCCGTTACCTTTAGATTCTCCTGTTCGGTCAATTGCTTCTGAATCAAGTACCATTTGATTGAACGAATAATCAGCGGCCTTTGCGCCTCGCTGAAACTCTCGACATCAAAATCGCCTTTTATTTGTTTTTTTATATCTTCAATGTAACTATTCAGGGAATTTTCTACCATTTGAGGCGGCACATCAAATGGATTCTCATCAATGAGAGCATCAATCAATCCGTTTATCAGATTTTCTCGGGATCGATTTTCGTATTCCCGCATCAGATATTCCCGAACTTTTTGGCGCAAATCATCAAGCGATTCATAATCCCCCAAGTCTTTGGCAAAGTCGTCATTTAATTCCGGTAAATTATGACGGGTCAGGTCCTTCACACGAACAGAATAATATTGGGGTGGTTTTCCATCTTCTTTTTGTTCAACCCTGCGCTCTTCACCTTTCTTGATACCCAGCAGTTGTTCTTCAAAATCCTCGCCGTACTCACCGGATCCAAGCCTTATTTCTTTATTTTCATCTTTGCGGCCTAAAATGGGAAGACCGCCGGCATCGACCTCCTGAATATCTGCCTTAATGTAGTCACCCGCCTCCGCCTCACCGTCAATATCTTCCACAATGGCATTGTCTTCCCGCAAATGTTCAATTGCCGCTTCTATTTCTTCATCGGCAACTTTGTGTATTTCCTTTGTCAGGTGAAATCCCTTGTAATTTTGTAATTCAATTTTCGGTTCTACCTGAACCTCTAACAGAACGTTTAAGCCGTCATTTTTATCCCACTCTTGTTCCCGAATTTCCGGGGGAGCAATAATTTCCATGCTCTCTTCGGTCACAATTTCTTTGTAGGTATCGTTTATGGCATCCTCAAGAATATCCTCGAGAATCATTTTTCCAAATCGCATGCGAATAACGTCTGTGGGAACTTTCCCTTTGCGGAATCCGGGAACGGTAATTTCCTTTCGGAGTTCGCGAATTTTTGTATCTACTTTTTCCTGAATCTCGTCTGCAGAAATATGAAATTTGATTTCCTGTAACCAGGCCTGAACATCATTAACAGAATAATCCAATGATTCCTCACCTTTTTTAATATGATAAACTAACACCCAAAATCTTTGATTTTTCCACTATCAATTTATCTCAGTGCAAATCCAGTGCGAGAGGGGGGACTCGAACCCCCACACCCGAAGGCACTAGATCCTAAGTCTAGCGCGTCTGCCAATTCCGCCACTCTCGCAGACAGATGAAAAAAAGCTCCCTTCGCCATTAAGGGAGTTTTCGTATTTAATTTGAACCTGGATTCGGAAAATCATCTTGATTACTTGAACTCCTGTTCCGTCGTAGGCGACAGGACTCAAAACAGGGTGCACCCTAAACGGTGCTGCAAAACAGGGCGCCTCCCGTTATTAGCCCCGTCGTTTACCACAGGGCAAAATGGCCGAAATAACCATTTTAATCACCCAATCTTGCCATAAATTTCAAATTTTCCGAATGCGGGTTGAATGTTTTTTTCAAACGACTTAAATATAAGAAGTTTTGAAAGTAATGTCAATATTTTTTCAATCACGACCGGTTAAAGCATCGGTTCAGATTACGAAAGACAACAGCCACTTTTTTGTTTAATCTCGGTCTCAACCTTCAGCCGCTATTTTCTAACGCGCATGATTCATAAATTTTTACTGCAAAGAGGCCAAAACACGAAGAATATTATAATTAGATTACTTTAGCATGTAGACAAAATCGAATTTTGCAAAAATGAAGATCTGACTGGCAATATTAAAAGGATATTGGTGAAAGTGAGACTATCACATGGTTTTCTGGCTGACTAATTCGGTTGATGTTGGTGGTTTAAAACTTTTTTTATTCCTGTGGCTGTCGTATCCACTCCTGAATCACTTCCTGCATGGCCTGAAATTGCCCCTTTAATTTCTTCCGAGCACATTTCGGATTTGACAGAATGCACAGCGTGGCCTTACAAAAGTAGACCCGCTCGGAGCAGCCCTGCTGCCGCTGATAAACAGGCGTCGGCATCATACGGCTTGTAATGTCTTTCCGACTAAATTCTTTTCCCTTCATTCGCAAACCGATTTCCACGGTTTTATCCCAAATAAATTTCTGCAGTGCCACAACGTCCTGGTTGGAGTACGAATCCACGAGATTATCCAAAGGAATGCCCTTTAGCAACCGGTAAATGGCTTCCACTTTTTGCGCGGGCGAGAGTTCTTTTCGGGCAACTTCAGTATATGTCATTTTTCCCTCAATTTTTACACGGACATTTGTTCCAGGTTTATATTGACCAAATCCACAATTAACTGACGAATCGAGTCCGATTGATCCAATCGATACAGTGCAAAGCGACTATTTTTATTTAGCGGCAATCCACCACGATAGGCTCGAATGGCAATTTTTTCGGTTGATTCTTCCTCAATATTTGAAGCGGTCAAAATCGGGATTCGGAAATTCCCTTGAAAATACTCCACAATTTCTTCGGCGGTCTGAACAGTTTCCGGTCGATCCCAATCGAATAAAACAATAACGCCAAGGGCCTTTGGAACCAATAATTCCCAGGCGTAACTTTTCGCAAATCGGTTCCAATGAATTCCGTAGAATTGCAAAAGCATTTCATTATCCAGAGAAAGCCATCCCACCTGAATACCCTTTTTCTGAATCTCCACACGATCGCAGAGCCGTTGTAAAAGGGCTTCTTTTTTCACACTTTTGGGGCCGACAATTAGAATTTCTCCCACTCGCATAAACTGATCCTTTGCTTTAGCAAAACTGATCTTTCCAACATTTCCACCCATTTACCACTGATTCTTGACCGGATTTACATCCCGAACCAGGCGAAGGCTTGTCTACAAAAGTTTGTGTTTAATAAATTGTAATTCACTTCGGCTGAAAAAAAGTCTTCGAGGCCTTAACTCCACCTGCGTTTCCGCCGAAAGGCTGTCTCCCGCATCCTCTGAGAAATCCGATTCAACAGGGGTAATTTGGGTAAAGAAATTCTGAACTGCCTCAAATGTCCGGTTGATTAAATTTTCCTCCGGGTGCTCTTTCTCAAGCGCTGCAGTTTCGCCGGATGAGGACTCTCCCTGCGCCGGAGGATGAAAGGAGATGGATTCTCTCAGAACTCCCAATTGGTACAAACGAATGATTTCGCGAAGGGAAGTCAATTCATCCAACAGGCTTTCATCCAGAATATCCTGAATCGTGTGTTCCGCATCCACGTGCGACAAAATTTCCTGAGTGTTTTCGTTTATTTCATCTGGGAAAAGATCTCTTACGTGTTCAAAAACAATCCCCATCAGGGGCAGGCGAGTGAGCAACTGTTCCTTTTCATCCAGGAGCTGAATACTCGTCTGAACGATTTCCTGAACGGGACGGAAAATCCCCTGTTCGCGAAGAATGGGCTGAAAGGCAGCCGAAAAATTCCCTTCCACCCAGAGAACTAACTGGTACAGTGCGGCTTCTCCTCTCAAAACCCCGAGTTCGGCATCCCAAACCATTCCCTCCTTGATGTACAAATTGCCTTCAAGAGCTCCCCTGCTTAGCATAATAATTCCCGACTTCTTGCCCAGCTCAAATGTCTGAATGAGGTCTACAACGTTCATCTCCGAAAGCAGTCCGTTAAAACCACGAATTTCAGCCGAGGATGTCTGTTTCAATCGATCTTTTTCCCGTAAAAGCATTCGAATTCGGTAGAGCAATTCTTCCATTTCGAACGGTTTTTGAATAAAATCGTCCACGCCGCTTTCAATGAGGTGGATTCGCTTTTCAACATTTTCCTCATCACTTAACACGATAAATAGAAAATTTTTCGTTTGTGGGGATTTACGAAGCTGCCGCAGCCAATGGACAAAATCGCCATCAGGTAAATGTGCTTCAGCCACAATCAGTTGCGGGGAAAAAGATTCCAATAGGCTTTGCGCATCTTTTAATGTGGATGCAAACGCGCCTTCAAAATCATTAAGGCTTCCAAAATCCTTAAAATCGCTTGCCAATTCTTTTTCCGGCTCAATGAAAAGAATTTTATTCAACGGCTTTTGCTCCCAAATTAATTGGTTACTCTTTTTTCACCAAGACTGAACGAAATTTTTTGTTCCTCAGGGTAGGGAGAATACATATTTAGCAAAATCATTTTGGCATTTTCCTTGTCCTTGGGATCACAAGGAATGATCTCTTCGTAACTTTCCAGACCCAATCGCTGGGAAATTTCCTCGATGCCCAAAGCTTTGGGGTGCCGAAGATTGGTAACAGCCACGGCATACGGAAGTTGAAAACGCGCCCGAAAAGATTTAATCAGGTAATTTATGTATTCCAGGCTCTCCGCCTCCGTTGCATTCACCAAAAAAATGTACCCCAACATGCTGCCCGCAATGGAATGAATAATCGTGCGAACCTGCTTTTCGATGGGAATTCCAATCAAAAGAATTGTTTTGTCGTCGAAGAGATTCAGTTTTCCCAGATCAAGCGGATGCGGAAAAACCCTTTTCATGGAGCGGGTTCGGTAAGCCTTTCCAACCAATGCCCGCACAAACTCACTTTTCCCACCTTCAAAGGTTCCAAAAACTATCAGATACGGCTCTTCCAAAGGCACTTGCCTGAACACGCGTTTCTGGAACGATTCGAATTCTTCTTCACTAAAAAGAGGCTCCAGCACTGCTTCCTCCTCAAGAACCTCTTCCGGTTCGGGAGTTTTAATTTCCTCCAGAAATCCCTGCTGGTACATCCTTACAATTCGCTTCAGCGTGGTAAGATCGTCGCTGTAGCTGTCATCCAGAACCTTAAGCACCGGACGTTTGCCATCGAACAATTCCACAAATTTGATGACATCCGGTGTTACCGGCCGACCCTCCAGATTTCTTAGAAAATGAGCCTTTACCGAGAAGATTGTGTAGGGTCCGGGCAACTTGCTCAAAAGATCGCGGCGCAGCTTGAGACGCTCGTACCCCTGCAGCAGTAATCCAATATCGCTAATTGAAATTTCATCTTCCACATCCACCTGGCGGGGCACAAGGGAGTAGTGTCCCTTCGACCAGGGGAACATCTGGTAAACGGCGCGTTCACCCCGAAATCCACCGAGAATCGCATTTACAACCACACCATCCTGGAAAAAAATCTGTCCACTTTTTTTAAATTCATTGGTTACATTGACAATGCCCGACCAGCGCCGAACGCCAAGCCTTGCAATAAGCTCCGCCACATTTTTATCCTTCAAATTCCCCTGCCTGCGGGATTCTTCATTTGAGCCTCCCAGTTCAAGCCGTTGAAGCCTGTTTAAAATCATTTTTACCCGAGCCACAATTTCTGCCACGTGGAGGGGCTTAATCATGTAATCCTGAACGCCAAGCTCAAAAGCCTTTACCCGATCCTGAAGTCCATTTTGCGCCGTCAGGAAAATAACCGGGATTGTTTCCGTTTTTTCATTTTTTTTCAGACTCTGTAAAAGCGCCACACCGTTCAGATCCGGCAAATCGGCATCCGTAATGATTAAATCCGGTTGGTATTTCTCGGCCTTTTCCAGAGCATCGTAGCCGTTTTCTGCGGTGCTTACCTGAAAACGATTGTTCACCAGTTCCCGAACGAGTATTTCAATGTTTTGAGCATCGTCATCTACGATTAAAATTGTTTTTGCTTGTGCCATTTTTCTCCCTTATTATTCAATCGACTGTCCCCGCAGTTTTTACACCTTTTAGGAGAGTTGCAAAAATAACGCCAAGAAGCAAGGGGCGTTTTCAGGCTTAATTACCCAATATTTTAAAGAGTTACATCGTTTGAATTCCGTACAATTCTCACTTTGAAACAATGGCGGAAAGAATACCCGTTTATTCGTAAAGTTTTTTCAGCTTCGACCCCGGGTAATAGTGGTACAAAATCTCCGCGTACGAGTAGCCCTGCTCACCCATTATTTCGGCACCCACCTGACACAATCCCACGCCATGCCCCCACCCGCCGCCTTTCAGGCGAATCGCTTTTAGATTTCCGTCCGCATCCATTTCCCGATCAACTACAAACATCGAACTGAACAAATGGGTTTTGGAAAGCACCCCCCGGATTTCCAATTCTTTTCCGATGATTTTTTCACCGTTTTGCCCAACAAGCCTGGCGTAAATCAGTCGGCCGGAATCGCCTCGTTCGAGCGGCTGGATATCCTGAATGTCTCCCAACCCCCAGCCGGTTTTTTCTTCCACAATTTGCCCCAACTCCTCCGGCGTGAAACGAACCTCCCACCGAAAGCCTGATTTTTCAGGCATGTAACCCACCTGCCAGTTAAAGTGTTCGTGAGCTTCCCGCAGGTAATCAGGAAGCTGGTAAGCGTCCGGATTGCAAAATACCTTCGGCGAGCTTTCGATAAACTTGCGAACGGCATCTTCTTGCTGCAGATCGAGCAATTGAACCGGTGTTTCGGGCCCATCGTAAAATTTGGTCAAATAAGGGATCTCCTGATCATCCCAAACGTTTCGGTAAGATTCCCCAATTCCGCCGCATACCTTGGCGTAGCGGGCATCGCACACCTGATTCTCGTACATCAGTACTTCTCCGCGGGTCAGAGCGGCGGCCTCCCGGGAGCGCTCTTCAATAGCGGCCGATCCGTGAAAACATTGGCAATGATCATCGGCGCACAAGTCAAACGGATCGCCAAAATGGTGTTTACCGGTTGTTGCGAATACCGTGTTGCGCGCCACAATGGTTTGACTTTTCATGAATTCCATTGAGCAGTTGGGAACCATTTCCGACGAATTAACGGCTGAAAGGTAGGTTTCCAGATCAAGAATATTGACGGCCGTAATTTTCCCGTAGCGGTCGATGTGAAATGCCAGATCACCTTCGTATTCCTGGGTTTCCCGGTGATCCCAATGGAAACCGATTCCCACGTGAATGTTGTCCAGCAAAAAGCGGCCGGAGGGATCATTCGACACCAAACGAATTCCATCTTTTACAGAAACATTTTCCAGAAAAAGTTCACCGCTGCCAGCCCGTGTAATAATCGGAACGATCTTCATTCCGCCAAAATCCGGCAGGGTGCGCCGGTAATCGTCTGCGGCTTTTTCCGAATCGAATGTTTGAGAAAGCACCCAGAATTCCCGGCTATCGTACACCTGACCCTTGCCGAGAGGGATTTCATCCCCCACGCGCAGTTTTGAAGCCTGAACCCGGCGTGCTTCCCAGTGTTTGATACGTTCGTCCACTTCACTCTCTTCCCCCCGAATATTCATTCGAACGGCATATTTGATTTCACCGGGATCCAGTGTTTGGTGTGTAATTTTGTAGGATTGTCTCCCTCTTCCTTCGAATATTTTCTGGTTCTCCGGATCGTATCCCACAAAAGAACGGGTTGCTTTGAATGTCATTTCTTCCTCGTGCTGAAGAACCCCGATTCGAATCAACAAAGCACCCGTTTTTTGATCAACTTCCATTAATCCTCCAAAACCATCTGCTCATTTGAACTTTTCAGGGATTCCATCATCCACTGGAATCCCGCAACAAAAAGAATGATTCCCGCAATTAGCCAGTACCACCGAACGGTCTCGCCCTTCAAATACCAGCCAAGCTTTTCGTCCGGAATTTTTAAAAAAACCACGGCAATTGCGTTATTTAAAACGTGAATAAAAATCGTCGGAATCACCGAATCGCTCTTAAAAGCGACATAACCCAACAAAATCCCGAGGAACAGAATTTGGAAAAGCCACCAGGGATTCAGGTGCACCACGGCAAACAGAACAGCCGAAACGGCAATTGCCCAGGCCGGGGAAAAGTACGTTTCCCACACCTTCTGAAAAAATCCGCGGAAAAGCATTTCCTCGAAAATCCCCGCAAAAACGGTTGCCGACAAAAAAGCCAGCCAGAAATAGAGCGGATTGTTGAACCTAAACGATTCCTTGATCAGCTCTTCCATTGACGCAGGCATTACCAGCCAATTCTGAAGAATCCGGTCAATGGCATCGGAAATAGGAATAAGGCCAATTGTTAGCAACACACTGGCTGCCAAAACCGGCCAGCCCACCGGACGCAACCGGAATGCCTGCCGAAATGGAATTCGTTTCCACCGGAGGAAAATAATTTCCGGGACAAGCAGCAGCAGCTCCGCGGAGAGAACAAGGGCTTTTAAATCCGGGTTTGTGAATTTTGCACGAATCCACACCGACAGCCCAAAACCGACGCCAAAAATAAGCAGCATCGAGCAAATCACCAGGAGCAGTGCCTGCCTTGGCGTTAGCAAGGGTTTTTTAATAAGCATTTCTTCCGGTAAATGTCCCCTCTCATTCAATGGATTTTCTCCCCGGAAAAGCCACCCGATCCATCAGAACAGCAGCCGCCATTGCCGCATTTAGCGATTCCCCCCGGCCGTTTTTTGGAATACGCACCGTTTGAACAGGCGTCTTTAAAAGATCTCTCCGAACACCCCGGCGTTCATTTCCAACAATCAGGGCGGTTTTCTGTGGAAAATTTATTTTGTAATGCTCCAATTTGCCGCTTCCTGCGGCGGCAAATACCTGAAAACCGGCCGTTACCAGATTTGAAACCACTTCCTGCAAAAAAACATTTTCGAAAATAGGCACGTGAAAAAAGGAACCTGCTGTTGCACGCAAAACCTTTCCATTCGTGCTTTCCACGCTTCCTCTGCTCAAAATAACGGCATCAAATCCGTACCAATCGGCAGCACGAATAATTGTTCCCAGATTTCCCGGCTCCTGAAGGGAATCTAACAGTAAAACCCGCTGCCACTTTGCCGGAAGATATTTTTCAATCCCCATTTTTCGTTTTTGAACAACTGCCAAAACACCCTGAGGCGCCTTTGTTCCCGAAATTGCTTTTAGCTCGCCGGGGCTCACTTCGTGAATTGGGAATTCATTTTTCTGAAAAAAAGGCTTTGCAAAAGCCGAGGCTTTTGATTCCATAAATTCCGGCGTTACAAAAAGGTGCAAAAAAGTAAAATCAGATTCCAAAGCTTCCCGAAGCAGGTTTGGACCTTCAATCAGAAACGAGTTTTCCTGTTCCCGATATTTTTTCCGATGAAGTTTTTTTACCTGTTTCAACAATTCCCGGGAGGTCATAATTCATTAAGTGCTTTTTGAATAGCCGAAAAAAGCCGGTCAAAAGGAACGCTTTCCTGCTGCCCGTTCTGCAAATTTTTAACCTGCGCCTTTTCATTTGCCAATTCATCCTCACCAACAATCACGGCAAATGTTGCATTCAGGCGATTAGCCTCACGCATTTGCGCTTTCATGCTTTTCCCGGACAAATTCAATTCGCAGGCTACTCCCTGCCGACGAAGAGTCTGTGCCAATCCAAGAACCAAAATTCCCGCATTCTCACCGAGCGAAACAAAATAGGCGTCTGGGTGAGGAGGATTCCCAAGAAACAGCCCCTTTTTCTTCATAATGGCCAAGAGGCGCTCCATGCCGGCCGCAAAACCCACACCGGGAATATCGGGGCCGCCCAACTCGGCAACCAGGCGATCGTAGCGGCCGCCGCCGCAAACGGCATCCTGCGATCCCAACTCGGTACTGACAATTTCAAAAGCGGTACGCGTGTAGTAGTCCAGGCCGCGAACCAGGCGTTTGTCGACCTCGTAGGAAACGGACAGCACATCCAATCCGGATTTTACCTGATTAAAGTGGGTTCGGCAGTCTTCGCAAAGATAATCTTCAATGCCCGGAATATCTTTTGTGAGTTCCCGACAGGTAGGTTTTTTACAATCCAGAATGCGCAGCGGATTCGTGTCGTACCGAACCTGGCAATCCGAACACAATTGGTCTTTCACATCCTTTAAGGCGTCCCGCAGTGCCTCTTTGTATTTTGGGCGGCATTTGGGACAGCCAACGCTGTTGATTTTAAGCGTTAGATCCGTGAGTCCCAGATGACCAAAAATTTCCATTGCAAGGGCAATAACTTCCACATCCGCAATTGGATTGGGACTTCCGAGAATCTCCACGCCAAACTGGTGGAATTGGCGCAAACGCCCCTGCTGCGGACGCTCCTGGCGAAACATCGGAGAAATATATGAAAATTTCTGTACCGAACCTTTGTTCCAAAGGGAATGCTGAATGTACGCACGAACGACGGAGGCCGTCATCTCCGGTTTCAGCGTCATGCTTTTCCCCCCACGGTCTTCAAATGTGTACATCTCTTTTTGCACGATGTCCGTGGTTTTCCCCACGCCGCGGGCAAACAAATCCGTTTCTTCAAAAACGGGCGTCCGAATCTCTGAAAAATTGAATCGCTCAAAAATCCTGCGAACCTCATTTTCCAAATAGAGCCACTGGTAAGACTCTTCCGGAAGTGCATCCCGGGTTCCGCGGGGCGTCTGAATTTTTTTTCCCATTAATCCTTTTTTGATTTTTCTGTTAGACTTTACTCGATTTGAATGTTCAAAGAGACAAAGGGTTCACAAAGATTTTGTTTGTTTTGAATGATTTATTTCCGGCCATGTTTGCTTTAAGAAAACCGCTAAATGTGATCCAGCATATCAGTCGATATTTCTCTGCACCGGTCGAGGTCTTTTTCCAATACCCAGAGAGCTACTTTTCCGGGAGATGACGTTCCATAGCTTCCGGTTCCGAGAATTCCCACATCTTCACCCTGAATTATCGAGGGAATTTCGAGGCGATCCAAAACTTCTTTCACCATCTCCGCGTAAAGCCGGCTTGGAAATGATTTCAAACGAACCCATTTTTCTTCCTGGGATTTTTCTTTCGGAGATGTCATTGAACAACACGCCTTTTTTTCTTAGGGTTTTAACTGTCGCCTTTCTGTCCAATTGACAGAAAAAATACGCTTCTTGGGGATAAACCCAAACTATCTTCTAAATCCTGTCACCAATTGTTCAAGTTGCTGCCAGCGATTCCCGCCCGAAGAGATCCGCCCTTCTGACTTAAACATTCAATTCCGAAGCCAATCCTTTTGCAAAATCCACGGGGAGTGTAAAAACAATCCCAACGCCTGGCTTCTCCAAATCCCCAATAATCTGTTCAATGGCATCGATAATCCGAGGAACCTGCTCATCGCCCACGACCGAAAAAATCGTCTTATTATACGGTCGGTTTCCCGGAAGAACGCTCCTCAGGGCAGCGAAAATCGGGATTTCGAAAGAGAGCAAGTGCCCCATTCCCACGCTGTCGATTACGGTTGCACCGTGGACGTCCAATTCCAGAAAGGCCTCCAGAATTTCGTCCAGGTATTCTTCTTTGTTCAGGACCATGACAAATAGCTTCATCCGATAAAATCCATCTTAAATTTCAAAATATTTTTTTTCTTCATCCCGGATAAGCTGCATGGCCTCCTTGGCGTTTTTCGCCTGCATCAGTTTTTCCCGAAAGGACTCCTTGCTCAAAAGACGCGAGGCGCGGCTTAACGCCTTTAGATGGAGCCCGGTTTCATTGGGAGGTGCAACCAACAAAAAAACAATATGAACGGGCTCTTCGTCAATTGCGTTGAAATCAATGTTTTTGGGAGAAATTCCTATGGTAGCTACCACCGTTGCCGCGCTCTCTGTTTTTCCGTGCGGAATGGCAATCCCCTGCCCAACCCCCGTGCTCATAACTTTTTCCCTCTCCAACACAGCATTCAAAACCGCTTTCTTATTGGAGATCTTTTTGTTTTTCTCCAACAAATCAACCAGTTCTTCAATAACAGTTTCTTTCGTCGTTGTTTCCAAGGGAATCTTAATTAATCCTGGAGACAGTAAATCACTTAATTTCATTAACCATTCCTCCAATTTCCTGTGGTTTATAATTTAAGAGATTTTTTGGAAATTTCCAACATAAATTTAGCCTTACGGCACAGCCAACCATTTTTTGTTAGTTTTGCATTGGAGGGAATGAATTCGACAGCGGGGGAAAGTGACAACTTCAAGTTACGAAGCGATTCTGAGCATTGTAAATGGCATTTGATTTCCAAAAGATCACACGTTACGGATCGAATAAAATTTCATCTCAGAATTCAATTGGTTTGCTTTCGACGCACGGGTAAATTTCATCTATTTTTTTCTGAATACCAATCGTTTTGCTTAGGGCAATAATAATACGACAAAAGCGCGGCGCATCGTTCATGTTTCTGCCCTTGCGGTCCTTCAAATATTTATGTAAAACCTGATATCCGCCAACATGGTATTGTCAATTAAATCTTCGTTTTTTACAAAAATATCAGCTACAAATTCACGAATTTTATTCGAATAAGATTCCTGAATTCATCGCGTCAAAATTTTTAAATTGCGGCTTGCGTGCTAAGCTTTGGGAGGTAAATAAATCACCTTCACCTCGGCAATGCGTTGACCCTCTAATTTTTCAATTTGGAATTTATAATTGCCCCACTGAATAACCTCATTTTCTTCGGGAACATTTCCGGTGATATCAAAGATGAATCCCCCAAGCGATTCGTAATCCTCATCTTCAGGAAGGGACTCGGGGAACGTTTCGTTAAATTCGGGGATGTCGATTTTGGCATCTACCAGCCAGATATTTTCCGCAACTTTTTTGAAAAGCGGCTGTTCCTGATCATATTCATCCTGAATTTCCCCAACAATCTCCTCAATCACATCTTCCAGCGTCACCAATCCGGCTGTGCCGCCGTATTCGTCTACAACAATGGCCATGTGCGTTTTTTCCTGCTGAAATTCCCGAAGCAGGTCATCAATTTTTTTGCTTTCCGGGATAAAATAAGCGGGACGAGCCAACTTTCTAAGATTGGCTATTTTTATGGAATTCACCAAAAAGGGAATAAGGTCTTTGGCGTGAATAACGCCCACAATATTATCGATTCGTTCTTCAAAAATGGGAATGCGAGAATGCCCCTCCTTTTGAATCAGTTCGATCAACTCCTCAATGGGAGTTGCAACCTCCACACAAACCATATCGATTCGAGGCACCATTATTTCGCGGACGGTCGTTTCGCCAAATTCAAAAATCGAGTCAATCATCTCCTTTTCTTCTTCCTGAATCGTTCCCTTTTCTTCCCCTAACTCAATTAAAGCCCGTAATTCATCCTCAGATAAAAAATGTTCGTTTTTTTCAAGATGAAAAACCTTTGAGAAAAAAAGTGTAAATCGCTCCAAAAAAGCCGAAACCGGATAAAATGCCAGATAAATCAGATCGATCCAGAAAACAACTTTTCGCGCAAACGTCACCGGCCGCTTGACGGCAACTACCTTTGGAGTAATTTCCCCAAAAACTAAAATTAAAAATGTCACAATCACCACCTCAATCAACATGCTCCAGGTTTCGCTGAGATGGTACTGTTGAATTAATTTCACGGTCAAAATAGTTGCAATAACGGCCGAGCCGATATTAACAAACGTATTTCCGGTGAGAATGGTGATCAGCAATTTACGCTGATCATTCAGAAGACGTACAATCTTTTTCGACGACGACGTGTTCTCTTCTTTAAGTTTAGCAAAATCAATCTTGCTAATGGCAAAAAAGGCGGTCTCTGTACCGGAGAAAAACGCCGACAGAGCCAATAAAAGAACAAAAATTCCACTAAAAATCACGTATGAGGTGTCCAAGTATTCTGCTATCCTCCATATTCGTTCAGGATTTTCGCAAGAAAATGATCTTCTCTTGCGGCCATTTGCTGCTTTTTTTCAGGAGTGCCATCCTCCCGGCCCAACAGGTGCAAAACCCCGTGAATTACCAGACGATGAAGCTCTTCCGGATAGGAAGCACCAAATTCACGGCACTGTTCCCGGGCACGCTCAAAACCGACGTAAATCTCACCTTCAACTGCCTCTCCGGGAACATCTTCCAGATTGAAGGCAATTACGTCCGTTGGATAATCGTGATTGAGAAACGAACGATTGATTTCCTGAATCGAGCGATCCGGCAGAAAAATAACGGAGATTTCCCCATTCAAGCAGAGTGACTCCTCACCAACCACGGTTTCCACTGTTTTTTTGACCTCTTGCCGCTTGATGGGAATCCGAAAATTATTTTTGAATACTTTTACTTTCAGTTTCCGCACCTTTCTTCCTTGGCAAATTTTCTTTCGATTTCTCTGACTTTCCGGCGGGCTTCGCCGATTTTTTTCCGGAAAGCATTTTTTCCTGTCCCGGATATTCAATTCGTGCATGGTAAACGCCCACTAAAATCTTTTCAAAAGCCTCCCCGATTTTTTGAAGCTCTCTTACGGTCAGTGGACATTCGTCTAATTGTCCTTCTTCAAACTTGTCTTCAAGTACAGAATGAATGCCATTTTTAATCTTGCTCATGTTTACTTCCCGAATGGAGCGTGAAAGAGCCTCCACCGTGTCGGCCAACATAAGAATTCCGGTTTCGCGAGTTTGCGGTTTCACGCCCTGATACCGAAAATCCGCTTCGTTAACCGGTACCCCCTTGCTCTGAGTAAGCGCCTTTTCGTAAAAATATTTCATCAGAGACGTGCCATGGTGCTGGAGAATAAAATCTTTAATTGCCGACGGCAAATGGTACTGGTTGGCAAATTCAATCCCCTTCTTAACATGATTTTGCAAAATCAAGCTGCTGATTCTTGGTGCCAAACTCTCGTGGGGATTTTTGCCAAATCGATGGTTTTCAATAAAATACTCCGGCATGTACATTTTGCCAATATCGTGATAATACGCACCTACCTTCGCCAAAAGAGTGTTGGCACGAATTTCTTCGGCGGCGGCTTCCGCCAAATTACTCACCACAATACTGTGGTTGTAGGTTCCCGGCGCACGCACGGCCAACATCTTAAGCAGCGGGTGATTTAAATCGCTTAATTCAATTAATTTGTACTCGGAGCAAACATCAAAAATGGAATCGAAAACAAGCAAAAAACCATAGGTTAAAATCCCAGAGAGTACACCATTAATCAATCCGCCCACCCAATCTTTTGCCAGCTCAGAAAAGGCAATTTGTTGAGAAAGCCCCAGAAACACAAGAGAAAGGAAATACGCTCCTGCTAAAAAAAACACAGAATTTGTAAGCCTTTTGCGGCTTCGAAAAACCCCCACACTAACCACAGCAACCGCAGAAACAAAAATTGAAATAACCAGTAAACTGTAGTCGTTCCCAAAGAGTCCGGCGACAATCATACTTAGCGAGAACCCGGCAAGCAGACTGACTCGATTGTCAAAATAATAAGCAATCATCATTGGGACTGCCGCCACGGGGACAAGATAGCGGGTGATTCCGTAATTTTCAACGAAGAATCCCACAATAATAACCAGAAGCATCGACCCGAAAATCATGATCAGGGAACTGTCGTTTTTGAAGATTTTGGGGCGATACACAAAAACAAAACTCACCAGTGGGAAAAGAGCCAGCAAAACAAAGAAAAATATTCCCAGATAAAAAGTAAACAGCTGCCAGAGTGGATTATTCGCATTTTTGTCAGCTTTTGCCTTTTCAAGGGAGCGTAAGGCATCAATTTGTTCCGGAGTAACGCGCTGGTGCTTTTGAATAATCGTCTCTCCCTTCAAAATCCGCCCCTTTACAAGCGGAACGCCACTGATCGCCTCTTGAATCAGATGCTTTGTTTTCGTTTCGTTGTAAATAACATTGGGCTTGACGAGAGAAAACAACAGGGAGTAAGCGGCGTGGATTGAATCGCTTTCAGCACCATACCTGGCACGCAATCTCTCAAGCAGGCGCTCTCGTGCGTCCTTTAGATCGTAAATGTAGTTCAGATTTTTTTCAAAATGCTGATTGGAATCTTCAATGTAGATTCGTGTGTTGATTTGCCGGATTTTTTGTTTCGGCCGGTTAATAATGCCAATAGCGTAAATATCCTGTAAAATTTGCCGAACCTCGTTTTCAAATTTGGTCTCAACTCCGGCATTGGATTTTAGCGCCAACTGCGAGAAAAATTTAGCTTCGCTGTCAGCCAGAACAATTTTCTCCCGATGGCAAAAGCTTAAAATCTCAATGATACGAATCGTATCCGAAACACCCGATGTGGCAAGCAGATGAATCTCATCAAAAAAGCGGTTCAGGCGATCCAATTCTGTGTTGGCAACTTTGTGATCCACATAAAAAATCGGAAGAACCCGCCGCCTGGCTTCTTCCCGATCATGTTTGAGTTCCTGATCGCTTTTATAAATATAGTAGGTAAACGGGGCCACAATATCGCGATCGGCAATGGTTCCAGGGCGCAGATTACGATACTGTTTAAAATTCAGAGAGGGGAAAAAGAGTGTGGCTAAAACCACAAAAATCAGGAGAATAATAATCTGGGTTTTATAGCGGGATAGCCACGAGCCATCCTCGTCAGATGATTTTTCGGACGAAGCTGCTGATTTTTTCTTTTTAAATATGTGCATTTTTAATCAATTGAACTTTCAGAGACTTCAGGACGCTTGGATTCTTGCACAGAAACGGCCATTTGAATTGGTTCCGTGCCAGCATTCGTTTCAACAGTCTGATCGTAGGCATCGTACGCTTTAATAATTTCCCTTACCAGGCGATGACGAACCACATCTCGATCACTCAGATAAATAAAATCGATTCCTTCGATTCCGGTTAAAATTTCCTGAATGAGGATAAGTCCCGATTTCTGTTTCGCGGGTAAATCCACCTGTGTAATATCGCCCGTAATAATCGCTTTCGAATTCACTCCCAATCTCGTTAGAAACATTTTCATCTGATTGGGCGTGGTGTTTTGTGCTTCGTCTAAAATAACAAATGCATTATTCAGCGTACGGCCGCGCATGTAGGCCAGGGGCACAATTTCAATTTCTCCGCGTTCCATCATCTGGCGTAATTTTTCACCGGGAATCATGTCGTAGAGAGCGTCATAAAGCGGCCGCAAATAGGGATCAACCTTCTCCCGAAAGTCTCCGGGAAGAAAACCCAGGCTCTCGCCAGCCTCAACAGCCGGACGCGCCAAAACAATCCGATCCACTTCATGCGCTTTAAGCTGGGCAACCGCAATCGCAACGGCCAGGTACGTTTTCCCGGTACCTGCAGGGCCAATTGCAAAAACGATGTCATTTTTCAGAGTCGACTGGTAATAGGCAAATTGACCCTTCGTTTTGGGGCGAATAAAATCCGATTTGGTGCTTAGGATGACCGATCCGAGGTCTTCCTCTTTCAGGGAAACGCCCATGGATTTTACAAGAGTGATGAGTGTTTCCAAATCTCTTTCAGAGATTTTTCCATTCCGATTGAGCAGTAAAATTAGTTCGGAGAAAAGCTTTTCTAATTGAGTAACTTCGGAAGACTCGCCATTAAGAATAACGTTTGTACCACGAATGGTAATTTTAGAAGAAAATCGCTCCTGAATCAATCTGAGGTTTACATCTTGAAAACCCAGAAGTTGTAATTGGTCAACTCCTTTTATGGAAAATTTCTTTTGCATATTTTTGGAAGTATCTCTCCTCTGCCATATTCACTGTCTTTAAAAATAATACAATAATTTTTCAAGATTTGCAAGATTTATTTTAGAGGAACCCGGAATCCGGTCTTCTCTTTTTTCCATTTATTTCAAATTGTTACCCAATCTGAATAATCACAAAACAGTGCCGTAAATAGCAAAAACCCGTTCCAAAAGCTGAAACGGGTTTTGCACATTTACCTTGATTTTGAAAGCGCGCTATTCTTTGGGAATAACCAGAACTTCGTACGGATAAATCAAGTTTTTGTTTTTGATAACGGATTTGTTGGCTTCGTAGATTTTTGTCCATTGTGTGGGATCGCCCAATGCGGTACCGGCAATTTTTTTCAAATAATCGCCTTTGGTAACCACGTATTCATTGGGGCCTGTTTTACGAACGATTTTCAAATTCCAGTCGGGATAAATCAGATCGGGATTTTTAATCATTTCGCGATTGTAGGTATAAATCTTCATCCACTGGTAGGGATCGCCGTAAATATCCGGTTTTCTGGAAATCTTCCACAAATAATCTCCGCGAACCACGGTGTAGGTGTCGTAGATCGATTTGGGCAATTTGCTTTTAACCTGCATCAATTTGCCTTCGACGGCGGCAAGCAAATCTTGCATTTCCGTCAAATTGGCAATCTTGCTGCTTTTCGCTTCATCCAACTTCTTTGCGATTTCATCGATCTCTGCCCGTTTTTGGAACAATTCTTCCGATGAAAGAGAGCTTAGCCCATCCAACTGGCTTTCCAGATCCTTTAACGACTGACGATACGCATCGACACCATTCTTATCGGTACCTAAAAGTGCGTAGATTTCCTCCCAAGTCTTGTCAATTCCGTTTTGGGTTGTCTGAATTTCGCCCTTCAATGCATCATTGTCCTTCTGCAAGGTAGCAATTTGTGCTTTGGCATCGGCTTCGGTTTTTTGCCATTTTGCCAATTCTACTTTATAATCGTCCAATT
>CAZIYL010000020.1:0-19466 GCA_964543425.1 uncultured Deferribacteres bacterium
CGCGGAACCTGAAATTTGATTCCATCTGGATGCCGGAACCACGTTCTGTGCTGGAGTATTTCAAACTAAGTTTTTTCGAAAGAATGAAACGCGGTGTCGATTTGCTGGGGGCCGTTTTCCTGACTGTGCTTTTTTCTCCGGTCTTAATTCTGGCATCGCTTGTTGTTTTAATTGAATCGGGACGGCCTGTATTTGAAAAGGAGCAACTACTTGGACGCTGGGGGAAGCCTTTTAACATGTGGAAATTTCGCACGCACACGGAAAGGGTAACGCCTTCCAGAAATCCACTAAAAAAGAGAGGTACCAATTCTGACAAAGAAATTCCTTTAACACGGATTGGAAAATTACTTTCGCTGATGGGCATCGAAGAACTTCCGCAATTGTTCAATGTTTTGAAAGGAGAAATGAGTCTGGTGGGGCCGAGCCCGCTGGCAATGCCGGAGATGCGCTTTTCACCCGGTTGGCGGGATGTCAGACTTCGGGTTAAACCCGGAATTACCGGATTATGGCAACTGAGCGGAAAAGACAACTTCAGTTTCCATGAGTGGATTCGAAACGATATTTACTACGTCCGAAATCAGTCTCTATTGTTGGATTTCAAGATTCTGTTGAGAACACCTTTCCGTGTTTTAAAGGGATAAGGAAATAACTGCATGGCAACACATGAAATAAAAATTCCCTGGATTATGAACGAATCCCGGCGTCTGACCCGGCTTCAGAAAATCAGTACATCGAGTTTTTTCAAAGATAAAGGCGTTCTGATTTACGATTCTGAGCACAATCGGTATTTTGTGGATCGCAGAAAGGTGCCCTGGTGGAAATGGTTTCCGATGGAAATTCGTTTTCAACATCTCCTTAAAGCGTGGCCGTTTATTCACGGACGTGTGCTGGAAATTGGTTGCCAGGGAAAGCCCTTCCGTTTGTTTTTTGAGCGATTGTCCAAGCATTATTGGGGATTCGAGTTTCTGAACCGCATTGGTGATGAGCTGGGAGATGTTGTTGCTAACGAGCAAAGCTTTCCTGTGCAACCGCAAAGTTTGGAAACCATTGTGGGCCTGGATGTCTTGCGGCGGGTAAACGATCCTCACACCTTTCTAAAGCAAATTTATTCGGCCCTTAAGCCTGAGGGGCATCTGATTCTTTGGGTGTCACACGGATCGTCGCTGCTTTTGGATGGAGATGCCTATTTTGATTTTTCACCCAAAAGTCTTCACAATTTGGTAGAATCCATGGGACTTCAAATTGAACATGAGAGTACACTGATGGGGAAAGGCGCTGTTTTCCTACAAAATGGTATGAAACTATTTTTGCCCAATCCCAATTATTTGTACTCCGAAAAATCTGTTTTTTCACGGATCTTTTTATCCGCCCAATCATTCTATTTAAAACATTGGGATCCAAAATACTGTCAAACGGTTTCCCAAAATAATTTCCCCGCTGTTGCTTTATTCAATGGATTCAAACTCTCAACATTAATTGTTGGGCGAAAGTTGTAAACCGAAAAATAGCCCCACGAATTTACTCCAAATTACACGAACAATTTTTATTGTATCTGAACGAAGACACCTGAAAAGCGTAAGGCAAGCATCCTGCTTGCCTTGGTTCGTTATTAGAAACGAAAAATTGACTAAATCAGGTTTCACAAGCCGGAGGTTTGTTCTGTTTTTTCGTTCAGTCACCAAATAGGCAATTACAGGATTCTTTAGAATCCTTTCCTGATTTAGCCTCAGGGTTTACCCTGGGCCTAAGGCAGACAGATTGTCCGAAAAACAGAAATATTGTTTTGAGTTCGATTTTTTCACGAAAAACCCGAGGGTAAACCCTCGGGCTAAAAACGGTCGTTTCGATACGATTCGCCAGTTGGCGAATCACTCAACGACCGGAAGGAACATTCACATATCCGCATCCAAAACAAAAATAAAAGAATTTTTACGCTTGATTTTTGTGGCAGGAATTCCTATTTTGAACGGTATTCTTTGAAGGCCAGACAAAAAATAGGGGATAAATAACCTTTTAAAATGTGATTTACAAATATTGTGCCAATTTATTATTTTGTCTTGACAATAACTCCTATTTATTGTAAATTATTTTCTGTGATTAAGCGGAGGTTCTCTAATGCCGATTACAGTTGAAGATGTTGAAAAAATCGCCAAGCTGGCCAAATTATCGTTTACGGATGAAGAAAAGGAAAAATTTACGGAACAGTTGGGTCAAATTATCTCATACGTGGAAAAATTGAATGAGCTGGATGTAGAAAACATCCCCGCCACCTACCACGTGTTGGAGGTTAAGAATGTTTTCCGCAAGGATGAAGCAAAGCCCTCCATGTCCCGGGAAAAGGTTTTGGAAAATGCGCCTTCCGGGAAGAAAGGCTATTTTAGTGTTCCAAAAGTGATTGCACAGGAATAGGCGTGGGATTCGCAAAGAAACCGGATCAGTTGAGAATTGTGGCGGTTATTCCGGCGCGTTATGCGGCCACGCGATTTCCCGGAAAGGTGCTGGCGCCGATCCTGGGGAAACCGATGCTCCAGTGGGTTTTCGAACAGACAAAGAAATCCGCTTATCTCGATGATGTTTGGATTGCAACCGACCATCCGAAGGTGCAGGCCGTTGCGGAATCCTTTGGAGCGCGGGTAATCCTGACGTCTCCGGCGGCTCGAAGTGGTACGGACCGCATCGCTGAGGCGGTTAAAACGGAACCTGTGGACATTGTGGTGAATGTTCAGGGAGACGAGCCCATGATCGATCCCGGTGCAATAGACGCTGCAATCGAACCGCTTTTTACAGACGAAGGGCTACAGGTTTCAACATTGGCGCGACCGGCACAAAGTCTAAAAGAAATGCAGGATGTGAATACGGCGCGGGTCATTTTCGATCAGAATCATTTTGCCATTTACTTTACGCGTGGAATTGTGCCCTACAATCGGGACGAAACCGATTGGTCGCTTTGGTTGAATCAATTTAAATATTTTCAACATGTTGGTCTTTATGTGTATCGGAAGGAATTCTTGCTTAAATTTGCCGGCTGGGAGGAGTCGGAATTGGAAAAAATTGAGAAACTGGAACAACTTCGGATTCTGGAACACGGGTACAAAATAAGGGTCGTCGAAACCAATTACGTGCCCATCTGTGTGGATGTTCCGGAAGATATTTCACGAGTGGAAACTGTTTTGGGTAATGATCTTAAATCGAAAAGGCTTGGAACCGGTGACTGAAAAGCAGACAAAATTTATTTTTATTACGGGCGGAGTGGTCAGCTCCCTTGGAAAAGGAATTGCCGCGGCTTCGCTGGGCATGCTGCTCAAATCGAGGGGGCTTAAGGTAACTATCGAGAAATTTGATCCCTATATTAATGTGGACCCCGGGACGCTCAGCCCTTTTCAGCACGGGGAGGTTTTTGTGACCGACGACGGCGCCGAAACCGATCTGGATTTGGGACATTATGAGCGCTTTATCGACACAAACTTGAGTCAAAAGAATAGTACCACCACGGGAAAGGTCTATTACACGGTCATTATGAAAGAACGCCACGGTGATTACCTCGGGAAAACCGTTCAGGTGATCCCTCACATTACCGATGAGATCAAGCGTCGCTGCTGGGATGTGGCTCATAATGAACATGCCTTTGATGTGGTCATTACGGAGGTCGGTGGAACAGTCGGGGATATTGAGGGGCTACCTTTTTTGGAGGCCATTCGACAATTTTCTCTAGATCTGGGACGCAAAAATGTCATTAACATTCATCTGACGCTTATCCCGTACATTCGCGCCTCCGGTGAACTGAAAACGAAACCTACACAGCATAGCGTTATGAAACTTCGGGAAATCGGAATCCAGCCTGATATCTTACTCTGTCGCACGGAGTACGATTTATCACGTGAGATTCGCGAAAAAATCGGTCTTTTTTGTAATGTTCCTGCCGAGGCGGTTATTGAAGCACGGGATGTCGATACCATCTACGAAGTTCCTCTTGTCCTTCATAAAGAAAAATTAGACGGATTGGTGGTCCAAATGCTTGGACTGAAAGCCTCGGAGCCGGAAATTGCCGATTGGCGGCGATTCGTTGAAAAAGTCAAGCATCCTTCTCAAACTGTTCAAATAGCGGTTGTCGGAAAATACATTAATCTGAAAGATTCCTACAAAAGTATTATTGAGGCATTTGTTCACGCAGGTGTTGAGAACGATGCCCACGTGGAACTGATTTGGGTGGATTCAGAGGATATCGAAGCCAACGGCGCCGGAAAATATTTGCGCGATGTAGAAGGAATCCTCATTCCGGGAGGATTTGGTACGCGCGGAATCGAGGGAAAAATTCAGGCTGTTGAATTTGCTCGTGTGAATAAGATTCCATTTTTTGGGATTTGCCTGGGATTGCAATGTGCAGTGATTGAATTCTCCCGCCACGTGTGTGAACTTAAACGGGCGAACAGCCGGGAGTTTGATCCCGAAACGCCGCACCCGGTAATTGATATTATGGAAGACCAGAAGGGCTTGAAAAACATGGGCGGTACAATGCGGCTCGGGAGTTACCCCTGTGTTATTAAAGAGGGAACAAAAGCCTTTGAAGCCTATCACGCGCGTGAAATTTCTGAACGCCACCGGCATCGTTACGAAGTGAACAATAAATACCGGGGCATTCTTCAGGAAAACGGACTAATTCTCAGCGGGATCTATCCGAAAGAGAATCTGGTTGAAATTATTGAAATGCCGGATCACCCCTGGTTTGTGGGCGTTCAATTCCATCCGGAATTGAAATCGCGTGTCAATAAGGCACACCCGCTGTTTCGGGAATTTGTGAAGGCGGCTCTCAAGGCTAAAAAAGAGAATCCCAATCAAAAAGAATATGTTTAATTGCAACTCCAATTAAATGAGATTTTGAAATGAAAATTATCGATGTTAACGGTATAAAAATCGGCGGCGGGAATCCGCTGGTTCTTATTGCGGGGCCGTGCGTGATTGAAGAAGAAAGTGTGGTCATGGATGCGGCCGGACAGATCAGGGAAATTGTGGATCGCCTGGGTATTCCCTGGATTTTTAAATCCTCTTACCAAAAGGATAATCGCTCTTCGGTGGATTTTTACCAGGGACCCGGTCTGGAAAAGGGATTGAAAATTCTGCAAAAGGTCAAGGAAACCTACCATGTACCGGTGCTGTCGGATATTCACGATCACTGCCAGGCGGAACCTGCAGCGGAGGTTCTGGACGTGGTCCAGATTCCGGCCTACCTGTCCATGCAGACCAGTCTTACACTGGCGGCTGCGCGAACCGGAAAAGTGGTGAATGTCAAAAAAGGGCAGTTTTTACATCCGGAGGATGTAGGAAAAATCATCAAAAAAATAGAGAGCGTGGGAAATGAGCAGATTATTTTGACGGAACGGGGCAGCGTTTTCGGCTACCACAATCTGGTAGTGGATATGCGTTCTTTCCCGATCATGCGTTCCTTCGGCTATCCGGTGATGTTTGACGTCACTCACTCGATTCGCATTTATGGAGTACCGTCGTCCAGTCCTGAAGGCGGCGAACCTTGGTTTGTGCCGTTTCTGGCGCGTGCGGGTGTGGCTGCCGGCGTAGATGCCCTGTTTGTGGAAACCCACCCGGATTGCAAAAACGCACTCTGCGATGCCGCAAGCATGTGGCCTTTGCAAAAATTGGAGGAGCTGCTCACACAGGTGAAACAAATTGACCAACTGGTGAAACCGTGGCTGCCGCAGTAGCTTCTAAATGGGGCGAGGCAGAAAATTTAATCAGGAAATGGCGAAAAAATCTGAATCAAATGGGAGCGAAAAGAAATGCAGTTTTTTATCGATTCGGCAGAAATTTCGGACATCGAAGAAGCCCTGACACTTAACCTGTGTGACGGCGTTACCACAAATCCCAGTTTGATTGCAAAATCGGGGCGCCGGCTTAAACCGGTGATTCAGGAAATTGCCGGCTTGGTAAGTGGCCCTGTTCTGGCAGAAGTGGTGAGTACAACGACCGAAGGCATTGTTTCCGAAGGCCGTGAAATGGCCGAATGGGCGGAAAATGTGGTCATAAAAATTCCCGTTACACTGAAGGGACTGAAGGCTATTCGCACCCTGGAAGCGGAAGGCATTTCCACTGGAACGACGTTGGTATTTTCGCCCTCCCAGGCACTGTTGGCGGCCAAAGCCGGTACGCATTACGTCATTCCGTTTGTCGGACGCCTGGATGACATTTCGTCAATGGGCATCGCCTTGGTGACGCAGGTTCAGGAAGCGCTTTCGAACTACGTGTTTGAAGCGGAGGTTCTGGCGGCCAGCATTCGCAATCCCCGACATGTAGTGGAGTGTGCCATGGCGGGCGTACCGGTTGTTACGGCTCCATTAAAAGTTTACAAACAAATGGTGAAACACCCGTTAACGGACATTGGAATCCAGCGGTTCCTGGCCGATTGGGAATCCGCAAAAAAGGAGTTGCTCGCTTAAATGAGTGATGAAGAAATCATCGAGCGCGGAAAGCAGGTTGTTCGCATCGAAGCAAAGGCTCTGGAAGGGCTCGTTGATCAGGTGGATCACTCCTTCGAAAAAGCCGTCAATATCATTCGGCAGTCGAAGGGGCGGGTGATTATTGCAGGAATTGGCAAATCCGGTATTGTGGGGCGAAAAATTGCGGCCACGTTAACCAGCACCGGAACAGCCGCCTTTTTCCTTCATCCCACGGAAGGTGCCCACGGTGACCTCGGAATGGTTTTGAAGGATGATGTGGTGATCTGCATTTCGAAAAGCGGCAGCACGGAGGAACTGGCTCAGCTTATCCCCATTTTAAAACGAATTGGCGTTCCTATTATCGCCATGACGGCTAATCCGGATTCGGAACTGGCAGAGAAAAGCGATGTGACTATTAACGTGCACGTGCCGGAAGAAGCCTGTCCCTTCGATTTGGCGCCCACCGCCAGCACTACGGCAACCATGGCTATGGGCGATGCACTGGCCGTAGCGCTTCTGGAATTGCGGAATTTCAGTCTGGAAGATTTTGCCAGACTTCACCCGGGCGGAAGCATTGGCCGAAAGCTGCTTCTAATGATCGATGATGTAATGGCTACTGGCGAACGCGTTCCAAGGGTAGCCCCCAATCTACCTTTAAAAGATGCCATCATGGAAATTACCTCCAAGCGATTTGGTGCAACGAGCGTTGTTAACGGGGATGGAAAATTACTCGGAATTATTACGGACGGCGATGTGCGGCGCCTGATGGAGCGAAAGAAAGACCTGTGGGAGCTTCGGGCTGAAGAAATCATGACGAGAGATCCAATCACCGTAAAAGTTGGAATCCTGGCAAGTGATGCTTTCAATTTGATGAAAATTCGTGCGATTAATTCCTTGCTCGTGGTAGATGCGGAAAATCGACTGGTGGGCATTGTTCATATTCACGATCTTTTGAAGGCGGGGGTCTCTTGACCGATGGCCAAACCGCTGAAAAAACGTATTAAAAATGATCTGATTTTTGTGTTCATATTTTATTTGATTTTATTTGTTCGCCTTTTATCGCGGGAAGCGGCGTTCAAGCTCTTTGAAAAATTAGGACAATTGAGTTACTACCTGATTTCCGATGCCCGAAACAAAATGATTGCCCATCTCACGATTGCTTTTGGGGATCAAAAATCGATGAAGGCCATTCGGAAAATGGCCAAAGAAACCTTTGTGAATTTGGGTCGAAATGCGGTTGACGCCATTCGTCTGCCCACTTATTCTCTGAAAGATTTGGAAAAAATCGTAGTGGCCGAGGGATTGGATGTCCTTGACCGGATTCGGGCGGAGGGTCGAAGCATCATTTTGATTACCGGGCATATCGGATCGTGGGAAGTACTGGCCGGTTACATCGCGATGAAAGGCTACCCGCTTTATATTGTGGGCGCCCGATTATACGATCCGCGATTGAATCGGCTCTTGTTGAAAATGCGAAAAAGCGGCGGGTACATTAATATTCCGCGTGGCGGATCGACGAAATATCTGCTGCAGATTTTAAATCGGCCTAATCTTCTTGGTTTGCTAATCGATCAGGACACACGCGTTGCCGGGACCTTTGTGGATTTCTTCGGCAAGCCGGCTTACACGCCGGTAGGGCCGGTTATTCTCGCGCGAAAAACTGGTGCGAGTCTGGTTCCGGTCTTCATTAAACTGGACAGGACGTACAGGCACCGGATAAATATTTTGCCGGAATTTAAAATGACTTTAACCGAAGACAAGCGAAAAGACGCCACACGAAATACGCAGGCTTTGACGAAAATAATTGAAGATTTTATCCGGACGGTTCCAACGCAATGGGTTTGGATGCACGAACGTTGGAAAACCCGTCCCGAAGACGTTGAGTAGGTGAAATGAGAAAAATCATTTACACATTTTTGCTGATTGGATTTGCCGCTTTTTTAGTGGTGAGTTGCAGCGAAAAGAAAACAACAGCGACGGCTCCCGGGAAGTCAAAATCTGTTGAGGAGACACCGGACCAGGAAGCCTGGAATTCTACTGTAATCACCTCCAAAATGGGACACGTTACGGCCAAAGTGAAATACGGCCACATGAGCCGCTATTCCAACAAGCATCTCATGAAATTCGATGAGGGGGTCAAGGTTTTTATCTACGATAAAAGCGGCAAACTGAGTTCAACTGTGGATTCGGATCGGGGGCTTTTAAACGAGAAAACGGAGTTGGTGAAAGCCATTGGACACGTCGTGGCGCATTCGGACAGCGGAGCCACGCTTTACAGCGATCATCTGACTTATGACCATAAAAAAAATAAATTGTACACAGACGCTTTCGTAAAAGTAACCACAAAAACAGATACGTTATACGGCACGGGATTTGAGTCGGATGAAAACCTGAATCACTGGGTTATCCGAAAGCCGAGGGGTATTTCCAGCCGTCCCGTGGATATTAATTTTGAGAGCCATTTTCGGGGGAAGAAACCGAAGCAAGATTCTATTGCAACTCCGTCTTCCGATGCAAAGCAGAAGTAAAACATCTAAATAGAAGTCAGGAAAATGGCCCCTCACAGGTTCTTTGAAAAAATTATCGTAATGCTTTTCATTCTCATCGCCGGGTTTTTGCAGCCGGCATTTTCGCAGGAAGCGGCGGTTAATCTGGCTCGTTTAATGCACGCGGATTCGCTTATTTTTCAGAAACGCGGCGGGGAGGAAGTTTTTCGTTTTATGGGGAACGTTGTTTTTAAAAAGGGTTACAAATCCCTGACGTGTGATCAGTCCGTTTACTATCGACAACAGGCATTTGCAATTTTCACCGGGCAGGTTGTTATGAATGATTCCGGCCGGATTTTGCGGGCTGATGAAATCACCTACTACCAGCATCCGGAACGGGAAATTGCCAGGAGGCACGTTCGATTTACCAACAAAAAGAAGGAATTAATATCGGATTTTCTGGAATATTCAGATGCCGCTCAACGGGCACGTGCCATCCAAAATGTGGTTTTTCGGGATTCCCTCAATTCGATTGAGTTGTTTGCCGATACTCTTATTTACTGGGTGGAAAAGGATTACGGCGAAGCCAGGGGCAAGCCGAAACTCATTAAACGGGATTCAACAGGGGCGGTGGAGATTGAAATTCAATCCAGAAAACTGGCGTACGATGGCAGCAAATCTGTGGCGGTGGCGCTTGAAAAGGTGAAAATTTCGAAGGGTGATGTCACCAGTTTTGCGGCGGTTGCCCGGTACTACAATTCCAAGCATGAAATTGTTATTACCGGAAAACCAAAGGTCTATCAGCGGGAAGACGCCATGACGGCTGATTCAATTGAAATTTTTGTTCACGGAAAGCACTTGAAACGCGTCCATTTGATTGGACATGGTCGAATGAGCTCCAAAGTTCATTTAAATCAGAAGGTTCTGGAGGATTGGCTTTCCGGCCAAAATATCTGGATGACATTTAAAAAAGATACACTCCGCCAGGTGATCGTTAAAGATCAGGCCATCAGCCTCTACCATGTTGTGGAAAAGGGGAAGGAAAAGGGTGTCAACCAGGTATTGGGGGATTGGTTGAAAATCCAATTTCAAAAGGGCGATGTAAAAAAAGTGGTGATTAAAAGCCAACCGGGGAGTTCGCGCGGAAAATTTTACCCGCCCGGGGCAAAAATAAAGCCTTTGAAACCGTAAAGGAAATTATCGGAAGCATGTCCAAGCTGATGGCGGAAAATCTCGTCAAATTTTATGGAAAGCGAAAGGTTGTAAAGGGCGTTTCCATTGAAGTGAACCAATCCGAAATCGTGGGTTTGTTGGGTCCCAATGGCGCCGGGAAAACGACAACTTTCTACATGATTACGGGAATGATCCGCGCCAATAGCGGTGCTATTATTCTGGATGACCGGGAAATTACACGATTACCCATGTACAAGCGCGCACGTCTGGGAATTGGCTACCTGCCGCAGGAGCCGTCCATTTTTCGAAAACTGACAGTGGAAGAGAATATTCTGGCCATTCTTGAGATGCTGCCCATTTCAAAACAGGAACGCCGGAAACGTCTAAAAATGCATCTTTCGGATTTGGGAGTGGCGCACGTGGCAAAGAACAAAGGTTACAATCTTTCCGGAGGGGAAAGAAGGCGTGTGGAAATCGCACGGGCATTGGTGACAAGTCCCAAATTTTTGCTGTTGGACGAACCCTTTGCAGGCATCGATCCGATTGCCGTGGAGGACATCCAGAAAATTGTCAGCCAATTGCGGGAAAAGGGAATTGGTGTTCTGATTACGGATCACAATGTGCATGAAACGCTTTCGATTACGGACAGAGCCTATCTTCTTTACGACGGGAGCGTGTTGAAATCCGGATCGGCGGAATTCCTGGCAAACGATGCCGAGGCTCGCCGGCTCTACCTTGGGGATAAATTTCAGTTGAATCGCTGAAAATGGGTGGAAATAAAAATTGGATTCGTGAAGAATTGTATTTTCATATTTGAAATTAATGGAATTTTCATTTAACTTTACTGGGGTTTTTAGAATGCAAATGAAACGATCGGGCCGAAAGCAGACGGTGATTAACTAAGTCAGGTGGATTTATGTTAAATGTTTCACAGAGACTGTCCATGCAGCAGAAGCAGTCGCCGCAACAGGTGCTTCTTTCAACACTTTTGCAGATGCCGCTGCTGAACCTGGAACAGCGCATTAAAATGGAACTGGAAGTCAACCCCCTTCTGGAAGAAATTCCCGAAGAGGAATTGGAAGAGGAGACAGACGAGGAAGAAATTCCCGAGTTAAAACTGGAGAAGGAAAAGGAGGATGGCTCCGAGGATTCTCCCGAAGAGGAGAAAGAAGTAACAGTTGACGAACAGGACGAAATTGATTGGGATCAGGTGTTGGGCGACGATGAAAAGGATGAATTTCGGATTCCACGCGATTCAAATGTGGAGAAGTACGAGCGTCCAAAGGTCAATCAGATTTCGCTGACGGATAAATTGCTTGAACAGCTTCATATGATTTCCGGTCTTTCCGATGAAGAACTAACGATTGGCGATTACATTATCTGGAACCTCAACAGCAATGGCTACTTGCTTGCGGATTTAAATGACATTGCCGAGAACCTCGATGTTCCGGTTGAGAAAGTTGAAGAAGTTCTGAAAATTATTCAGTCATTTGATCCGCTGGGAATTGCTGCAAGGGATTTGCGGGAATGCCTGCTGATTCAGCTTCGGGAAAAAAATGGCAGCAAAGAAGCTGTTGAGATTTTGGAAAAACATTATGAGGATTTCAAGAATAAGCGTTTCGAAAAGCTGGCCGATCGAATGAAGGTGTCCATTCAAACGGTGAAAAACGCACTGGAAGAAATCTCAAAACTGAATCCCAAACCCGGCGAGGGATATTTTGACCCCGAACTGAATTCAATCGTTCCGGATGTGATTGTGGAACGGGTGGATGATGAATTTGTGGTCAGTTTAAATGATTCCTACGTTCCGCGGCTACGCATTAACAGAATGTACCGAAAGATGCTTGCCAACCGGAAAGGCACCCCCAAAGACGTTAAGGATTACATCCGAAAGCGGCTGGAGGCAGCCCGTTGGCTTATTAATTCAATTGAGCAGCGTCGGGCAACGATTTTACGGGTCATGCATTCAATTGTTGAACACCAGCGTGATTTTTTCGAAAAGGGCCCGGGTAACCTGAAACCCATGATTTTAAAGGATATTGCCGAAGATGTGGGAATGGATATTTCAACAATTAGCCGGGTAACCAATGGGAAGTACGTTCAAACGGATTTTGGTGTGTTTGAATTGAAATCATTTTTCAGCGAAAAAATGCGAAAATCCAGCGGGGAAGAAATCTCGAACCGCGTGATCAAAGATCGCATTCGGGAAATTATTGAAAACGAAGATCACAAAAAACCGTACAACGATGATAGAATTGTCGAAATTCTGAAGAATGAAGAAATCCCGATTGCTCGTCGTACGGTGGCCAAGTACCGGGAACAAATGGGAATTCCTGTGGCCCGGCTGAGACGGCAGATTTGATTTTGTAAAACGAAAGGAAAAAACCAGTGGAACAACTTCATGCAACAACTATTTTGGGCATTCGTAACGATAAGGGCGTTGCCATTGGGGGGGATGGCCAGGTTACGCTTGGGAATACGGTGATGAAGGCAACTGCTCGAAAAGTAAGAAAGATGTACAACGACACGATTCTGGCGGGTTTTGCCGGAGCGGCTGCGGATGCTTTTGCACTTTTTGAAAAATTTGAGGCACGACTTTCGGAATACCACGGCAATCTTTACCGTTCGGCGGTGGAATTGGCGAAGGAGTGGCGCACGGACAAATACCTGCGCCGTCTGGAAGCCATGCTGGCCGTTATGGATCAAGAGCACGCCCTCATTATTTCAGGCACAGGTGACGTGATTGAACCCGACGATCAGATTATCGCCATTGGTTCGGGAGGCCCCTACGCTTTGGCGGCGGCAAGGGCTCTGCGGAATCACACGGATTTAAATCCGGAAGAATTGGTGCGGGAAGCCTTAACACTGGCTTCGGAAATCTGCATTTACACCAATTCAAACATTATTGTTGAAACACTCAAAAAAAAATAGAAAGTGGAAAATAAACAATGAAAAAAGAAATGAAAGAACTAACCCCCCGGGAAATCGTAACCGAATTGGACAAATATATTATTGGGCAGGATAACGCAAAAAAATCGGTTGCAATTGCGTTACGAAATCGCTGGCGCCGATTGCAGGTTACCAGCGAACTCAAGGAAGAGATTATGCCGAATAATATTATCATGATCGGCCCTACGGGAGTGGGAAAAACTGAAATCGCCAGGCGCTTGGCAAAGTTAGCCGGAGCTCCTTTTATTAAAGTAGAGGCGTCAAAATTTACGGAAGTGGGATACGTAGGGCGCGATGTGGAATCTATGATTCGCGATCTGGTTGATTTTGCCGTCAATATGGTCAAAGCAGAGCGGACCGAAGACGTTCAGCCCAAAGCACGGCAACTTGCGGAAGAGCGTTTACTGGATATGTTACTGCCTCGTATTCGGCGAAAGAATAAGGATCGGGATTTTGAAGTGGGCGAGGAAGTTGAAATTCAGGAGATGCGCGAAAAAAACCGCGAAAAACTGCGGACCCTTCTGAAACAGGGGAAACTAAAAGACAGGGTTGTGGAATTGGAAATTCCGAAATCCCAAAATCCAATGATGCAAATCATTTCACCTGTGGGCGTGGAAGAAATGGGATTTAATTTCCAGGACCTTTTGGGCGGAATGATGCCGAAAAAAGTAAAAAAGCGCAAAATGACGGTTTCCGAAGCCCAGGATTACCTTACTCAGGAAGAGGCGCAAAAGCTTATTGATATGGACGATGTGATTAAATTGGCTATCGACCGCGTGGAAAATTCAGGAATTGTTTTCCTGGATGAAATTGATAAAATTGCCGGGGGAAAATCCTCAGCCGGCCCGGATGTTTCCAGAGAGGGCGTTCAGCGGGATTTGCTTCCTGTGGTTGAAGGAACCAATGTGATTACCAAATACGGGATGGTCAAAACCGATCACATCCTGTTTGTTGCTTCGGGTGCATTTCACGTGTCCAAGCCGTCCGATCTGATTCCGGAATTGCAGGGACGCTTTCCCATTCGCGTCGAATTGGAAAGCCTGACGGAAAAGGATTTTGTGAGAATTCTTACCGAGCCAAAGAATGCGCTGATTAAACAGTACACGGCTCTGCTTTCGACGGAAGGTGTTTCGCTGAGTTTTACCAAAGAGGCCATTCGGGAAATTGCCCACATCGCCTCGCAAGTAAACGATCGAACGGAAAACATCGGCGCCCGGCGGTTGCACACAGTTATGACGACACTATTGGAGGATATTCTCTTTAATGTACCGAATATTGAAGAGAAAAAAATTCAAATCGGCAAAAAACAGGTTCACGGCACGCTGGACAAAATTGTTGAGGACGAGGATTTGAGTCGGTACATTCTTTAAATTTAAGGAGGAAATAGTGAAACGAGATTTTTTAGCAATTACGGATTTCACAAAGGATGAAATCCTTGAAATATTGGAAATGGCCAAAGAACTGAAAAAAATCCAGAAGAACGGAAAGGATTATAAGCCGCTCAAAGGCAAATCGATGGCCATGATTTTTCAGAAGCCTTCCGCTCGCACACGGGTTTCGTTTGAAACCGGAATGTACCAGTTGGGAGGGCACGCCGTCTATTTGTCGCCATCCGACATTCAAATTGGCAAACGCGAGGCCGTCTCGGATATTGCCCGTGTCTTGTCGCGCTACAATGATGTGATCATAGCTCGTTTATTCGGCCACGAGGATATTCTCGAACTGGCAGAATTTGCCGCCGTACCGGTTGTCAATGGTTTAACGGATTTGCTGCATCCCTGCCAGGTTATGAGCGACGTGTTTACCATCATCGAGAAAAAAGGCAGTCTCAAAAAACTTAAAATTGCCTACATTGGCGATGGGAATAACGTGGCAAATTCCTGGTTGAATATGGCCTCTCGTCTTCCAATGAATCTCGTGTTTGGTATTCCTGAAGGCTACGAACCGGACAAAGAAATTTTTTCGATGGCAAAAAAAGCCGGAATCAGCCAGATTGATCTTTACCACAATCCCAAAATGGCAGCCAAGAATGCCGACGTTATTTACACGGATGTTTGGGCAAGCATGGGTCAGGAAAAAGAGCAGGAACTGCGGAGAGAAATCTTTAAGGAATATCAAATTGATGGTGACATGGTCAATCTGGCCGATGACGATGTTATTGTGATGCACTGCCTGCCTGCACACAGAGGGGATGAAATCGTCGATAGCGTGATTGACGGCCCGCATTCGGTTGTGTACGATCAGGCTGAAAATCGACTCCACGCACAGAAAGCTATTCTTGTGAAACTTGTGGGATCGGAATAATTGCAATGACTCCAATAGAGGTGTCTCGCTTCAGAGAAAGCGATTCTGAAATCTGGGAGCAATTTGTGGAGAGTGCCAACAATGGCACTCTTTTCCACACCCGCAAGTTTTTAAGCTACCATCCTCCCGATCGCTTTACGGATCATTCTCTCATTTTCTGGAATGGTTCTAAAATCGCGGCTGTTTTTCCAGCCGCAGAGCGCGTGGAAAATGAAATTAGAGTTTTGCATTCGCATCCGGGAGCTTCCTACGGGGGGTGGGTGGTGCCAAAAGATATCCACCTGAAGCGTTCATTCGATTTGGTACAGGCGCTTATTCGGTACGCTCGCAGCGAAAATTTTGGCAAAATCGATATCACATTCGCCCCGATTTTTTATTCCTACGAAATTAATAATTATCTGGATTTTTCCCTTTTTATGAACGGATTTACCTACCGCAAACGGGAGGTTTCCAGTTTTGTGACGCTTGATTTTACGGAAGATACCGTGCTCCGGAAATTCAAACCGGAATCGCGTACGGCCGTACGGCGGGCTATGAAATTGGGGGTTACGATTCGCGACTCCGATGATTTTCCCGGGTTCTACGAGATTTTAAAGAAAAATCTTAAGATGCGTCACAATGTACAACCCACACATACCCTGGATGAACTGCTCTTGTTAAAGAAAATGTTTCCCGATAAAATCCATTTGTACAGCGCGTACCTTGAAGATCAAATCATTGCAGGTGTGGTAATGTTTCGCTGCAATCCGCTGGTCAATCTGGCATTTTACATCAGTCACGATGAAGCCTATCAGCAGTATCGACCGGTCAATTTGCTTTTCTACGACGTGTTTAAGAAATCGATCCGGCAGGGATTCCGTTATTTTGATTTTGGTATTTTTACGGTGAATATGGAGCCCAACTGGGGACTTGCCCGTTTTAAAGAAAACTTCGGCTCGAAGGGAATTTTCCGCGACACGTTTGTAAAGGTACTTTGAAACGCAAATCGGGAGGCTGCGTTTGGTCAAGATTTTACACATTGCTCCCTTTAATGTCGCCGGCGTTCCGATGACGTTCGTGAAAGCGGAAAGAGAGCTGGGTTTTTTCAGCCGATTGGTGACTCTGGCTCCCCATCCCTACGGCTACGAAGAAGATATTTGCCTGAACCTGCCTTTTTCTGACTTGTCACGCTATTCTTGGATTAAAAAATTACTGACGCCTGCACAGAGACTTCGGGTGGAAAATGTCCATCGGATTCCGGATGAAATTCCCCTTCGCTGGCGCCCCAACCGCGGCGAAAAATGGCTGATCGGTTTTCGTGAAAGGCTCTGGGACAGGAAAATTAAACGGCTGCAGGAAGAAATTGATTTCTGGAATTACGATGTGTACCAATTGGACGGGGGACTGGAATTTTTTCGAAACGGACGAACGATTCGGAAACTGAAATCGCAGGGCAAAAAAATCATTTCCTGCTACACCGGAAGCGATCTGCGCGTGCGGGGCGTCATTCCTCAAATTGACGAGGCATCCGATGTGAACGTGACGGTCGAATTCGATCACATCTATTTTCACCCGAATATTCACCACGTGTTCTTTCCGTTTTTGCCGGAAAAGTTTCATTTTTCTGAAAAACAAAATTCCGGTGTAATTCGGATCGGCCACGCCCCCTCCAATCGGCAGGCAAAAGGCACAGACAAAATCTTGAAAGCCCTTGAGAATTTGAAAAGAGATTTCCCGATTGAGATTGTTCTGATTGAGGGTTTGAGCTACAAAGAAGCGCTGAATGTGAAGCAGACCTGCACCCTTTTTGTCGATCAAATCGGCGATCTCGGGTACGGCATCAATGCGCTCGAAGCCTTGGCGATGGGTATTCCCACCGCCACATCTCTGGTGAAGGGATTTTCGGAGGCTTATCCCGATCACCCTTTCATTGATATTTCCGACGAAAAAATCGAGGAAAAATTGCACCCTTTTTTAGAAAATCCCGAAAAGCGAAGGGAAAAAGCGCTAAGTGGTCGCCGCTGGCTGGAAACCCACCACGATGCCAGAAAAGTTGTGCGGCGAATTCACGAATTGGCTGGGATTGGGTAGGGTATTGAGTTAATTGAGTTGATTGAGTTAATTGAGTTGATTAAGCTTTTGTGTTTCTTAAGTTTACCGGGCTGGCCGGATCGAGCAAAAGTATTGCCCATTTTTTGAAAGTTCTGTTTTGAATCCGGTTGAAGAGGTGTGAAAACAAAATGCAATTGAGGGATTAAAGATGCGCCGGGCAAAAATCTTGATTGGAACATCCGGGTACAGCTTTGAGGATTGGAAAGGTGTGTACTACCCGATGGACATCCCCAAAGGGAAAATGCTCGATTATTACGCAAAAGAATTTAAAACGGTGGAAATCAATTCTACCTATTACCGCATTCCGAATCAGGCTGTATTTTACCATCTGAACCGAAAAACCCCGCCTGATTTTGAATTCATTTCAAAGGTACACCAGGATGTGACTCATAAGCGGCAGGGTGTGGAGGAATCGATGGGGAATTTGCACGAGGTACTTAAGCCGCTGAAAGCAGCCGGAAAAATGAAGGGGTTTTTGGCCCAATTTCCCTGGGGTTTTAAATACTCGCCCCAGAATTTGGACTATCTTCAAAAAATAAAAGATCTCTCCGGTACGTTTCCCCTTTTTGTAGAATTCCGAAACCGGAGCTGGGTACGGGACACGGTGTACCAATTTCTAAAAGATCGCCAGATTGGCTATTGCAACGTTGATGAGCCCGGCCTTACGTCGCTGATTCCCCCTCAGGACATTGCCACAACGTCCATCGGCTACGTACGATTTCACGGCAGGAATGCCAAAAACTGGTGGGGAAAATCCGGGGGGGATCGCTACGATTACGATTATTCTCCGGAAGAACTTTCGGAGTGGCTGGGGCGCATCCGGTCGCTGGCCCAAAAAACGCAGAAAACCTATCTTTTTTTCAATAATTGTCACATGGGACATGCGGTTGTTAATGCCAGGCAAATGGAAGAACTTCTGCGCCAGCAGGGTTTGCTGGATTTGGGGTCGTCCGCTTCATGAAGCCAAAGCTGAATTGGGTGTTTGTGAATTCAATTCAAATGTTTGCCGGCGGCGAAATCTGGATGCTGACAGCCATGCGGGGATTGCGCGAGCGCGGTCATCGCGTCAGTTTAATTTGCCGCCCAGGAACCGAATTGGAGCGGCGGGCCGCCCAAGAGAATTTCCCGGTGTTTACGCTGTCGTTTCGCGGCGATTTCGATCCGATTTCGGTCGGGAAAGCGGCTAGAATTCTGCGAAAAATTCAGCCGAACGGCATTCTTACGAACATGGACAAAGAACTGCGAATTGCGGGTTTAGCGGCTAAATTGGCCGGGGTTCCGGTTGTTTTGCCAAGGCGCGGAAGCGATTATCCCCTGAAAAATCGTTTCGCTTATCGTTTCAGCTACACAAAGCTGGCTACGGCCGTTCTGGCGAATTCAGAATCTACCAAGAGAACCATTCTCAAAAACGCCCCTTGGCTGCCTGAGCAAAAGGTTCGGGTGATCTACAATGGCATCGACCCGGAGCCTTACCTTTCGCCCCCCCAAAAAAATCTGAGGGAAGAATTCAATATCCCCCGAAATGATTTTGTCATTGGTTTTGTGGGACAATTGGACGAAAGAAAAGGGATTCAGGATTTGCTGGAAGGTTTTCGTCTGTTTGCCCGGAGCTCGAAAAACACAACCCTTTTTTTGTGTGGTGTAGGGCCGTTGCAGAATGAGGTTCAGGAATTTGCTCGAGAAAACAGCCTGGAAGAAAAAGTAAAATTGGCGGGATTTCGTGATGACGTGCCCGAGGTCATGAAAATGATTGACGTGTTGGTGTTGCCCTCCTTGTGGGAGGGATTTGGAATTGTAGTGATTGAGGCGATGGCTGCGGCCAGGCCGGTAATCGTTTCCCGGGCGAGTAACCTGCCTGAAATCGTGTCGGAGCAAGAGGGGGCTCTTGTGTCGCCGCACGCGCCCTCGGAATTGGCAAAGGCTTTTCGGAGATTTGCCTCTCAGCCGAAATTACGGCAAAACCTGGGAAGAAACGGCCGGAAAAGAGTTCTGAATTTCTTCACGCAGGATCCAATGA
>CAZIYL010000021.1:0-18506 GCA_964543425.1 uncultured Deferribacteres bacterium
TTTTCACTAAATATTTTTCAATCACTTTTGCAAAACTCGCAACGGTAGAGCTTTGAACACTTATTAAAATAAGGTTCTTTATAAAAATGCGACCATTTTAATTCATTCAACAGAGAACCAAAAAGAATCTGTGATAATCTGTGGTAAAAAAACAAACCACAGATTTGCACGGATGAGTGTCTTGAACAGAAGCAAATCCGCCTCTGGTGGATTCACCATTTCCCCATTCCCGGATGAATCTACAACTGTTAAACAGCTCCGCTGTTTCTCCTTAAACCAATTTTCTTGTCCAGCGTTCTGGTTATGAGTATTTTTCTCAAATAAAATAATTTTCAGAATCTGGGTTAAAAGAGCTTTATGGATACAGTTTTAAATTCTCCAGGTACTCTGTGTGCTCCGTGGCTCCTTTTTTAGCCACAGAAGGAGAATACAAGTCAAAAAAATATTATCGCAGCTTTTCGCTTAGTGGCCCATTTCATAAGTTCTGGTACGTATTTTTGTAGACAGATAGCATCCTACGATCTTGAGTCAAAATAAATACGAATTCCGAATATCGAAATTAGAAAAAAATCCAAAATTCAAATAACGCAATTTCCAAAACAGTAACCAAATGGTTTTTTTACTTCATTTTGGATTTTAGTCATTCGAATTTGTTTGGGGTTTCGGATTTCGTGCTTTGGATTTTAACTCACGTTAACCATTTCATTGCCAACAGTATTAGTCTTCACTACTTTCCGTTACAAGTCCGTATTGCCGAAGCTTCTCCCGAAGCGTGGAACGGGAAATTCCCAATACTCGCGCCGTTCGTGATTTATTATTTTTGTTCTGCTTCAAAACGTGCAGAATGTGCCGCTTTTCCATTTCATCCAAAGAAAATTCAGCCGAATACTCCGATTCCGCCTCCACGTCTGTGGATTCGCTTTCCACCTGAAGTTCTAAGGGAAGGTGCTCAGGCTCCAGCCATTTTCCCTGACATAGAATGCTCGCTCGCTCGATCACATTTTTCAATTCTCTTACATTCCCCGGCCACAAATAATACAGAAGCACCTTTTCCGCTTCAGGAGAAATTCCTTGGATTTCCTTATTGAATTCGCGATTATTCCAATCCAAAAACAATTTTGCAAGCGGAAGGATATCTTCCTGGCGTTCCCGCAGAGGCGGCACATCAATTACCATCACTTTCAGGCGATAATACAAATCCTCCCGGAATTCACCGTCCTTCATGCTGTTTTCAAGATTTTTATTCGTTGCCGTCACAATTCTCACATCCACCGGAATATCCGCCGTGCCGCCTACCCTGCGCAGGGTTTGGGTTTCCAGAATCCGCAACAATTTCGGCTGTAAGTTCAGTTTCAGGCTGGATACTTCATCCAGAAAGAGCGTGCCTCCATTGGCGAGTTCAAAAATGCCCTTTTTAAGAATTTTCGCATCGGTGAACGCCCCTTTTTCGTGACCAAACAATTCGCTTTCAATTAAATTATCAGGAATGGCACTGCAATTAATTTTAACCAGAGGTTTGTTCTGTCGATTGCTGGTGTGGTGAATCGCATTGGCAACCAGTTCTTTTCCCGTTCCGCTTTCGCCCTGAATCAGCACAGATGTCCGCGGGGTTTGAGCAACCAATCCAATCAATCTCTTGACGGCTTGAATTTTGGGACTGCTCCCGAAAATTCCTATAATGGGATCGTCCAATTGCTGGCGGCGAAATTGATTGACCTCACGACGCAAGCGCTGAGTTTCCAGAGCCTTTTCAACCTTTAGGCGAAGCTCTTCCAACTCAAAAGGCTTTGTTAAATAATCGTACGCCCCTGCCTGCATTGCAGTGATGGCATGGGTCAAATCGCCGTAAGCAGTAATCATGATCACCAGTAAATCCTGATCGTGCTCCTTTAATTTGCCCAAAACCCTGATGCCATCGATACCTGGCAAATTGATGTCCAGCAAAACAAGGTCTAAAATTCTCCGATTGGCCTTTTCAAGCGCCTCTTCGCCCGAAAAAGCCGTTTCCGCATCGTACCCTTTTTTCTTTAAATTGTAAGCAACCGCTGTACATAAATCTTCATTATCTTCGACAACAAGTATCGACGCCTCTCCCAATTATTCCTCCGCAGGTAACAGTAAGGTAAATGTGGTGCCCCTTTCCAGTTCACTTGTCACTTTAATATTCCCCCCGTGTTCCTCAAGAATGCGATAGACAATTGAAAGTCCCAGCCCTGTGCCCTGGAATTTGGTTGTAAAAAACGGATCGAATATCGCTTCGAGATGGTCTTCTTTGATTCCAACGCCTGAATCCTTTACACTGACTTCGGCATAAAGCGTTTCTTTTTTTCGATTTTTGAAATCCCGGCGCCTTCGATCCACCGTTTCCAATTTTGTTTTCTTGGGCCTGGCACTGATTACCAATTCACCGCCGTCCGGCATGGCATCCACAGCGTTCAAAATCAAATTAATAAACACCTGTTGAATTTGATTCAAATCGACAAAAACACACGGCAAATTCTTGTGGTAATTTTCCTTGAAATCAATTTCCGATGAGGTGATTTTTTTATTCAACAAAACAACGACCTCGTGAATGATGTCCTGGAGATCGTGCCATTTTTTGATCGGCGGCCTGGGGCGGGCGTAGGAGAAAAATGCCTTCAGAAGCTCATCCAGGCGATTTACCTGCCGAATAATCCGCGATAAATACTCGCGCCTTGAGTCCTGTGGGTCGATTTCTTCTTCCAGCGTCTGGGCCATTGTTTTAATTCCCGCCAATGGATTTCGAATTTCGTGGGCAATCCCGGATGCCAGTACCCCAAGCGATGCCAATCGATCCATTCGAATCATTTCAACCTGCAAGCGCTTGATTTCGGAAATATCGCGGAAACTGATAATCGTTCCCATTTTTTGATTGTTGTTATCAACCCAGGGAGTGTTTGAAAATCCAATAAAAACTTTTTCGCCTTGTTTGTTGGTAACCTCCATTTCGCGATTCAACAAAGAAGCATTTCCCCCGGAATCCCTTGGCAGCAGTTTTTCAATTTCATTTTCAGCAAGAATCTCGTCAATTGGTTTTCCAACGACCGACTCCTGAGAAGTTTTTAGAATCTTCTCCGCGCCAGCGTTGAAATACGTAATTCGCCGATCCAAATCTACGGTAATCAGACCCGATCCAATGCTTTTGATAATGCTTTCATTAAAATTTTTCAGTTCAACAATTTGGCCTTCCAATTTCATACCATCGGTAATGTCACGTGCAATTCCCACCACGCCATCAATCACTTCCCGATTTCTAATAGGATTCAGATTGGCCGAAAAATAATGCAATCCGTCCGCTTTGTGTTTAATTCGGAATTCAATTGTCCGGCAATTTCCAAGGAGACATTCCTGATAAGCGTGTAAAACCATTTCACGGTCGTCTGGAAAAATGACGTCAAAAATGGATTTCCTTTGCCATTCAACTTCCGAATAACCCGTAAGCGGTTTCAGCCGGCCGTTCACAAATTGGAACTGCCCCTTTTCGTTCAGGGTAAAGATAAGGTCGTTGGCATTTTCAATCAGATCACGATACTTGTACTCCGTTTGCCGGATTTCTTCCTGAAGCAAGATGTTTTGTCTGCGGACTTCATTGAGTTGCAGCACATTTTCGATCACATTAATGAGTTCCCTGTGGCCGAAAGGCTTAACCAAAAAGGCAGCCAGTCCCCTCTCGAACATCGATGCGCGGTCAATTCCATTGTCGCCCCGGGCTGTCAGCATAATAATGGGAATATCGCGATAATCTTTGTATTTTTCGTCGGATACAAAATGATCAAAAAACTCATCTCCCTGCATTTCAGGCATCATGTAATCCAAAAGAACAAGGTTCGGATGATGGGATTCAATTTTTTGGAAGCCCTCTTCCGCATTTTTTGCTTCTATAAAATTAAAGCCCGCCTTGCGAATAACGATGCGTCCGATATCCTGCATATCGGGATCGTCATCAACCAATAGAATTGATTTTTTTTGATATGCTTTTTCCATCCTCTTCCATTCTCCAAAAAGTAAAACGAGCTATTTGCCCCCATTACGAAAACGACGATTGCAATGAAGCGGATTTTGTTGAACGCGGCAAGTTACCCGCTTTCTGATTGCCAGCCTGAATCAATGGCAGCGTGAAATAAAATGTGGAGCCTTTACCCAATTCCGATTCCACCCAAATCCGGCCATCATGCAATTCTATTAAGCGTTTGGCAAGACTCAAACCAATTCCGGTTCCACCGTAACGCCGGGTATTGGAACCATCCAGTTGACGGAATTCTTCAAAAATCAGAGGGACATTTTCCTTGGCGATGCCAATACCCGTGTCGCGTACGGAAAATAAAATTTCGGAATCTGTAAGCCGCCCCTGAATTTCAATTTCCCCTCTCTGTGTAAATTTCATGGCGTTGCCAACAATATTGATGAAAACCTGATAAATTTTCTGGGAATCCACATAAACATCGGGCAGTTTGGGAGACATTTGAATAATCAGCTCAATCGGCAGATTTTGGAGCATCGGTTTCACCGTGGCTGCAACGGCATCAATCACATTATAAATCGAGCAAACCTCCTTGTAGAGCTTCATCCGGCCGTTTTGCAGTTTGGAAAAATCCAATATTTCATTAATCAGGTCCAGCAGGTGATTTCCCGAAAAAATAATATTCTGAAGTGCCTTTTTTTGTTCGTCATTTACGGTTCCGTAAATGCCATCGCGCAAAAGCTCGGCATAGCCGAGCACGCCATTCAGGGGAGTTCGCAATTCGTGACTCACGTTTGAAACAAATTGAGATTTCAGGCTGTTGATTTCTTCTAACTCTTTGTTTTTCTTCTTTAATTCTTCATTTAATTTTTTAAGTTTTTCACTTTGTTTTCGGATTTCCTGCTCCGTTTGCATTTGAGAAGTAATGTCCCGTGCAATGCCTTGATAGCCATTAATTTTAGAATTTTTGTAAACAGGTGAAATGTTTAACTCAATATGAATTTTTTGGCCGGTTTTGGTCTGAATAAGCGTTCGGATATGGTCCAAATTGTTTTCTTTTTGAAGCTTTCTGATTAGCTGCAACCATCTTCCCCTCTCTTCCCTGGCGATGATGTGTCTGAAATGCATTTTCAGCAGTTCTTTTCGGGAGTATCCCGTGAACTCAACAATTTTATTATTTACCAGGAAAAAATGGCCTCTTTTATCCAGAACGTAAATTCCATCATTGGCATTTTCAACAAGGTCTTTGTAACGCCGTTCCGTTTCATCCAGGCGCTCCTCAAGTCCTTTATTTTTCAGCACTTTCTGGATAGTCACAGGAAGTGTCACGAGGTAGCCTTCCGATTTAATCAAATAATCGTAGGCGCCCTTTTTAATTGCCTTCACGGCAATCACTTCGCTGCCCATACCGGTTACCACAATAATCGGTGTTTGGATACCTCTCTTCTTAATTTCTTCAAGAACGACCAATCCGTTTTTATCAGGAAGAGAATAATCCAGAAGGATTGTGTCAAAAGAATTATTTTCCAAAAGAGACAGGCAGGATTTTGCTGAGAAGGCTTTTGTTACCTCAAGATCAGAAATATTTCTTCTTAGAGCAATTTCCGTTAATTCGGCGTGGTCGATGTTATCTTCGACCAAAAGAATTTTCCATTTGGGCATCGATTTAGACTCTCCTCACTCTCACATTTTCTCAATGAACAACCAAATTGGTTATTCGATTACATTCCTCTTCAGTCCCATCCCCTGAGTCTGGTGTGCGCGGTCGGGGTAGAATCACCCGAAATGTTGAGCCCTTGCGCACTTCGCTCTCAACCAGAATTGTGCCCCTGTGTAATTCCACAATTTCCTTTACCAGGGATAAGCCAAGCCCGGTACCTTTTTCGTCCTGAGCAGCTTCATCCTTCACACGGAAAAACTTATCGAAAATCCGCTCCTGGTATTTTTCAGGAATTCCATATCCCTGATCAATGACTTCAATCAGGATTGTATCCCCCTCCTCCCGGACATTTAGTGTCACTTTCGTGCCGGACGGACTGTATTTAATCGCATTTGAAAGCAAATTAAGAATCACTTCCGACATCAGTTTGGAATCGATTAAAACCAGGTGCATTTTGTCAGATAGATTTACATCTAATGTGATATTTTTCGTTTGAGCGTGACTGCTGGCAATGTAAAGAATCCCTTCAATCAATTCATTCAATTGAAACAATTGAGGATGAAAATCCATTCGGCCTGCTTCAATTCGCGTTAGGTCCAGGAACTTATTTACAAGCTCCGAAAGTCGATCGGACTCCTGCTTAATAATTTTGGAATACTCGTAAATACTTTCATCGTTTAGCGGCGTGTCCAGTAAAAGTTCGGCAAAACCGGAAATAGATGTCAGAGGCGACCGCAGTTCGTGGGCAACGAGCGAAACCAGCTCGGTTTTCATCCGGTCGATTTCCTTCTCCCGTGTAATATCGCGAAGAATGGTTACGGCGGCAATTTTATGTCCGTCGTGGTCATCCACCCAGCTTGAACGCGCCTGGAAAAAGCTTTCTTTTCGCTGGCCGGGTAACCGCACGGAGAACTCCCGTGTGAAAGGTTTCAATTCCGGTTCCTGCTCCATTTCTCGCATCAATTCTTCCAAATGCTCATTCGGAAGAACCCTTGTCAGAGGCTGATCAATCACCTTCCGCTCATCAATTTGAAACCACTCTTCAATGGCTGCGTTAAGCATCACGATTTTACCCTTGGGGTCGGCTACAATCACACCATCTGCAATGTTCTTAATGACCGCACGGGTTTTTGCGCGCTCCGAAATAATCTGATTCAGATTCATCTCATTCAGGCGGCGCAATTCGAGCATCATATAGTTAAAAATCCTCGCTAAACGGCCGATTTCATTTTTTGAATGAATGTCAATTCTCTGGGTGAAATCGCCCCGTGCAATTTCGGTAGCTGATTTGGCAAAATGCTGAAGCGGAACGGTAATTCGTTTGGCAAAGTAAAGTGCGCCCAGAATAGCGCCTAAAATTCCAAGCAAAAGAAAAAAAATCGATTCCGGTTTGATTCCCCAAACCGGCGCAAAGACCGAGCGTTTCGACACCTGCCCCGCGACCCAGAAGGGCAATCCGTTAACCTGACTCGCATTCGTGAACCACGTCGATTCGAGCGGCGGTCTCTTCAGCCCGGTTTTTATTTTTCCCCCTTTCCGGCGGGCGTCTGATAAAATCCGCTTAAGCTGCCGCGCATCTTTCGGCAAGAATGCTTTTCCAAACAGGCTCCGGTAGCGCCCCCTTTCATCAAATAGGATAAAGCGAGAATTTTTTAAACTGGCCGAATCGGAAAACCATGCGTTCTTCAAAACAAGTGAAGCCGGAAGCACCCCGACGAGGGCTGATCCGCCGGCGCCAGCCGCAGCGAGGCGTTTCACGATCAAAAAATAACGCGGTTGGGAAGAATCCGGGTCGGCAAGAAAACGGATCCACGGGTCTTGAGTGGATCCGAAAAATTCTGTCACTACCTTCCGAAGCTTCAGATCAGAAAGAAACTCCTGCCTGGCCGACGAAGACCGGTAAATCAGCTGAATATCCGGGCCAGAGGCAAATTTTTCCAGATGAGAAATGCGCCAGACTTCCTGGAAACCGCTTAGCCAATTCTTCCGGAGATTATTTTTTTGAATGAATTCGGAAACCGCAAGCCTTTCACTCCACTTGTCAATCAAACGGTCGGACAAAGTTTTGCTTACGAGCTGTGTTTGCAGAGCCAGGGTTGATTTAGCTTGTTTGCGAGCATGAATCCAATTCTGGTAATGGAAATAAATTCCCATTAGAAGAAGAGGAATGAGGGTTACCAAAATAGTGACTGTAACCAACTGTCCCAATAGTTGTTTTCGCTTGAAAATGCCCATAGATATTAGGAACCTGACACCACTTTATTTCGCCCGGTTTGTTTGGCCTTGTAGAGGTTCTTATCAACCCGTTCAACCAATCTGTCGGAGATTTTGCCATCCTCCGGAAAGGTAGCCACACCGATACTGATTGTAAGCCGGCCATTGGGCTGTTTTTCTTGATTTTTAAACGGCATTTTTTCAATTAATTCCCGGATTTTTTCGGCAACAACAACCGCCGCAGGTTTGCCTGTATCCGGCAAAATCAGCATAAATTCTTCCCCCCCGTAACGGCAGGGAATATCAATTTTGCGAACATTTTCCTGCACTGCATTTGCAATTTCTTTTAAAACCACATCCCCGGCCGGGTGACCATTGGTATCGTTATAATTTTTGAAAAAATCAATGTCCAGCATAATGAGTGAAAGTTCCAAATTGTGGCGTCGGGCGCGTTCCATTTCGTGATCCAATTGAGAACGAAAATAGCGGTAATTAAAAAGTCCTGTCAGTCCATCCGTAATGGCCAATTGCTGAAGCTCCTTTCGGGCATCATCCAATTGTTCCATCTTATTTTCAAGCTCATCGTGTAAAAACTTGATTCGAAGCAGCGAGTGCACACGCGCCATTAATTCGGTTTTATTAAACGGCTTCGAGATAAAATCATCGGCGCCTGCTTCAATTCCTTTGATTTTGTCTGCAACGTCTTTTAGGGCGGTTACCATGATGACGGGAATAAATTGTGTTTCCGGATCATTTTTGAGCAAACGGCAGACCTCATAGCCGTTTTTCTTGGGCATCATGATATCCAATAGAATCAGGTCGGGTTTTTCCTCATAAACCTTGCGGAGAGCTTCTTCGCCATCCATGGCCAAAACAACCTTGTACCCGGAACCCTGCAAATAGGCTTTCTGTAATTCGAGATTAATGGTAATATCATCTACCAGTAGAATTTTGGGCTGTCTTTTTCCGTTCTTCATTCACACCTAATTTTTAAGCAAAATTCATAATTGACAATTTCTTCGAATTATAATTCAGGAGCCCATTTTACCTGAAGCTGCCGGGCCGCAAGTGCTTCATTCAACCGGCCGACCGGCGTTGTGACAGGCGCATTTTTCAAACTGTCCGGATTTTCCTCCGCTTCTTTTGCAATCCGGAGGAGAGCCTCCGCAAAGGCATCCAACGTCTGCCTCGATTCCGTTTCCGTGGGCTCAACCATTAACGCTTCATGCACAATGAGCGGAAAATAGACGGTCGGTGCGTGAAATCCCAAATCCAACAGGCGCTTGGCAATATCCAGTGTTTTAACCCCGTTCTTTTTCTGCCGATCGCCCGACAGCACAAATTCATGCATGGGCCGCCTGGGATATGGCAATTCATACGCAGATTTTACTTTTTCCAGCAGATAGTTTGCATTCAGAATAGCATTCCGGCTGACCCTTTTTAATCCCTCTGATCCAAGCATCCGTATGTAGGTGAATGCCTTAACTATGACAGAAAAATTTCCGTAAAAAGCCTGAACCTTTCCGATGGAGTCCGGAAAATCACTGTTGAGATGAAATTCGTCTCCGCGCTTTTCAATTCGCGGTACCGGAAGAAAGGGTACCAGGCGTTCGGACACGCCCACGGGGCCGCTGCCGGGACCGCCGCCGCCGTGCGGCGTTGAAAAGGTTTTATGCAGATTAAAATGCATAACGTCCACACCCAGATCTCCCGGCCGGACAATTCCCAGCAAGGCGTTTAGATTGGCGCCATCCATGTACAAAAGCGCTCCGACCTCATCCAGCAGCTCCTTGATCTCCCCGATTTGTGACTCAAATAGCCCCAGCGTATTGGGGTTGGTGACCATCAAGGCCGCCACGTCTTCATCCAAATTTTCTTTTAGCTGGTTTAAATCAATCAAACCGTCGCTATTTGATTTGATTTGAACCGCCTGGTAGCCGGAAATCACCGAGCTGGCCGGATTAGTGCCATGAGCGGAATCCGGCAGCAAGACTTTTTTTCTGGCTCTACCCTGCTTTTCATGGTAGGCATGAACCATCATCATCCCGGTAAGCTCTCCGTGAGCCCCTGCAGCCGGTTGAAGCGTTACAGCCGTCATGCCTGAAATTTCACAAAGCGCTTCGTTTAATTCGTACATAAGTTGAAGCGCTCCCTGAACGTCCTTATCTTCCTGATGGGGGTGAATGGCCTCAAATCCTTCCAAATGCGCCGTGTTTTCATTCACCTTTGGATTGTACTTCATCGTACAGGAACCCAGGGGATAAAATCCCTTATCGAGATGATAATTTTTATTGGACAATTGAATAAAATGGCGCACTACTTCGGATTCGGAAACCTCCGGAAGAAGCGGAGGTTCTTTTCGCAAAAATTCATCCGGAAGAATATCTTCAATCGGTTTTTCTGGAAATGTAAGCTTCGGAAGCGTATAGCCTCTCCGGCCGTCTTCGCTCAATTCAAAAATGACTTTGTCGTACATTACGGGTGCCTCTTTCCGGTAAAAATTTATGTGGAGAGTATTCGTATCAACCTTAAAAATAACAATAATTCACCGATAATGTCAAGTTATTTTTTAGTAACATTTTATTTCTTTCCGTTTAATTCCTTAAAATCCCTTCAGCCGGGGAAATGCTTTTGTGGCCGAATTTGATTCTACAGCAATCCTGCAGCGGTATAAATTAAGAGTTGCGCAATTCTACAAAAAAGGCGATTCATTTTTCCGCAGGTCTGTCAAGAACCTACGATTGATGAAGGATTTCCCGAATCACTTTTCCGTCAGCCGCAGGAAAGGGCAGTTCCAAGAGCTTTTCAGGAGAAACCCATTGAAAGACATCCACGCCATTCAGCACCGGTTCCCCCGACACATACCGGCAGTCAAACATGTGCAACGTCATTTTAAAATGGGAATAGGCATGCTTCACGTTCATAAAATTCTCCCTTATTTCCACCTTGATCCCCAATTCCTCGCGAATTTCCCGAAGCACGCACTCGCTAAAGGACTCGCCCTTGCCGCATTTACCGCCGGGAAATTCCCACAGTCCACCCAGCATTTTGTTCGTTGGTCGAAGCGTAATTAGAATTTTCCCGTCTTTCCAGATAACCGCGGCGGACACATTTACATGGGGTATTCGCTTCTTTCTAATTTTAGTGGGAATTTCGTTCTCTCGATTATTTGCTCTGGCCAAACATGTTTCCCGCAAGGGACACGCCTCACAGGATGGATTTTGGGGGGTGCACAACAACGCTCCCAATTCCATTAAAGCCTGATTGAATTGCCCCGGGTTTTTAGGCGGCAAAATATCCTCCGCCATTTGCCATAGTTTTTCTTTGGCGCCGTGCTCGTTAACCGGTTCCTCAAAAAGAAAAAGCCGACTAAGCACGCGAGCCACATTTCCATCCAAAATCGGGATAGGCTCATCAAAAGTGATGCTCAGAATAGCCCCCGCCGTGTAACGTCCCACTCCCGGTAATTCCAGTACCTCTTGCAGGCGATGTGGAAAGTGACCCCCAAATTTCTCAACCACAATTTTCGCTGCCTTGTGTAAATTGCGCGCCCGAGCATAATAGCCGAGTCCCTCCCAGATTTTGAGCACATCCTGCAGTTTGGCTGAGGCTAAATCTCCGACTGTTGGAAATGCCTCCAGGAAACGATAATAAAAAGGCATAACCGTCGGCACCTGGGTTTGCTGAAGCATAATTTCCGAAACCCAAATCGCGTAGGGATCACGGGTGCGTCTCCAGGGTAAATCCCGTTTGCTATTGTCAAACCACTGCAATAGTTTTTCGGTATCATCTAAAACTTGCAAATTTCCGTACCTGACTCACCTCCGGCAATATGTGAAAAGTCAAAATAATTTTTGACAGGATTACAGGATATTTGATATGCAGCGCAAATTAATTTTGCTCAAAAAACTCAATTTGGATTCTGAATTAATTTAAACATACAACAACAATCCATTTATTGCAAGAATTTATGCGCATTATTCCAAGCCCCTGCATCGTGAGTTTTGCCCAATTCATTCGGTAGAAAGCATTGTAGGAACCTGTTTTTTTTGCATATATTTGTTCTGAACAAATCAAGGTGGAAAGTAGAGAAGTCCCCTCTATCAAGAGGCGATTTAGGGGTGTGTTATTCTTGAATTTAGCACACAATTATGCAACACACACCACCCCATCCGTGAACCCCATGATGAATTACCGCCTTTTTTTAGGCGAAATTTACTTGGGCATGCAAAAATAGATTTTCTCATTGTCAAAAAATAAATTTAGTGTATCTCACACAAAATTACATCATTAAACCAAATTCACAATGATAGAGATTCCCATCCTTTTAGCTTGATATTGCCACAATTTTTCGGTATATTCATTTTATTAAATTTCAATTTTTACCAATAAATCTAACACTTGAAATGCTATTGAATTCTCATGAAAATTAAGCATTTTTCATCATTCCTTTTGCTGAGGGGATTTGTTTTTACTGTTATTTTTCTTATCTCTTCTCTGACCTGTCAGGCGCAAACCTATCTCTGGCCAACCGACGCCAGTCGATTTATCAATTCCACCTTTGGCGAATTTCGGCCCGGGCATTTTCATTCGGGAATCGATATTAAAACATGGGAAAAGGAAGGATATCGGGTTTTTGCCGTGCGCGACGGCTATGTTTACCGGGTACGGGTTTCGCCCTTCGGTTACGGAAAAGCTCTGTACCTAAAATTAGATACCGGTGAATTTGCCGTTTACGGCCATTTGCAGCGATTTGCCCCAAAAATCGAGCGCGTGATTAAAAGGCTCCAGCGCAAACAGCAAAAATACTCCGTTGAAAAATATTTCACCAAGAATCAGATTGGGGTCAAAAAAGGCGAGGTGGTTGCTTTTTCCGGAAGAACGGGAATCGGAGCGCCGCATCTCCATTTTGAAATCCGAGAAAGCAATAACCACCCTATCAATCCGCTTTTAAAATATCCATTTTTCAAGGATTCTGTCCGCCCAAAATTGACGGGATTTGCCGTTATTCCGTTCGGAAAAGATTCACAGGTCGATGGGGAACCGCTGCCAAAAACATTTTTGGTCTACAACGAACGGAAAACAATTGCCACTCTCGACCGGCCCATTCAGGTGTGGGGAAATTTCGGGCTGGCCGTAACCGGATTTGATCGTTCGGCCAGGATTCACAACAAATGCTCCTTTTATCGCCTAACGCTTCTGATGGACGGAAATCCTGTTTTCAAAACAGAGTACGATTCGCTTTCATTCGCACAAACAAGGGAAATTGTCTTCGACCGAAATTTTCGATTACTGAACTGGACGGGGCGTCATTTTAACAATCTCTTTTTAAAACCCGAAAATGATCTTTCTTTTTATCATCCCAATGCCCCCGGAACGGGGATTTTTACAATAACCGACGCCGGTACGACAGGAAATTCACCCAATTCAGCAGCTATTAGATTTCCGAACAAGGAGTTTTCATTTTTCCCGGGAAACGACATTCCCCTTAATTCAATGACACTTTCACCCGGGAAACACCATTTTGCGGTTGTTGCAGAGGATTTTTCAGGAAACAAAGCAACATTAAAGGGTACACTTCTAATTTATCCGAAAAGGATTTCACCCATCCGATGGAAACGAAATAGAGATCGCATCCGGATAGTGAGCCGTTTTCCAGGTGAGGTTGCTGCTGCTCGATTCGATGCGGAAAAATGGGAACCCCTCTCCCTGCACACCCTACCGGGCGCCGATCCTGCGCCGTCTGATTTTTCAATCGATATTCCACCATACGGCCCGGCATGTTGGTTCAAATTCTGGACAATTTCTGATCTGAACTTTAGAAATTTCCCCGTTTTTGTGCCGGCCGATTCCGCGGCACCAAACTTTTTAACCGCTATCAAAAACGCTCGGTTAAGCAAATTTTTCATGGACGATTTCGTGGTTGTCCGACTGCACACGGCTGTGCCACTTGAACAACCCGTAGCGCTGGCCTACAACACAGGATTTTCAACCGGATCCATTCCACTGCGCCAGGTTGATTTGACGAGTTTTGAAGGAACAATTCCGCTGGATTCCATCGCGAATGCTTTTACGTTGTTGTCCATTCAGAACGTTCTGAATGCAAAACGATTTCCAATTGATTTTATTAAAATATTCAAGATTAACCCTTCCCAGAAACGGGAGATTTCTCTTTCAAGAGACGGCACGTACATTCGATTTCTTAAGAATTCCGCTTACCAACCTCTTTTCTTCCGATTCGATAAACTGCCTCTTCAGCGGGTGCGGCTGTCAATTCCCGGAGATTCAATTACGTATTTGCTGCAACTGAATCCCACGGACATTCCCTTGAGAAGGGGAGCTGTCCTTTCCCTGCATATTCCGAGCCGGGAAAGAAACATCAAAAAATTGGCAATTTATTCCCCTTCAAAAAGAAAATGGATTTTTCAGGGAAATGCCCCCTCGAATGATGGCCAGTCACTTAAAGTACATTTGAGGCATTTCGGGCGGTTCACCTTATTGCGCGACACAGTTCCGCCCTCGATTTTGGCCATATTCCCCCGGCCAATGCAGAGAATTACATCTCCGTCGCCCAAAATTGTGGTTCGCTTTAAGGACAACCTTTCTGGGATTGAAAATGAAGATGCCATTCGGCTTAAACTGGACGGGAAATTCTGCATTTCCGAATATGATCCGGAAATGAAACGAATTACCTACCGGCCGGACGTGCCATTGGCAAATGGAAGACACCTGTTGCAGATACGAATCGTTGACCGCTGCGGGAATGCTGTTGAAAGAAGGTGGAGCTTTGTCGTAAAAGCCCGCAAGAAATATTAGCACCCCGGTGGAAGCATTCAAAATCCCAAAACGGCGTGCTAAAAGTAACTTTCATCATCTGAAGGGAAAGCCCCTGATTTGACATCTTTAATATAGTGCAAAAAAGCGGTCTTCATTTCCTTCGCAATTTCGCCATAGCGCCTGACAAATTTCGGATGAAACTCTTCAAACAGACCTAACATATCGTGACTCACAAGAATCTGTCCATCGCAGCCGGAACCCGCACCAATCCCAATGGTTGGGATTCGCAAAACATCGCTGACTTGACTCGCCAGCGGAGCCGGTACTTTTTCCAGTACAATTGAAAACACGCCGGCTTCCTGAAGAATTTTGGCATCGCTTATAAGCTTTTGAGCCGCCGCCGCGCCGCGAGCCTGCACCTTAAATCCCCCGAATTTATGGTAGGATTGAGGTGTAAGACCAAGATGGCCCATCACAGGAATGCCAAAACCAACCAATTTTGAAATAACATCTGCAACAGGCTCACCGCCCTCAATTTTTACCGCTTCGGCATTCCCCTCTTTTATCAGGCGCCCGGCGTTCTCGATCGTATCTGCCTCGCTCACCTGAAATGAGAGAAAGGGCATGTCAGCAACCAGCAATGCCCGCTCAATCCCGCGGGATACGGCTTGAGTGTGGTAGATTATTTGATCGACTGTTACCGGCAGGGTTGACGAATGACCGCTTACCACCATTCCTACGGAATCGCCGACAAGAATCACATCGATCCCCGCCTGATCCAATATCTTCGCCATTAAGTAATCGTAAGCTGTAAGCGCAGCAATTTTCTGCCTCTGCTCTTTCATACGAATGATTTCCGGAACTGTCACTTTCTTTGGGGTCATGAAATACTCTCCTGAATGATGCCACCGCCCAAAACGGCCTCGTTATCATAAAATACAACCGATTGTCCAGGTGTTACCGCCCGCTGGGGTTTCTCAAACATTACTTTTACTTTTCCATTTTCGATAGGCTCTATCCAACCAAAGGAACCAGGATCTTTGTAGCGAATCTTTACAAAGGCTCTACGTCCTGACACCAATCGATCCGCTGAAATCCAGTTCAATTTCTCAGCGATTAGCCCCGGTTGGTACAGTTCCTCCTGGCGGCCCACCACAATTTCGTTGTTCTGCGGCCGAATTTCGGATACGTAAACGGGTTCTCCCACTGCAATTCCAAGTCCCTTTCTCTGGCCTATTGTGTAAAAAGGATAGCCGGAATGTCTGCCAAGCAGCTTCCCGTGCCTATCACGGATTGCCCCATTCGCCAATTTCTCTGTCAAATCCGGAAATCGATCTCTAAGGAAACGCCCGTAATTATTGTCCGGGATAAAACAGATTTCCTGGCTCTCCTGTTTTTGGGCTGTTTTGAGCCCAAACTTTTCCGCCAGCGCCCGAACTTCACTTTTCGTCAATTCCCCGACAGGAAAAATCGTGTGCGCCAGGCTATCCTGACTCAATCCCCACAGGGCGTAGGACTGATCTTTTTCGCGATTGGGACTTTTCAACAAGCGGTAACGATTGGTCTGGGAATCACATTCGACCCGCGCAAAATGGCCGGTAGCAATCACATTTCCATGCAACTTTCTTGCGCTTGTCAAAAAGCTTTCCCATTTTATTTTTGCGTTGCAGATAACACAAGGATTCGGTGTTCGTCCCTTTAAATACTCGTCGGCAAAATTATCGATTACCCAATGATTGAAATCAGAATGAAAATCAAAAATAAGATGGGGAATTCCAAGCTGTTCACAAACAAATTTAGCGTCATTTACAGCACTTACCGAACAGCAGCCTTTTTCATTTTCAGGGAGAAACATTTCTTTCGCCGAACGCCGCCAGAGCTTCATTGTAACGCCAACTACCCGGTAACCCTGTTCAACAAGAAGCGCCGCTGCTACAGAGCTGTCCACACCGCCGCTCATCCCCACAAAAACGGTTGTTTCTGATTTGATTTTTAACATTTATTCGAAATAATTTTTATTTTTGTGCATTTCAGTTTTTGGATCAAGACTATTTAAAGCCAAAAAGGATCAAAAAGCTAATTTGTTTTTTTATAAAAAATCAGCCACAAATTCACAAATTACGTTTTTTATTCGAGTAAAATTCGCGAATTCACGGCGTTATTATTTTTTTTAATTGCAGATTGCAGTATTAGGAATTACTAAATTTAAATATAACGGGGATGGAGAATAAATGCAATAGAAAAACTTGGAATTAATCGTATGGTGTGAAATCCGACAGAATCTACTTTCGGTTTAGGCAAATGCAGTCCGGTATTTTTAGGATCAAAAAGTGAACTATTTCGCCAAACAACGATCAAAAGCTCTTAATGATGCTCAATCGATTCAAGCTTCCGATGGCACCTGACGACGTAAAGCCGTAATCCAAATGATAGCTTTTCCAGAGAAATCCCGTTCCAAACGAAAGTCCTGCAAATTTATCTTTACTAATACCCAATTTTTGATCTTTTCCAATCGAATTATAACCAAAGCGCAGGAAGAAGTTTTGGGTAATCGTAAATTCACCGCCAAAAGCAAAGCCGTAATCTTCGCCTTGATATTTGTAGCCCTCAACGGAAAGCTGAAGGGGCAAATGAGCCAGAATTTTGGAAAATCCAAGCCGATAATTCAACGGTAAGGCTTCTTTTGTATTTATGAATGCGGAAAAGGATTTTCCGACATTAAAAATACCACCGGCCACAATCAGACCTTGAACGGGAGTTTCGTAGGTAAAGCCAACATCGGCCGCCATTGCCGTGGAGGTGTATTGGGCAATTTTGCTGTAAATAAATTTTAAAGCCACGCCGTAATGAATATTCGAAAGCATGCCCGATGACGTTTCACTGCTGAACAAAGAATTGGCGTATGCCACATTTACGGCAATATTGGAAGCGCCAAATGTGCCGATTTTGTTGCCGTTTTGATCTGTTTTATCAAAGCTTCCATAATTAAAATAGCGAATGCCCGCACCAATTTTTCCGAGTTTTTGAATCGGTTGAACGGCCGCTACCGAACCGGACTGAAAGTCGAGTACGTGTTTCAAATACGAAAAAGCCCGAACGCGCCGGTTAACAAAAGAAAGGCCTGATGGATTGTAGAATACATCGTAAACATCACCCGGCATGGCCACAAAAGCCCCGCCCATTGCAGCGGCGCGGGCGCCCACAGGGGTTCGCAAAAAATCGAAGCCCGTTGTTCCGGCCTGCACGGATTCAATACTGAAGAAACTTAAAACAGCGATAAGAAAACTATATAAAATATTTTTCACTTCCACAACCTCTTTGATTGATTTCCTTTTCATTCTTACCCAACTCAAACTTTGGGCCAAAATAATTCGGCCTGAACTGCCGAAATATTATCCAATCAATTACGTACTAACTAATTGATTTTATTAATTTAGAGGTTTGCATAATACCGGCGATAGTTTTGCAATCCTTTACATTTCATTGAATCATCTCGATTCACGTCCGCATCTGTTATGAGACACTCGCAAGACAATCTCGCACATTGGTGAAACATGTCGAATGTAACACAAAAAAAATTATACTAAAATGTAACGAATTTTTGTGAAAAATCAAGTGTTTTTTAGAAAAGTGCAACTGATTAAAATGGGTTCAATAAATTTAGAATAAAGGCATTTTGTTCATTTTCGACTGGCTTTTCAAAAATCAATTCCTTAAATTTTCAAAAATAAATTTGGCTCATGTTTATTGGCGAATAAAAACCTTACATAAATGACTCTGTTGGAAAAGTCCGATTTTAGTGATTCGTAGCAAAATCGTCCATTGTAAATATTGAAGTTATGATGTCTGAATTTTGAAAATTCTCAAAAAATG
>CAZIYL010000022.1:0-18001 GCA_964543425.1 uncultured Deferribacteres bacterium
ATCTCAGAAAGAAACACAATTTTGGGTGCTCGTTCCCATTTCCGAAGAATCTGAAAACACCGTGAATGATGCAGCCCTTGTGCAAAAGGGTAGCGTCCGTTCAAAAAAGGGCGTGACGATTTTAAATCTCCCAAAAAATTCAAAGACATCGGGGGAATTTCCTCAAAAAGAATTTGGCGTGAATGAAATATTTTCACAGCCTTCGAAAGGCTTGCAAAAGGATGCAAGATTTTCTCAGAATCATTTGAAAAATCATCTGCAGCGGACTTTAGAAACAGGCGGGAATAACCAAAATGTAAAGGCCGTTTTGCTTTCAATTGAAGGCTCTGCGAAAATTTCCGGTGAAAAATGCCTGGAACCGAACGCTTCGAGTCGGTCTCAAGAATCGGTACACATGAAAATCCAACACGTGGAAATCCGCCCATCAGAGAATGGGTCATTTTTGGCCAAACAGTTTCCCCTTTTGGTTGAAAAGGCGAAGGTGGTGAAATTAACGGCTGAAGAAGCGCCCGCCGGAAAGGCTCTGAACTCTGAAAAAGTTTCGGGAAAAGAGCCTCCTCAAAAAGAGGCACAGGCAAAAGGAAATGTGCCCCCTATTTCAAATGGTAAAAAGGGTTTGTCAGACTCTGTTTCCGTGGAAAGGGTGCTGCTTGGAAGACAATTGCGAAAAAAAATTGGAATTAAACAAACGCCTTCTGTTCACGAAAACTTGGAAACAATTGTTTCTGAAAAAAAATTACCTCAAAAAGGGACCAGCCACAGCTTTGCAAAAGAGGGTGATCGGGTTCCAAAAGCGGACGCACCGCAAAACCAGCCAAAACAAAAAGGTGTGGAAAAACATGTGCCGTCTCATATTCGAGATAATTCAGTAGAAACCACTTCCGAGCAAAAGGAATCTTTAAAAACAGTGAATAGACACTTTAAACCGGCGGAAACGGAATCAAAAAAAGGTACTCGAACATACGTTCAGGAAAATGGAGAAAAGTCAGAAGCAAGCGGGCAAAGGCTCGTGACTTCCTTTTCGGAAAAGGCAACCGAGCAAGAGATAACTCGATCCGGGGAAACGGTACTGAAAGGTAAAACTTCTATTTCAGAATCCAAAATTTTGGGGGGCATGCGAAGGTCAGAATTTTCTCAAAAAGCTGCTGAAGCGGTGACGGAACAAGAATTATCATCAAAAGATGATCAGCCATCACGGAAGGGGGCTGACAGGCAGGCAAAAGTCCAATCGGCAAAATCAGAAAAAGGTGTGTTGCAGGGTAAGATTCATCAGATTTCAGATAATGTTGGGGTTCAAGCGAAATCGCCGGCAGCCTCTCAGAAGGTGGAAATAGTTCACAATCCCATTTTTACTTCGCCTGCGGAAAATGGCTTGCCTGCAGACGCCGAAAAAAATGCCATAAAGGCAACAAAAATAAATCACAGCTTTGCAAAAGAGGGTGATCGGGTTCCAAAAGCGGACGCACCGCAAAACCAGCCAAAACAAAAAGGTGTGGAAAAACATGTGCCGTCTCATATTCGAGATAATTCAGTAGAAACCACTTCCGAGCAAAAGGAATCTTTAAAAACAGTGAATAGACACTTTAAACCGGCGGAAACGGAATCAAAAAAAGGTACTCGAACATACGTTCAGGAAAATGGAGAAAAGTCAGAAGCAAGCGGGCAAAGGCTCGTGACTTCCTTTTCGGAAAAGGCAACCGAGCAAGAGATAACTCGATCCGGGGAAACGGTACTGAAAGGTAAAACTTCTATTTCAGAATCCAAAATTTTGGGGGGCATGCGAAGGTCAGAATTTTCTCAAAAAGCTGCTGAAGCGGTGACGGAACAAGAATTATCATCAAAAGATGATCAGCCATCACGGAAGGGGGCTGACAGGCAGGCAAAAGTCCAATCGGCAAAATCAGAAAAAGGTGTGTTGCAGGGTAAGATTCATCAGATTTCAGATAATGTTGGGGTTCAAGCGAAATCGCCGGCAGCCTCTCAGAAGGTGGAAATAGTTCACAATCCCATTTTTACTTCGCCTGCGGAAAATGGCTTGCCTGCAGACGCCGAAAAAAATGCCATAAAGGCAACAAAAATAAATCAAAGTGAGGAAAAGACCAAATTGCTTAAGAACCGCTCCCGGAGATCTGCGCCAATTACAAAAAGGCCGGTCGAGAATGTGGTTTCGCAAAACAACGCACGTCCGCAGGAGATGTTTGCGCACAAGAATCAAACAACATCTCAGGCGGGACGAACCGTTCAGCAGCAATTTCCAAAAGAGATGTTTAATAAACTGATTCAAAGTACCCGTCTTTTAATTCAGCAAGGCAGCTCGCAAATGCAAATTCAACTGAAGCCCGACGCACTGGGGGCCATTCGGCTGCTGGTTGAAACCGTGCAGAATCAGATCAATGTGAAAATTTTGGTGAACAAGCCTGAAACGCAGCACTTGTTGGAGCAACACATCCAATCGCTTCAACATTCGCTGGTCAATCAGGGCTTTAAAATTGAACAGGTGCAGGTGAGTTTGCAAGCGCAGAGCGATCCCTTTCAACAGGGACAATCGTTTCAAAATCACCAGCAGCAGCAACAAGGATTGTTCGGACAAAAAGAGAATGGAGAGGGTTATTCGGAATCCGGAAATTTGTTCAATCAACCAAATGAAAAACAACAGCCTGTAGGACACAACCGGAGATTTGGTTACAATTCTGTGGAATACGTGGCCTGATGGAAAGGAGGTGAAAATATGAGTGCGATTTCAAGCATTGCAAATTCAGCCGTGTCAGCCGGAGACATCAGTAAGATCATGCAAATAAACGGCGAAAATTTGGGGAAAGAGGATTTCCTGAAATTATTAGTGACGCAGTTAAAATATCAGAGTCCGATGGAACCAATGAAGAACGATGAATTTGTTGCCGAGTTGGCACAATTCAGCTCGCTGGAAGGAATTCAGAACCTGAATGACAAATTTGACAAGAGCGTTCAGTCCAATGCGTTATTGGCGCAATCCATTGGCAATTCAATGGCGACAACGCTTATTGGGAAAAATGTGAAAATTCAAACCAATCAATTCCAATTGAGCGAAGAGAATGGAATGGAAATTCATTACAATTTGCCCAAAACGGCAGAAAGTGTGTCTGTTGAAATTTATGATGATCAGGGAAATCTAACAGCCACAAAAACACTGAGTGCAAAGTCTGCCGGCGATCATGTGTACCAATGGAACGGCGAAGACAAAGACGGCGAGCCCTTTGCGCCCGGCACGTACAAAGTTGTGGTTAAAGGGATTGATGCGGACAAGAATGAAACTACTGCTTCAACTTATGTGGTGGGAGAGGTTGAAAGCGTTCGCTATTCAAACGGGGGAGCCTATTTAATGGTTGGCGGTAAAATGTACGGAATTGGTGATGTTCAGGAAGTCCTAAACAAATGAGGAGAGGATGAAGACAAGAATTAATGATCCGCGGCTGATTATTCAGCCGTTACGTCCCCGGCCTCAGCCGGGTAAACAGACGAGCGGAACATCTTCCGGGTCATTTCGGAAGCTGTTTGGCCAAAAGCTAAAAGAAGCGAATGGGCTGAAGTTTTCGGCACATGCGCTGCGGCGATTGGAATCCCGAGATATTCAGTTGTCTGGGGCGGAACATGAGAAACTGGAAGCAGCCGTGAGTCAGGCGGCGGAAAAGGGTGCAAATGATTCGCTGATCTTGCTGAATCGGCTGGCATTTGTGGTAAATATTCCTAACCGAACCGTCATAACAGCGATGGCTCAGGATCAGATGCACAATGGAATCATTACCAATATTGACAGCGCAATGATAATCAAAAACTAGGAAATCAACACTAACACATGGGCCGGACTCCGAAAAGCCTCGCTTTAAGGAGAGGCCCTGAAGCTGCTGACCGACAGAAGCGGCTTAGGAAAAAAGGAGGTATGTCATCATGATGAGATCACTGTTTGCAGGTGTGAGTGGTATTAAAAGCCACCAGACACGAATGGATGTAATTGGCAATAATATTGCCAATATTAACACCATTGGTTTTAAGGCCGGACGTGCTGTTTTTGCCCAGGCAATTGCGCAAACCATCAGAGGTGCCACGCGCCCCTATGATGGAGAAGGCGGCACAAATCCCATGCAGATGGGTCTGGGAGTTCAAATGGGGAGTATTGATACCATTTTTACCCAGGGGAATTTGGAATCGACTGGTGTGAAAACCGACATGGCCATTCAAGGGAATGGATTTTTTGTCCTGAGTGACGGTTCCAACGAATACTACACCCGAGCCGGTAATTTCCAATTCGATGCCGATGGGCGACTGGTAAATCCGACCACCGGATACGTGGTTCAGGGAATGTTGGCTAATTCAAATGGCGATATTAAACCGGGGACACCCATTGGCGATTTAGTTTTACCATTTGGGCAAAAGGTTGCCGCAAAGGCCACGACAAAAGTGGAATTTACCGGAAATCTGAATGCCGATGTAAAACCGGTTGGCACTATTTTGAAATCAAATGTCATGTTTGCCATTGAAAAGCCTGGCAGCGATAGCGATGTAAATGGTCTCTACGCTAAGGGTGCGACCAATTCGGTAATGTCAGGAATTACGCCCGGTGCTTCAACGGTGACGGTTTCGGACGGGACAAGCAGCCATGTTTATACGTATGCGCAAAAAGATACGGGAGCGGGACACGGAGATTTTAATTCTCTGGATGATTTGGTGGCTGAAATTAATAATGATTTTGGCACAGAATTTACGGCAACGCTTACCAATAACGGTTCTATTAAAATAACCGGGGTGGCGGGTGCCGGTGACACAACGGTTTCGCTTTCCAGCAACAATGCTTCTCTTAAAGCGGCTCTTTCGCCCGCGGATGGAACGGTGAATACAACAACCACCACCAGTACCGATCAATTCTCTCATAAGGCAACCAAGGACGATCTTCTAACAGACCTTTTGAGTTCAGTTGGCGATTCACTGAACCTCTCTTCCGGCGATTCAATTGATCTAAGTGTCATGAAGAACGGCGAATTGGTTTCAGATAATTTTACTGTGGCTGCCGATTCAAAACTTTCTGATTTGTTAGCGAAAATCAATACCACTTTTGGAATTAAAAATGATATCGGTGCCCATATTGACGATGGCGCTCTGACAGTCAATGGCGATCCCGGGGCGGATAATACGCTTCAGACAATTACCATTCGGGAAGGAGAAAATGAAGCACTGAATTCTATCATGAGTTTTGCCGAAATGCAAACAGCCAAAGATGCCACCCACACGGCAAATATTACCGTTTACGATGCAATAGGGCAAAAACATACCATGATTATGGAATTCAAAAAGACGGATGTTCGAAATCAATGGACATGGAATATTAAATTCAAGGGAAATGAGGTGGTTTCCAGCGGCGGCAAAGGCAAAATTTCATTCAATGCCGACGGGTCAATTGCGTCGTTTACCTATTCAGATGGTGCCAACAGCCTTCAATTCGATCCCAATAATGGAGCCCTTCCCGTTAATATTAAGCTGGATTTGGGACGCTTTGGAGAATTCAACGGACTGACGCAATTCGCTTCTTCCTCCGCAATGGTTACAAAATCGCAGGATGGATACGCCAGCGGAAATTTGGGCTCTATCTCCATTAACGGCCACGGAGAAATTACCGGTTTGTTCACAAATGGAGTGACGCAAAAATTGGGACAACTGGTTCTGGCATCTTTTAACAATCCCAGCGGTTTAACGTCGACTGGGAACAATCTGTACATGACATCTGCCAATTCCGGCACACCGGTGGCAGGGAAAGCCGGAGAAATCATTCAGGCGGAAATCCTACCGGGATATCTGGAAATGTCTAATGTGGATTTGGCACAGGAATTTACGAATATGATTGTGGCCCAACGTGGATTTCAGGCAAATGCACGGGTGATTACAACAAGTGATTCGATGCTAAATGAGATGGTAAATATTAAACGATAATAAACAGGGAAAGGGACTCCCAAAGCAAAAGTAATTTATTTTTTAGCCGATAAAAATAATAGGTTTCTCTTAAATTGTGCTTTGGTGAGCCCCTTTTTAATTGCTGATGATTAAAGTAATGTTGTTGGATGGCAAAGAAATTTATGTAAATGCCGAGCTGATTGAGACGATTCAGGAAACGCCAGACACAATTTTGACGCTGACAACCGGTAAAAAAATGATTGTGCTTGATGATCCAAAGGACTTGTTGGAAAAAATTATTGCGTACAAAAGGAAAATTTTTGGGATAACCAATGACGAATCAGATTCTGATCATTACTATTAAATTTTGCGTGACGGCATAAAATGGATTTAGCAACAATCACTGGGATTGTAATCGGTGTTTTTTTGATTCTCTTTGCTATTTTACAGAGAGGTCAATTAACCAGCTTTATTGATATTAGCTCAATCATGATCGTTTTGGGGGGAACATTTGGCGCCACGCTTATAAATTTCCCCTTGTCGGATATACTTAGTGTGATTGGCGTGATTAAAAAGGGCTTCCTGAACAAGCCTCCCGATCCGACGGCAAATATCAAAATGTTGGTGGAATTCGCTGAAGTCGCCCGGCGGGAAGGAATACTGGCGTTAGAGGATCGAATCAAAGACATCGAAGACCCCTTCCTGAAAGAGGGCATTCAACTGGCTGTTGATGGAACCGAACCGGATTTGATGAAAACTATTCTGGATACAGAGATTGAATCCCTGCAAAATCGTCATGAATTAGGTGCCACTATCATGAAAACTATGGGAACATACGCTCCGGCCTACGGAATGATTGGAACAGTGATTGGGTTGATCCTCATGTTGGGGACAATGTCCGATCCGTCTAGCATTGGGCCGTCGATGGCTGTGGCATTAATTACGACATTTTACGGCGCTGTGTTGGCAAACCTCATATTTTTACCGCTTGCCGGTAAATTGGAAACCATCAGCTCTCAGGAAGTAATGGTAAAGCAGTTGGTTATGGAAGGGGTGTTATCTATTCAGTCAGGCGATAATCCAAGAATTGTGGAACAAAAACTGGTATCGTTTATTCCTCCTAAGAAAAGAGTGGTCTTTGAAGAAAAGGAAGCGTGATAAAGAATGGCTAAAAAGGAGAAGAAATGCGAGGAGGGCGCCCCGGGTTGGATGGTTACCTATGGGGATATGATGTCTCTGCTGCTCACATTTTTCATCCTGATTGTGTCGTTTTCGTCCATTCAGATGTCGGAATACCAGAAGGCAATGGGGTCTCTGAAAGGAGCACTGGGGGTTTTGAAGTACAGGCAATCGGTTGTAAAATTAAGCCCTAAAAAGATGATACAGTTGAAAGGATTTAAAAACACCACACCGGATTCAAAAGTTCACGATATTCAAACATATATTCAGAAACATAATCTTGCCGATTCTATTTCGGTTGAGGTAACCCAAAATGGCATTATGATTCGAATGATGAACCCCATTCTTTTTGATTTGGGAAAGGCGGGACTAAAAAGAAGCGGATTGCCCTTGCTGAGTAAAATTGTTGGTCTTGCAAATAGCTTTCCTAATAAAATTCGTGTGGAAGGGCACACGGACGATTTGCCCATTCACACCCCGGAATTTCCATCCAATTGGGAATTATCGGCGATGCGTGCCATTAATGTGATTCATTATTTTCAGGATGTGGGACACATTAATCCCAGGCGTTTGTATTATGCCGGATATGGCTCAAACAAGCCTTTGGTGCCAAATACATCTGAAAAAAATCGGGCAAAAAACAGACGTGTAGAAATTTACCTTGAAAATGTAAGTCCACAGGAAGTTCAGGCAAATCCTCAGTTATATGGCGTTTCGGCGCCTCAGGGGCATCCAATAAAAGCGGCGGGCAAATCATTGAAACAGAAACAGATTTGATAGGAAAGTAAAATGGAAGATAAAGAAAAAAAAGCCAATCCGGGTAACGGAGAAAAAAAAGCAAAAAAGAGCGGATCGCCTAAAAAAGTCATCATGATTTGGGTTCCATTATTCCTTTTGCAATTAGTTCTTTCGTACGTAATTGTGGTAAAGATTTTTAAGAAAAAGGCCATTCAACAAGAAGCCGCGGCTGCACAAATGACTACCAAAAAGAAAAAGGGAGCAAGTGTGAGTAAAACGCCCGGCGAAATCTATTTGGTAGAGGATGTCATTGCAAATCCGAAAAATACAGAGGGGCGCCATTTTGTGAATGTCTCCGTTGGTTTGGAAGAAGGTAAAAAGAACATCGGTGATGAATTAAAGAATCGTGACCCTCAAATTCGGGATATTCTCATCGATATTTTTGTGAGCAAAACTATTCAACAAATGGATGACGTATCCGATAAAGATTCTCTGAAAAGTGAAATTTCCAGAAGATTGAACGAACTACTGGGTGAAGGCTCCATCCGGCACGTATATTTCAGCAATTTCATTATTCAGTAGGAAGATAATTTCACTTTTTGTGTCCGATATTTTTCATGCCAACTGAATTTAAAAAACACCCCTTTCCTGCAAGTGACCTTCATATCTACGGGTTTTCGTTATGAAAGATTTTCATTGCAATATTTAAAAATAAATAGAGCATACACCTTAAAATTTCAGCCCTTCAAAGTAGTAAAATATGCAAAAAACAGATAGATTGGAATTACTTGCCAAAATATTTCTCCAAACAGTCCATTTGTCGTGAAATGCTTTCAGGAAATTTAGCGTAATTTATTGCGTTGAGCCTGTTTTCCCAATTAAATGAACACAGGGAAAACAATACCCAGCAGGCGGTAATAAATTCCCCCTTTGTGCACATCAAATTTGTTTACTCACATTAAGCAATAAAATAACTTCTTAATTATCAAATTGTTAAAAAACAAAAAACGAGTCATTTTTCTCTGGTACAATATTTGTGTAAAAATAGGAGAGACAAATAAAACGCTTAAACCAAGGGAATAAAAGTGGCTCAAAAATTATCTCAAAAAGAAATTAACCAATTACTCAGTTCAATTCCGATTAAAAAAAGCGGGAATAATAATCCGGACATAATGACCGATTTTTCGATTAAGCCCTATAATTTCAAAAATCCGGATCAGTTGTCGAAAAGTGCCCGGCGCACTTTGGAACGAATTCACTTTACATTCGCAAAATATCTGGGTTATTTTTTGAATGATCATCTCCGCATGAACGTTCAGGTCAATTATATTTCAAATGGCCACATGTCGGACGTTGAATATGTGGAATCGCTGCCCAATCCGAGCTGCTTGTACACATTTCCCGTAGAAAAATATGAGAAGAATATACTTTTTGAGATTCAACCTCAACTGGTTTATTTCCTGGTAGATCGCGTTCTGGGAGGCCCCGGCAAACTCATCGAAATCAATCGGGAATTGACAGCTATTGAGCAGAGAATCATGGAACGGCTGCTTAAAAAATTAATCATTCAATTTCAGTCGGCCTGGTCTGCCGTTGAAGAACTTGACATCGATGTGGGAACCTATTATAGCAATCCCAATTTTGTTCAATTGGCGGATTCCGGAGAATCGGTCGTATCAATTTCACTTGAAGTCAATTTCGCTGAAAATATCTCTTTGTTTAATATTGCCTATCCCTATTACCTCATTAATCAGCTTTTGGAAAAAGTGGAAACCGAGCAGATTGAGGTTTCACAGAGTAATTCCGCAAAAGACCGTCGAATTTTAAGAAGGAATCTTGAAAAAACCCACGTGCCGATTTCTGTAAACCTTGGTGAAACACAGCTTTCCTTTCAGGAGCTGATGAATCTGAGAGAAGGAGACGTTCTATTCCTGGATCAAAAAACAACGGATTTGCTTCCTCTTTACATAGGGAAGAAGGCGAAGTTTTTCGGAAAAGCCGGAATAATGAAAAAGCGGTTGGCATTTAAGGTAATGAAACCAACACGATAGATGGAGAAAAGACAATGCCTGAAGCAGATGAAGGAATGCCCAAAGAAACAAATGACAAAGAACTCATTCAAACACCACCGGAAATGTCCAAGGAAGCGGTAGAGGATTCTACAATGGTGTTAAATGATCAAGAAGATTTGCTTTCCTCCGATGGGGCGCCCTTTCAGAAAATGGAAGAAGACTCAATGAGTGGAAGCAATTTGAATTCGTTGGAAATTCTTTTTGATCTGGAACTTCCCGTTTCTGTGGAGCTGGCTCGCAAGAATGTGCTGATCAGCGACATTTTACAATTGGGCGAAGGGTCGATTTTGGAATTCGACAAGATGGCAGGCGAGCCGGTGGACCTTCTGGTAAATGACAAAAAAATTGCTGAAGGCGAAGTGGTCGTTATCGACGACCGTTTTGGCATTCGCGTAACCAATTTGCTCGACCCCTCGGAACGCGTGAAAGGACTTCAGTAGAAAATGAAGATGAATTATTCGAAGAAGAAAATTTGGCTTACGGCCGTGCTGACTCTTCTATTTGTGGGGATGTTCTTTCTAAATTTGGTTCTGGGGCACAGCCTCCAATCAAATGAACAGAATTCAGGCATTTCGATGACAGCACAGTTTGTGAAATTATTTTTTGTGTTTGGGCTTATTGTGTTGCTCATTTACGGAACGGTTTGGTTTCTAAATAAATTCGTTTACCGTCGTGGGAAGGGCCAGTCGATTTCGCAGGTTACGGTTGTGAGCACCACATTGTTGGCCCCGAAAAAATTTATCTATCTGGTAAAAGTCTTCGACCGGCTTCTGGTATTGGGGGTTACGGATAATCAAATTTCGAATCTCACGGAAATTAGTGATCCGGAAATTCTACAGACATTAAAAAATACCGACCCTCTCAAAAGCAAAAAATCCGGAAATTTGTTTCAATCGCAATTGGAAGGATTTTTGAAAAAATCATGAAAATGAATCGACGAAAGTATATAGTGCTCTTTGCCCTGATAATTTTGGTTGCAGGGACATTTCTGTTTCCGAACGGCGCTAACGCGCAGCCATTTCCAAAGCTGTCCCTGAATGTGGGGGGCGGCAAAAATCCGAATGATTTCGCCGTAACGATTGAAATTTTGCTGCTGTTAACCATTCTTTCGCTGGCGCCGGCAATTTTGATTCTAACAACGGCTTTTACACGGATAATTGTTGTTCTTCACTTTTTACGGCAGGCGCTGGGATTGCAGCAGATGCCCCCCAATCAATTGCTCATCGGGTTGGCACTTTTTTTAACCTATTTCATTATGCAGCCTGTTTTTTCGGATATTAACCAGAATGCGTTGCAGCCTTATCTGAAAAAGAAAATTTCATACGAAGAGGCCCTAAAACGGGGACAGGAACCTTTGCGTCGCTTTATGCTTCGGCAGACGCGGGAAAAAGATTTGGCGCTATTCATGAGTCTGGACAAAGGGCCAAAACCCAAAAATCAAATGGATGTGCCCACCTTCAAGATTATTCCGGCATTTGTGATCAGTGAATTGCGCCTGGCATTTCAAATTGGATTTTTACTTTACATTCCATTTTTAGTAATTGATCTGGTGGTGGCAAGCGTGCTGATGAGCATGGGAATGCTTATGTTGCCGCCCGTAATGATTTCGCTGCCGTTTAAAATTCTATTATTCGTTTTGGTAGACGGCTGGTACCTCATCATCGGTTCACTTGTCAAAAGCTTTATGTGACGGGAGGATAAATGACCGAACAATTTGTATTGCATCTTGGCAAACAGGCTTTAATGACAACGTTATTGTTGTCGGCGCCTATGCTTTTGTCGGGACTCATTGTGGGGCTGGTAATCGGAATATTTCAAGCGGTTACGCAGATCAACGAAATGACCCTGACATTTATCCCAAAAATTCTGGTTGTGGTAGTTATGTTTTTAATTTTTATGCCATGGATGATGCACATACTTCTTAATTTTACAACCAGTATCTTTAACAGTATTTCGCTCTTAACGCATTAAGTCGGTCATACTAAATTCACCACATTTTAAATTTAGGTTAATGCCAATGGTCTTCGGCGAATTAGGAATGTTTTTATGAATCAATTCGGGTTTTCTGTTCAGGAAATGCAGGTCTTCCTGCTCATCTTTGTGCGAGTGGCGGCAATGATGGCAATTCTGCCAATTTTCGGCGATCAGGCTGTGCCTGTGATGGTTCGCTTGGGACTATCCTTTTTTATCGCGGTGATTATTTACCCGATTGTTCCGAAAACCGTTCTGGTTCCGCAGGGTGTTTCGGAATTTATTTTCCAACTTTCCCAAACACTTTTTGTGGGGTTATTCATTGGATTTTTTGGAATTATTTTTTTTGGTGCCATTCAATTAGCAGGAGAAATTGCCGGCTTTCAAATGGGTTTTGCCATCGTAAGTGTTCTGGATCCCATGTCGCGAATTCAAATGTCTATTATTGCCCAGTTTCAGAATTTCATGGCCATTCTGATTTTTCTCTTGCTGGACGGGCACCACCTTTTGATTCGTGGAATGGTGGAAAGCTTTCAGACCATTCCTCTGCTGGGTGCCACTATGAATGGTAATCTTGGGCAAATACTCATCCAGATGACCGGCCAGATGTTTGTAGTGGCGGTTAAAATCAGCGCTCCGATTTTTGTAACATTGTTATTAACCAATGTGGGCCTGGGCATTGTGGCGCGCACGCTTCCCCAAATGAATGTGTTTATCGTAGGTTTTCCGCTGCAAATCGGACTGGGACTCGCAACGCTGGCGATTTCCGTTCCGTTGTTTTTCTATTTGTTTGAAAAATATTTTAACTGGTTTAGTGCCGATTGGATGAAAATGATTCGGGCGTTTTAGTTTAGAGGCTATCTGTTTAACCCCTTTAAAAGGGGAAATAAATGGTTAACTGTCAACGATGAATTGGCAATTGTAAATTGAGAACTAACGTTTCTCAATAAATAATAAACTATCAGAGCAAACTTGCAACGGAATGGAATAGCGGTCGAATAGCTGATTAACCGAATAACCGAAAGAAACCATGGCTGATCAAAGCTCGGATAAAACCGAACAACCAACCCCCAAGCGTCTCGAGGACGCGCGAAAAAAAGGGAATGTTGCTAAAAGTACGGAAATCAACTCGGCGTTTGTTTTGCTTACCGGAACACTGACGCTTTTTTTTATTTCCGGTTACATGTTTCAGAATTTTTCAATGTTTATGAAACACGTTTTGAGCAGCCTGATGACCTATCAAATCGCCCGGGATTCGGTTCGCCCTTACGCTATTTCTCTGATCGGAATTTCGATAAAAATAATGGCTCCTTTGTTACTGGCGATTATGGTCATTGGAATTCTGGCCAATGTTGGACAGGTGGGTTTTCTTTTCACGCTGGAGCCTGTAATCCCCAATCTGGAGAAAATTGATCCCATTAAAGGGTTTCAAAGAATTTTTTCAATGCGCTCCATGGAGGAGTTAATCAAAGGTATTTTAAAAATTGTAATTATTGGCTACGTGATGTACAGGGTAATTAAAGGGCACTACGCCGATTATTTTTTGCTGATGGATCAAGGACCCAGGCAAATTATGTCGTTTATGATGCGGGTGATTTTTCAAATGGCCATCTGGGCTTCTTTGATTCTGGTTATCCTGGCCGCCGCAGATTTTGCCTTTCAGAAATGGAATTATTTAAAAGATATGCGGATGACCAAACAGGAAGTCAAGGAAGAAATGAAAGAATACGAGGGCGATCCGCAGGTGAAAGGGCGGATCAGGAGTTTGCAGAGGGAGATGGCTCGAAAGCGGATGATGGCCGACGTTCCCAAGGCAGACGTAGTGATTACGAACCCAACCCACTACGCAGTTGCTCTAAAATACGAACCGGAAGGAATGGAAGCTCCCCGGGTACTGGCAAAGGGCTCGCGAAAATTGGCACTTAAAATCAAAGAAATTGCTCGCGAAAGCGGCGTTCCGATTGTGGAAGATCCGCCTCTGGCAAGGGCGCTGTTCAAATCAGCAGAGGTAGGAATGGAAATTCCTGTGGATCTTTTCCAGAGTGTGGCTGAGGTTTTGGCGTACATTTATCGATTGAAAGGAAAACAGCTCGCATGATGACCGCCGAATTAAGTCGCCCTAATTTCCTGCAGAGGCTGCTTAAACAAAGTGATATCGGGCTCGCCGTTGGGGTGATTCTGATCCTGATGATTATGATTCTGCCCATGCCCACGGGTATGCTGGACTTGTTTCTGGTGGTCAATATTAGTCTGAGTCTCACGGTGCTTATGGTTTCGATGTACCTGAACGAGCCGGTGGAATTTTCTGTTTTCCCGGGATTGCTGCTGGTCATGACGCTTTACCGACTGTCCCTGAACATCGCCTCCACACGCCTGATTTTGGGGGATGCCTACGCGGGGAAAGTGATCGCCGCTTTTGGAAATTTTGTTGTAAAGGGCGATTACATCGTTGGATTTGTGATTTTTCTGATTTTGGTGGTCATTCAGTTTGTGGTGATTACCAAGGGCGCCGGTCGAATTGCCGAGGTTGCTGCCCGATTTACTTTGGACGCCATGCCCGGAAAGCAAATGGCCATTGATGCCGATTTAAACGCCGGTCTGATTGACGATAGCGAAGCCAGGGAACGCCGGAAAAAAATCGGACAGGAAGCCGATTTTTACGGCGCTATGGACGGTGCTTCGAAATTTGTCCGGGGGGACGCCATTGCCGGGCTTATTATTACGTCGATTAATATTCTGGGCGGTTTTGTCATTGGCGTCATGGAAAAGGGAATGTCCCTGGGTGGTGCCGTGCACACGTACACGCTTCTTACCGTTGGCGACGGACTTGTTTCCCAGATTCCGGCGCTGATTCTTTCAACGTCAGCCGGTATTGTGGTAACACGGGCCGCATCGGAAGAGAACCTGGGGCACGATATCAGCCGTCAATTGCTGGGAAAACCCCGGGCTCTGTATGTGGTTTCGGGGGCATTACTTCTGTTTGGGCTGGCTCCGGGATTGCCAATGCTTCCGTTTTTTATTCTATCCGGAGTGGCATTTATCGTAGGAAAAACCGCCGATAGTATGGAAAAGAGAGAAGCTATGGAAGAAACTATTGCGGAGCAAGAGGAAGCCGTTGAAACCACCGACAATCTTGAAAATTACTTACAGGTTGATCCGCTGGAAATTGAAATCGGTTATGGCTTGATTCCTCTTGTGGATGAAGAACAGGGCGGTGATTTGCTGAGTCGAATTACAACTATTCGAAAGCAATTGGCCATCGAATTGGGTGTGGTGATTCCGCCCATACGTATTCGGGACAACATCAGCCTGAAGCCGGATGAGTACATTGTCAAAATTCGCGGGGCAGACATTGCCAGAGGAGAACTTCTAACCAGTCGTTTGCTGGCACTTGCAGCCGACGAAAATTCCTCGAAATTGGATGGAATCCCTACCCGTGATCCGGCATTTGGGCTTCCGGCTTACTGGATTCCGGATAAGCTTAAAGAGAAGGCCGAGAAAATGGGATTTACCGTTGTGGAACCGGTTGCCGTTTTGGCAACTCACCTAAAGGAACTTCTGAAGCAGAATTCCTATTTGGTGTTAAGTCGCGAGGATGTTCACGAGTTGATTGAGACCGTTAAAAAGGAATCTCCCACCGTGGTTGAGGAATTGATTCCTAATTTGCTGAATATTGGTCAGATCCAAAAAGTACTTCAGAACCTTCTTCGGGAGCAGGTTCCTGTTCGGGATATGGTGACCATTTTGGAAACGCTGGCCGATTATGCAAGCACAACGAAAGACCCGGATATTCTGACGGAGTACGTTCGAAATGCACTGTCAAAAATCATCTATAAAAATTATCTTGCCGAGGATGGCCGAATATACGGCATGATGTTAGACCCTCAACTGGAAAATGTACTGGTTGACAATTTGAATCAAAACAAGGGAGCCGGTTTGAATTTGCCCCCGGACATTTTGAAAGCCCTGTTCCAGCAAATCAAGACCGGAACCGAGAAAATGACGGAGAACGGATTTACGCCTCTGATTCTGGCGTCGCCGATGATTCGGTCAAGTTTTAAACGGCTCATTGAAATAGCTTTTCCGCAGGTTGCAGTTCTTTCGTACAATGAAATTCCTGCGGATGTGGAAATCCAAACAACGGGAGTGATTGGTTTACACAATGAAAATTAAAAAATTCCGTGCACAGACGATGAATGAAGCCTTTAAACAAATTAAGGCTCAATTGGGACCCAACGCAATTATTCTGAATGTTCAGGAGCAAAAGAAATCGGGAACCTTTGGAGTGACTCAATCCCGGTTTTTGGAGGTAACTGCGGCTCTGGATGATGAACCCATTCGCAGCGCCAAAAATCCACTTCGCCGGGAGGATACGGTCAATGTGAATCAGACGTATTCTCGCCCCAAAAGGCAGCCTTCGGAAACGACGGAAAACAGCGCGATTCAGAAACTCCAAAAAGAATTACAGGATCTTCGCTCAAAGTACGAACAGATTCACAATGGATTTGGAACGGGTTTCCAATCCGGGTATTTGCCGCCGCATCTGGCGGATACGTATCAAATGCTTGTAGAATCGGGCGTAGACGAGGCGCTGGCTCTTTCGCTTCTGAGAAGCGTTGCAGACGATGTGCCCGGCCGGGATGTAAGCCGAACCGTACTCGATCGGGTTTTGCTGCAGCAGATAAGTCATTTGATTCCCGAGCCGGAGCGCCCGCTAAATTTGCCGGAGCGCCCGCGGATTGTTGTGTTGATCGGCCCCACAGGTGTCGGCAAAACAACAACAATCGCCAAACTGGCCGCTACAGACGTCATTGTTTACCGCAAAAATGTGGGACTTCTGTCAATGGATACGTACCGAATTGCCGCCATTGACCAGTTACGGGTTTTTGCCGATTTGTCTCAAATCCCGATGGAAGTGGCATACTCGCCTGACGACATGAGCCGGGCCGTGCGGAAATTCTCCGACAAGGACGTTGTTTACGTTGACACCCCGGGACGCAGCCCCCGGGACGGCGAAGGAATTCGGGAAATTCAGAATTATCTTGCTGCCATTCAACCGGACGAAATGCACCTGACACTGAATCTGTCCACGCGGTCGGAAGACCTTTTGGATACCATTCAGCGGTTTCAGGTTATTCCATCCAATCGAATTATTTTTACAAAATTGGATGAAACGAGGCACTACGGAAACATGTTGACGATTCTTAAACAGCACCGGCTGCCTGTGTCGTTTGTTACATTTGGGCAGGATGTGCCCAAGACATTTCGGCCTGCCAATCAATCATTTTTAAGCCAACTTATTTTAGGAATGGAGACGATTTGATGAGAGATCAAGCCTGGCAATTGCGAGAACTGGTTCCGGCGTACGAACTGTTTCCAAAATCGGATATTCCTCTAAAGGCCAAGCGGATTGCGATTACCAGCGGCAAAGGGGGCGTTGGGAAAACGACAATTGCCCTGAATGTGGGGATCGTTCTGGCTGAAAACGGGATCAAAACGCTGTTAATTGACGGCGATGTCAATCTCTCAAATCTTCCAATTTTGTCGGGGACGGCGCCGGAGTTGCACTTTGCGGATGTCCTTGAAAAAAAGCTGAGTCTAATGGAAATTATTTATCCTTTTAAAAACGATTTATACATTCTTCCATCGGGCCTGGGCTCTGTTGATTTGATTGAGCAAGAGGAAAAGTTTTTAGACCATATGCGCCACGAGTTTATGGACCTGGACGCATTTTTCGATGTGATTCTGATTGATACGGCTTCGGGGATTACGCCCACTGTTCTGGGCGAGATATTTTCGGCAGACGAAGTTTTTGTAATTACAACACCGGAACCTTCGGCTATTGGGGATGCCTACGCAATTGTGAAGGTTCTTACGTTTTTTATGCCGGCTCTTTCGGTGCGCGTGTTGTTCAATTGGGTGAAGAGTGAAAAACAGGGGCAGGAGTCGCACGAAAAATTCAACAGTATTACAGAGAAATTTCTGGGGAGAAGCGTCCGCTATCTTGGCGCGCTTCCTTACGACGAGAATGTAAGAAAAGCGGCAATGTCGCAGGTGCCGCAGTTGTTTCAGTATCCGCGGTCGAAGTTTTCTCGCCAGCTCAGACAAATTGTGGGGGAATT
>CAZIYL010000023.1:0-7941 GCA_964543425.1 uncultured Deferribacteres bacterium
CGATTGGCTTTCATTGGCTTCGGAACCGTCGGCAGAGGGCTAATGCAGCTGCTGGCTGAAAAACAGTCAGAATTAAAAAATCGGCAGAATTTTCAATTTAAAATAGTTGCTGTTCACGATATTGCACTGGGCACGGTTTACAACGAAAATGGCCTCGACGGCAAGTTGGCACTTAATCTGGCGGAAAATAAAAAATCACTTGCCGAACACCCGGACAGTGTGGAAGGGTGGGATTCCGAAAAAATCATCACCCAAACATCGGCCAATGTTATTGTAGAAATCACGCCGACAAATATTAAAACGGGTGAACCGGGGCTAACACACGTTCGTACGGCGTTGAAAAATAAAAAGCACGTGGTTACAACCAACAAGGGCCCCGTGGCCTTGGCACTGAAGGAGCTCCAAAATGTGGCCGTTAAGAATGGCGTGGAATTCCGTTTTGAGGGCACCGTAATGAGCGGCACGCCCGTATTTCATTTGACAGAAACAGGATTAGCCGGAGCGGAAATCACGCGCGTTCGCGGCATTTTAAACGGAACAACCAATTATATTCTCACTCAAATGGAAAACGGCATCGGCTACGAAGAAGCCCTCCGCGATGCTCAGCTAAAGGGTTACGCAGAGGCCGTTCCCGATGCCGATGTGCTGGGTTGGGATGCCAAGGCAAAAGTGCTCATTCTGGCAAATGTTCTCATGGGAGCAAATCTGAAAGAGCCGGACATTCCCTGCGAGGGAATTACAAAAATCACGCTTGAAGATATTCAAAATGCCCGCACGAATCACAAACGCTGGAAATTAATCGGAAGCGTCGAGAAAACAGATTCAGGGGTTTCGGCCAGCGTTAGGCCAATGGAACTGCCTGATAGTGATTTTCTTGCGGGGATTTCCGGAGTAACCAATGCGCTTAGTTTCAACACAGACACGCTGGGCGAAGTTACCATCATTGGCCCCGGCGCAGGGAAAATTGAAACCGGATTTTCACTGCTGACGGATTTGCTGGCGATTAATCGAAATCAATCTTAATCTCTCGGAGGAAATGCAAAAATGAAAATGCTTATTGCCGGTAAATGGATTGACAAATCCCAAAAAATAGATGTCCGCAACCCGTTTGACAATTCCCTCGTGAACACCGTTCCACGAGGCACGACCGAAGATATCCAACGGGCGGTAGAAAGCGCTGTGAAGGGATACCAGATCAACAAACGCCTTCCGGCACACAGGCGGGTCACAATCTTGAATGAAACTGCTGCTTATGTTCAGAAAAATTTTGAAGATTTTGCCCGAACCATTGCCACCGAGGGAAGCAAAACCATTCGCGAAGCCAGAAAAGAGGTTTCCCGCTGCATCAACACCATTAGCCTTTCGGCAGAAGAGGCCAGACGCATTGTGGGTGAAACCATTCCCTTCGACAGTGTTCCTGGTTCTGAAAATCGAGTTGGCTATTATTATCGCTTCCCTATTGGTGTAATTGCGGCCATTACGCCCTTCAATGATCCCCTGAATTTGGTTGCCCACAAATTAGGTCCTGCTATCGCAGGGGGAAACGCGGTTGTGTTGAAACCCGCAACCATCACGCCCCTCTCCGCTCTTAAACTGGCCGAGGCTTTTGTGGAATCCGGGCTGCCCGCTCACATTCTGAATGTGGTGACAGGTTTTGGCAGTGAGATCGGAGAAGCCCTGGTTTCTGATCCACGGGTACGGATGGTCACTTTCACAGGAGGCGTTGAAGCCGGACTGGAAATCACCCAAAAAGCGGGACTCAAAAAAATCGGCATGGAATTGGGTTCCAACTCCCCTGTGATTGTTCTGGAAGATGCCGACCTCCAACAGGCGGTAGATTCATGTGTATCCGGTGCCTTTTGGGCAGTGGGGCAAAATTGCATTGGTGTTCAGCGCATTTACATTCAGGAAAAAATCTACAGCGCATTTGAATCGGCTTTTGTTCAGAAAACCCAACAAATAAAGGTTGGCTATCAGTTAGACGAAACCACGGACATGGGACCCATGATTTCTGAACCTGAGGCCAAACGGGTTGAAGCCTGGATTCAGGATGCTGTTGACAAAAATGCCACACTCCTCACGGGCGGACACCGCAAAGGAACACTGGTAGAACCCACGGTTTTGGCCAATGTTCCACTCGAAGCCAAAATCGATTGTCAGGAAATTTTCGGGCCGGTGGTGGCCCTTTACTCTATAAAATCTCTGGATGAAGGCATTGACAAAGCTAACCATGTGAATTACGGGCTTCACGGTGCCATTTTTACGCGGGATTTGAACAAGGCTCACAAAGCCATTAAAGAGCTGGACGTCGGCGGAATTATGATTAATGATTCCACCGACTACCGGATTGACGCCATGCCATTTGGCGGGGTGAAGCACAGCGGTCTTGGGCGGGAAGGAATTAAATTTGCGCTGATGGAAATGACGGAACCCAAAGTTGTGTGCTTTAACCTTGATGAGAATTGACGGAAACAAAATCGCCTTTTAATATAACCGGTAAAGCAACCGGGCAGAGATGGGCAAAAATTTTCTGAACGGGATCGGATGATTTTTTGCCCATCCTGACCTATTTTGTTGGATTTTTTACCCGTGCGATCCCGAAATATTTCTAAGGACAAAAAGAAAGGCAACTCCAATGGCCAATGAAAAGGAGGAGTGGAAAAGTCGTATTGGTTTTATTTTGGCAGCGGTTGGGGCGGCAATTGGATTGGGAAACATCTGGCGTTTTAGCTATTTATGCTATAAAAATGGCGGAGGGGCATTTCTGATTCCGTACATTGTAGCGCTTTTAACGGCTGGCATTCCTTTGCTCATTTTGGAATTTGGAATTGGCCATAAATTTAGAGGGTCAGCCGTTCTGAGTTTTTACAAGATTGGGAAAAAATGGGAATGGGTTGGCTGGTGGCCATCCATCTTCGTGGTACTGGGAATTACGTTTTATTACACCGTTATTTTGGCCTGGTGCTTGGACTACATCTGGTATTCGGTAACACTCAAATGGGGAGCAAATCCGGCAGACTTTTTTTATCATCAACATCTTCATATGTCCGGGAGCTTTTGGCATCTGGGCAGTCCAAGTACCATTATTTTTGTTGCACTCATTGTAATCTGGATTTTTAACTGGATTATCGAATTACGGGGGGTCCAACGCGGCATTGAATTAGCCTGCAAAATTTTCATCCCCTTGTTGGTTATCTTGACAACGATTTTGGTCATTCGTGGTATCACACTTCCGGGATCAGGAAAAGGGCTCACATGGTATCTCAAACCAAATTTTTCTCAACTTACTAACCCTCGTGTTTGGCTGGATGCCTACGGGCAAATCTTTTTTAGTTTAAGCCTTGCGATGGCAACCATGATTGCGTATGCAAGCTACCTTCCCAAAAAATCTGATATTGTAGGGAATGCCTACATTACGGGCGCGGTAAACAGCACCTTTTCGCTATTTGCCGGATTTGCCGTGTTTGGAACCCTTGGCTTTATTTCGTTTCAACAGGGGCTTCCTCCTTCAGAAGTGGTAAAGGGAGGTTTTGGACTTGCTTTTATTGCGTATCCGCAAGCCATATCGGCCATGCCGGTAGGGGCTCGGCTATTCGGAATCATATTTTTCTCAGCTTTGGTAATTGCTGGTCTATCATCATCTATTTCACAAATAGAGGGACTTGTGGCAAGCCTTATTGACAAATTTGGCTGGAAACGCAAAAAAATCATTCACATCATAAGTCTCCTTGGGATATTAGTAGGCCTCATTTACACAACGGGTTCAGGTTATTATTGGTTAGATCTAATTGATCACTTCATTTCGAGCTATTTGCTGGTGTTGATTGGTTTTCTGGAAGCCTTCGTTGTAGGATGGATTCTTAAGGCTGAAAATCTTCGCAGTTATGTAAACGAGATATCTCATGTAAAAGTCGGTAAATGGTGGAATTTCATGATCAAGTATTTCATTCCATTGGTTTTGGGCGTAACATTTATCCTTTCACTGAAAAGCGATCTTATCCAGAGATACGGCAATTATCCAATTTCCGCCATTATTTTGGTCGGCTTTGGAGGTGTAATTGTTACATTTCTAATCGGATTTTTCTTTTATAAAAAGAGATGGAAAACTATCGGGGATACTCAAAACTAAGAAAAGGAGGTGAGGAAGCTTTTTTATCCCAAATGGTAGAAGGAAAAAGTGTTGTCGAATGGTCATTTAAAAAAGGAGGAAGAAAAACCATGAAACATTTATTCAGAATCGGTGCGGTCGTGGCCTTGCTTGTCGCACTTACGATGGGGTGCGCTAAAACGACGCAGCCAGGCAAGGTCAATCTATGGGGATTCTATCAGAATACGCTGACAAAGTGCAAATACGTGGATTTAACCCACGCTTTTAACCCAACGATTCCGGTTTGGAAGGGATTTGGGAATACCCGGTTCTTACCGGCACGGGCAGCAGTAGATATGGCCGGCTATTGCCAAAAGGGAGAAATCTTCACGTACAAGAAGCATGAATTCCAGGCTACCGCCTATGTATTCAAAACAGATCAATATGGTACGCAATTGGATCCTCCGGCACATTTTAATCCTTACGGCGCAACAATAAGTGATTTACCAGCAACTTATGCCGTGAGACCTTTGATTGTAATCGATGTTCACGAAAAAGTCGCCAAAGACCCTGGCTACCATTGCTCTGTAGCAGACATCAAAGCATGGGAAACAAAACACGGAACCATTCCGGAAGGCTCCGTCGTTTTCATCCGTTCGGATTGGTCGAAAAATTGGCCGGACAAAAAGAAATGTGATGCCTTCCCGTTCCCCGGAATCACGCTCGATGCTCTTAAGTTATTACACTTGCAGAGACACATCCTTTTCCACGGACATGAGCCTCTGGATACCGACACCACCGGCGCTATGATCGGCGAAAGCTGGTTATTACATCATAATTTCTGCCAGGCAGAAGGCTTGACCAATCTGGATAAAGTTCCTGAAGCCGGTGCACTGGTTGCAATCGGTTTTGCCAGACCCGAAGGCGGAACCGGCGGCTATGCGCGGTATATTGCCATTTGTCCGCCCGATTGGAAATATGGGAAATCCATTCTTGAAGTACCTGGCGCACCGCTGCCAAAACAACCTTTTCCCCTAAAACGTGATGAAAATGGGGTCTTGAGACCGACGCAGGAATAGCCATTCGGAACGTGGATCAAAATATGGGCGGGAGTACTCCCGCCCAGCATTAATTGGTTTGGATACACAGTCGCTTGCGTCAGGAGCATTGTGCCCATGATGGATTCAATGATTCTGCGCAGGATATGTTCACTTGTGATTTTATCTGGCTTTTTGTGGTGGTTGAATTCGTACTATTTCTTTTTTTTGCAAGAAACATAAAAATCAACTAAAATACCGGGAGGAAAAAATGAAAAGAATTTTCCTTACATTATTTCTTGTGGCTTCAGTATTGATTTTTGCGACAAGCAGCTTTGCCGGAGGCCCAAAAGTGGAATGGCACGGTTTGTTTTATATTTACAATTTTTTCCATAAAAATACGGACTTCAATAAGAATACTCCTGATGGAAACTCATATATGTATATTCACGGAGATATTCAATACAATGTCGATTTTGGTAATGGTGTTTCTGTTTACTCAATGATCGGCGCATGGAGCCAACATGGTATTAATCCCTATTGGGGAACCGACTTGCAGGGAAATACGGACCCGGATGTGAGAATTCTACAGGGCTACTTAACTGTTTCAAAGATTTTTGACACGCCATTTTCTTTCAGAATGGGAAAAGAGCGACTCCTCTACGGTGATGGAACTGTATTTTTTGATGGCGGAGAAGACGGCGCGCTTCAAGCAAAAGTCATGTACAATAAAGGGCCGTTGGATGTTGATTTTTTCTACTCACGTTTGGCACAATCGCACGGCATTGCTTATGTGGGTGCACCAACATACGGGAAATATGACGTTACTGCATCTGATCAATACCCGGGAAACATTAATCTACTTACTGCCTATGGTACTTACCATGCGATGAATGGAAAAATGAATGTGTCTGCTTATGGCGTGATGCGCCCGCAAAATATCAATAAAACCCAAACCAGCAAACCGATCTGGCTGGGTGCCCGGGTGGAAACAAGTCCGGTGAGCGGATTGGATTTAACAGGCGAATATACACTCCTGCGTGGAACAAATGATGCCGCAACAGCCAAAAATTACAAGGGCTATGCGTTAGTTACAAAAGCTGATTATGCCATTGCCAAGTCACCGCTCAGTTTTGGCGGGGCGTTTATTGCTTTTAGCGGTGATAATACAACAACCAAATCTGACAATGAGTTATATGAATCGGCTACGAACGGGCCCTTCACATTTGGCTTTTACAAGGATTGGCCAGGCCTTGGCCCCGCACACCTAATGACAACCGCTTATGCTTTCGCAGGATTGGATCCTGGAAACTTGACCATGACCAATCTAAATACTATTAATGCTCATGCTAAGGTTTCTCTGGGAGACCTGGGTGTACGTTTTGATTTCTACAATTATTCCCGCAACTGGGTATCTTCCAATGGACACGCCGCTATGGGCAACGAATTAGCTGTATTGGCAACGTATAACTATCGAAAAACCATTACATTTGGCTTTACGGCAGGTATGTGGATGCCAGGAGACTACTGGAAAATTGACATGAATCTGGGTAATAATGCCGGCAATGTATTTGGTGGCTATTTCTACTTTGCAAAAGAATTCTAACAGGAGTTTCCTCAGTAACCTTGCGAAGGTTTAAAACCTTCGCAAGGTTCATTTATCTTTCTATCCACCAATGGGTCGTCTACTTTTGCACTTAGTCCCTCTTTTACTCAAGAAAATTTCTTTTTTCTATTTGACATGAAATAAAAATTTATTACATTTAATTCTGAAAAAATAAAAATACAAAAAGCTTATTTTTAAGGAGAATTTTGAATGCCAACTACAACTGAATGGCTTTATCTTGCCGGATTGTTTTTTATTCTGTTCCTATTTGTCGGAATTGCAGAAAAAACCCGCTCTGCCCTGGGATGGTCACCGGAGGTAACCCGAAAATTTGTTCACATTGCCACGGGGATTGTTGTTTTTTTTACGCCGTACCTTTTCAGAACCAATATTCCCCTGATTGTCCTTGCAAGTATTTTCACAATCATCAATGCCATTTCGCTCAAGGCAGAAGCCTTTAAGGGGATGCACGAAACCGAACGTACCACTTACGGAACGGTTTTTTATCCCATTTCAATTATTTTAATGACCATTCTTTTTTGGAACCACTACCCACAAATTCTTCAAATTGGAACCCTCATTCTGGCTTTGTCTGACGCCTTTGCAGCCATTGTGGGAGAAAATATTAAAAACGCACATACATTTAAAATAACCCGTGACAGAAAATCCATTGAAGGCTCGCTTACATTTGGCGTCACAACATTTCTCATTGTTGTGTTCGGAATTCGCTTTCTCCAACAGCAGCCTGTGTCGTTAGCTCCCTTGCTGTGGGTTGCATTCTTAACGGCTCTCGTTTCTGCCGTTACCGAAACCCTTTCCTGGGCAGGATCGGACAATATCACCGCTCCGCTGGCAGGCACTTTTGTGCTGCATCTTGCCATTGCACACCCGGAACTGCTTACGCAATTTTCAATAGGTCTGGTGCTCGCAGTTTTGGTCGGACTTTTATCTTTCCGCGCCCATTTCCTGGATCCCAGCGGCACGGTGGCTCTTTTCCTCCTGGGGACACCCATTTTCGGTGTGGGTGGATGGCTCTGGGCGGGGCCTATTCTCACATTCTTCATCACTTCCAGCATTTTATCCAAAATGTGGAAATCAAGAAAAGCGGAATCCAATCTGCTTTTCGAGAAATCATCTCAACGGGATTGGGCGCAGGTGCTGGCAAACGGAGGAATGGCCGGACTTTCGATGATTTTCTGGTACATTTGGCC
>CAZIYL010000023.1:8041-17915 GCA_964543425.1 uncultured Deferribacteres bacterium
CTCGTAACAATCGCCGGCGCCGCAGCAAGTCTGGTGGACAGTCTTTTTGGCGCCACCCTTCAGGCACAATTCCGCTGCACGGTTTGTCACAAAATTACGGAAAGACGCATTCACTGTAATAATACAAAAACGATTTATGAAAGCGGAAAAGAATGGATCAATAATGATGTTGTAAATTCGGTGTGCGCCGCCAGCGGATTTCTGTTTACGGCTGCCTTTGCCCTGCTGTTTTGCTAAAATTGAATTCTTAACGGGGAATGAATCTCCGATTTTAAAAAATACACAAAAAGTCTCCACAAAATAATCAACTTTTTGCCCGGAGCTGAATTTCTTATTTGAAATTCAGCTTTTTTTTAATATCTTTTATTGATTTGAAAAATTTCAAGATAAAGCAAGCATCGATAAAATTGATCACCTAAATTTCTAACAGGAGGTTGGAATGACAACAATTGCTGATGTAGCAGCGAGAGAAATCTTAGATTCACGAGGCAATCCCACGATTGAAGTAGATGTTTTGCTGGAAAGCGGCATTCTCGGCAGAGCGGCGATCCCATCGGGCGCCTCCACCGGGGAACACGAAGCCGTTGAACTGCGAGACAATGATCCGAAGCGATTTCACGGGAAAGGTGTTTTGAACGCGGTAAAAAGCGTCAACGAAATTATTGCCGATGAAATTATCGGCTACGATGCGGCGGAACAGGCCTTCATCGATAAATTATTAATTGAATTGGACGGCACCCCGAACAAGGCGCGATTGGGAGCCAACGCTATTTTGGGCGTTTCTCTCGCTGTCTGCAAAGCGGCGGCGGAAGCCTTTGAACTTCCCCTGTATCAGTACATCGGCGGCGTTGGTGCCCGCACGCTTCCTGTTCCGATGATGAATGTTTTGAACGGTGGAGTGCATGCCGACAATAATGTGGATTTACAGGAATTTATGATTTTCCCGGCCGGAGCGCCCTCTTTTGCGGAAGCCTTCCGTTACGGATCGGAAGTTTTTCACACGCTTAAATCTGTTCTCAAAGAAAGAGGCCACAACACATCCGTAGGCGATGAAGGTGGCTTTGCTCCGAATCTGAAATCCAACGAAGAAGCGATTCAATTTATTCTGGAAGCCATTGAAAAAGCCGGCTACAAACCCGGAAAAGATGTCTACATCGCTCTGGACCCGGCATCCAGTGAATTTTACGATGTTCAAAAAAATAAATACATTTTGAAGTCCGAAAAAAAAGAACTCACACCAGCGGAATTAGTCGATTATTACCAGAGCCTGGTCAGCAAATATCCGGCAATTGTTTCTATTGAAGATGGAATGGCCGAGGATGATTGGGACGGCTGGAAAATTATGACTAAAAAAATGGGCGACACGATTCAACTGGTGGGTGATGACATTTTCGTTACCAACACCGAGCGGATTCAAAAAGGAATTGACCTGGGTGTCACCAATTCGGTTCTGATCAAATTGAACCAGATCGGTACGTTGACAGAAACTCTGGAAGCTATTGAATTAACTAAAAATAATGGGTGGACGGCCGTTATTTCACATCGATCGGGAGAAACGGAAGACACCACGATTGCGGATTTGGCCGTGGCAACAAACGTGGGAATGTTGAAAACCGGTTCTCTCTGCCGAAGTGAGCGAATTTCGAAATACAATCAGTTGCTTCGAATTGAAGAAGAATTGGGCGAAGTGGCCAAATTCCCCGGGATTGGAATTATTAAACAGAAACATTAATATTTACAAACATATCGTCCCTAACGGGACTTGAAAAAAGTTTCGGATAAGTTCGCAGAAATCAAATGCGGAAACGACAAAAGAGAGATATTACCCACGAATTTGCACTAATTTTCGCGAATTAATTTTATAAAAGTTAACCGGATTGTAATCCGGGTGATTTGTGTAAGTCGCGGTTCTTAGAACAAACTCAGTCGCGTTAGCGACGGAATGTTTGTAGCAAATATTGGGCGTCCAAAATAACAAGTCCCGTAGGGACTGTCACGCTTCAGTTGAAAATGGAAAAAACTGCGGTTGCAAATTGAAAAACCCTTAACAATACAATTTTTTTTTATTCAAACAGGATAATTTTCCTTGCAAAATCGCCGAATTAGAAAAACAAAAACAACCACACAATTTCTTAAGGCAATTCTGTGGATCGCCCTGGGAATTGCAATCATTTATTATTTCATTATCAGCGACTATGGGGTTATTACGCAGATTCGCCTGAGCAGGCAGGAAAAAGAGGCTCGGGAAAAAATCGAATCCCTAAAAAAGGAACAAACCGATTTACACAAACAAATTTCAAGATTGACACAAGATACGGCCTATCAGGAAAAGATTGCCCGGGAAAAATACAAATTGGCCAAAAAAGGGGAAACCATCTACCTGATGGTTCCCAAATCCAAGGATTCTTCCCGATCGAAACAAAGATAATTACAATCTGATTTAACACAAAAAAAATGTGAAGCCATGAGCCATAAATTCTCAAAAAAAATACAAGGCTATTTTCTAACCGGAATTGTTGTTCTCACTCCAATCGTTTTAACGATTTACATCTTTTGGAAAATATTTATTATTTTCGATAACTGGATGGCCGGGATTCTCCGGGTTCTTTTCGTTCGCGTTTTTGGAATCTCAAATTATTATCATCGCATTCCGGGCATTGGAATCCTTGTGGTGATTCTTCTGATTATCCTGGTCGGAATCCTGACAAGGCTTTACGTCGGACAAAAATTGCTTGATCTTGGAAATTGGATCGCTGCCAAAATTCCTTTCTTCAATAGTATTTATATGACGCTCCGGCAAATTGTTGAGGCCTTGTTTTCGGATAAAGGAGAAGTTTTCCGAAAAGCCGTGCTCATTGAGTACCCGAGAAAAGGCATTTATTCCATCGGATTCGTAACACAGGACACCAAGGGAGAGGTTCAAAACCACTCATCCAAAGACCTGATTAGCATTTTTCTTCCAACCGCACCGAACCCGACTTCAGGCTTTCTGCTTTTTGTTCCGAAGGAAGATGCCATTGAGCTGGACATGTCCATTGAAGAAGCCATTAAATTGGTCATTTCGGGAGGGGCTATTAATCCCGAAGAAATACAGAATTCCCACACCATCGAAACAACCGAAAAAAGTAATTCTCTTTTTTCGTTCTTACAAAAAAACAAGAAGAAAAAAGAAAAAACCGGTTCTTAGCGGAATATGAATGCGAAATTTCTGGCATCACTACTATCATTTTTCCCCCTGTTTTTGGGGCTGTCCGTATCGCCCTTGTTTTCTCAAACTTCTTCCCCAAATATTAACCTGAATTTTCAACAAAATTACACATCCTACACATGGAAAGGCGATTTGAACTACACAAAAACATTCCCGAAGAACCGTTCACTAATGATTCAAAACCATTACGTCAGCAATTTGCTTCGAACATCTCTTTCTCAAAATAAATGGCGTGACAACACCCAAATGTCATTTGAATACCGGAGTCGCTTCCGGAATGGGGTGAATCAAATTTTTCAGGCAACATCTTCCAATTATGTTGACAAACAAACCGGTTACCAGAACAGCGCCAGAACGCACCTTCTCTCGTGGGGATTGCAAGCGTCATTTTTTAAGACTATCCAGATGAAAAGCATCCTTGGAGAAAAATGGGATCAGCGCCAGGGGCAGCAGGATCGGGGATTGTATTATTTTACAAACACTGCACTGAACCCTTTCGCCTGGCAGGGTTATGTTAACAGAATTCGACTGAACTGGCAGGGAAGTCAATTGGGAAAGCGAAGGGACTACGATTTCGGAATCGGTTACAAAATTTCCAAAGAATTTTATCCGGGTACATTGGATTCCCTTTCCTTTCGATTTTATAATACACGGAGAGATTACTACATTTCGACAAAGGGCGATCTGGAATCCAGAATCGGAAAAAGTCGAAGGCTGTCCAATTTTTTATTGTATCCGATTTCCAGATCGCTGAAAATGAGGCAGATTTCCACATTTTACTCCCGCGACACACATATCAACCAGCGATTGGTGAAGGCCAACGGGGGAAATAGAAACAGAGAAAATCTTGGCGCCACTACCGAAACGGAACTTCAATTCCGGCATAATTTTCTGGCCTCCTCATTGGCAATGCTCTATACGTACGAATCGGAAGCGTACACTTTTTCCCGGTCTCTTCAGGCCAACCCGTTTAGCGGAATTCCCGGAACACCCGACAATAAGAATCGCTTACTGGAAATTCGCAGCTACCTGTCCTTTTATCTCGGCGCTCATGACAGTTTGATTTTCCAGAATTCCATCAGTCGTCTGCAATACGATACGCCGGATACTTCCAATTTTGACGATCGGGATGAGCTGCGAACCATTCATCTACTCGAATGGACTCATCTTTTTTCTCCCGGATTTCAGATAAAAATCGGCGGAAATATTCGATTAAGACACCTCGCTTATTTGTTTTCTCAAAAGAGCGCAGACAATAATTGGAACCGGATTTTTAATGTTTACTCGGATTTGAAATATTCCCGGCTTCCCAATTTCGAATTCAAACAGCGGACTGAAGTTCTTAGCAATTACACCGATTACGACTATGAATACCTCCTGCAGCAGGTTAAAAGTTACGTGTTTCGGGAATTTTCAATAACGGATTCGCTTCTCTGGAGGCTCTTCGGACAAACCAATCTTTCAGGCTATTACCGCCTGGAATTTGAAGAAAATGGCCGTCTGTTCTGGGATGCCTTCTCGGAACAACCTTTGCTAAGCAGGCATAATCACTATTACTCTCTTATGGTGGATTTTCCCGTTTTTCAAACATTTCGAGTGTTTGGTGGTTTCCAGGGATATTTCAGAAAAGAGTGGCCGTATACGATTGTCCTAAATGTGCTAAAAAAATCGGATAAGCCTAAATTATTCAGAAGCTATGGGCCGATTCTAAAAATATATTTGTTAAACTCAAAACGCCAACAGGGGATCGTTTCCATTTCCACCCTTCGCGTAAAAAACAGGGACGAAAAAGCCTATTTGATTAATCAGATCAATTTACAGGCATTGTGGCATTTTTAATTGGAGAGTTTTCACGCTTGCATCGCTTGAAAATTTTCTGTATATTCAAAAGGCAGCGAAAATATTTTTGTGTGGAAAACCTGCCGCTGCAGGCTGTAATTATAAAATATTAGCGCCACGAATTCACAAATTTTATTCGAATAAAAAATGCAATTCGCACATTCGCGGCTAATTCCTTTAAAAAAAACAAAGATTTTGGTTTTAATACTATAAAACGCTTGCAAAAACCTTCATGAAAACATACAAGCTGACGTTGCCCAGCCAATTGAATAAAATCGAAGAGGCTGCCCTTTTTGTGGAAAAGGCTCTCATCGATCTCAATTACTGCCCTGAAAATCGGGATAATATTGTGATTGCGGCGACAGAAGCGATTACCAATGCAATCATCCACGGCAACAAAAGGGATCCTCAAAAAAAGGTTTACATCACAATTGGGGGATTCAAAAATCGAATTGTTATTCGTGTGAAGGATCAGGGAAAAGGATTTCAACCGCGCTCTGTTCACGATCCCCTTGCGCCCGAAAACATTATGCGGGAAAACGGACGCGGAATTCTGATTCTAAAATCACTCATGGACGACATTGCATTTCACTTTTCCCCCAAAGGGACGGAGATCATTTTAACAAAATTCAAATCAAAACAAGAATCAAAATCATCCAAGCATTAAAAGGCCAGGAAGTTGAATTTTCTTATTGCATAACTATCAAATTTATTTTAAATTAAAATAACAGCGTTTCATTTCACAGAGCTGCAAACTGCAACTAAAAATATTAGCGTCACGAATTTATAAATTCTATTCGAATAAAAAATGCAATTCGCGCATTCACGGCTAATTCTTTTACAAGAAAACAAAGATTTTGGTTTTAATATTATTGAACTGATTTAGCCAAAACTTTTTATTCGTCATTAAAGCAGATCAAAATAAGGAGGAAACCTCGTATGCAAATTAAAGAAGAAATTCGTGGAGATGTGGCTGTTCTTTATCTGAAAGGAAACTTAATGGGCGGGCCGGAAGGAATGGAAGTCCATGAAAAAGTCAAAAGCCTGCTTAAAGATAAGCTGAAAAAAATCGTTATTGACCTGAGCAAGGTAAAATGGATGAACAGCTCCGGGCTGGGAATTTTGATGGCTTGCTTAACGTCGGTTCAAAGCGCTGGCGGCAAAATGAAAATTTCTTCTGCCACTGAAAAGATTAAGAATCTTTTTATGATTACCAAGTTAATTACCATTTTTGAAACCTACGAAAACACCGACCGTGCCGTAGCCAGTTTTCAGGCTGAATAATTGGAAATCCCCGGCACTTTAAACATGCCGGGGATTTTTGGTTACAAAAGAACCGCCTGCCCAGGGAAAAGCCTGCGGCTACCTCAACACAAATTGCCCCTTTAAGCGAATATCCCGTGACGAATGTCCGATCAGCACATCAAACCTGCCCGGCTCGGCCACCCATTTTTTGACCCTATTTTTCCGATCGTAGTACCGGTAACCCACAAAAATGCCCTCTTTGTAATAGGCGACATCCTTTTTGCCGGGGTACGAATCGTGCACGGGCGTATCTTCCCAGCGTTTGGGAAAGGTCAGCGGCAGCCGACCCGAGGGATTCACATTTCGGAACAGGATATCCGTCAGGGCCGGTTTGCCCTTCGGATCCCGGTTGTTGAAATATTCCGCATAAATACCGAGCTTGCCATCGGCTAATCGGTAATATTCAGACCCTACAATAGGCAGCTTGGTAACTTTTGGCTCAATGCCCTTCTCAAATCTCACGGCAATTCCGTTCCCGGCCTTTTTCCGAATGCCTTCCAGGGGAGAGATGCCGTAATTTCCGTTTAAAGAACCACTGCCGCCCCCGTGGATTTGAGCCACATTGCCATTAGGCCCGATCACCGCAATCGACCGAATCCGTTTTTTCCCCAAAGGCAAAAAATAGATTTCTTTTCTATATGTAGCCATTTTTTCTTATATGTGGACATTTATTTTTATTGCGCAAGTTTCGAAGCCCTATTAAATGAAGGATTGACTAAAATACTTTTATACAATAAGAGTAATGAAGGGGAAATAAATAAAATAAAAAATAGTCATAAAGATTATCGAGATAATACAAAGAAAATAAAATTATGTGCAAAATATCTCGATAGGAAAAAACAAGGGATTATAAAAGAAAATATTGTTCAAGAGTATCTTGCACTATCAGAATTAAGAAATACTATCCTTATAATCCTGAGTTTGGTAGTATCTTTAATTATCCACTACGATTAAAGGCAGCTCTTAGCAGAGCTAAAGTTAAACCAATTATAGGTGGTGATTGGGTAATAACTTTTGAAACAAAAATTGTTTTAAGTTGGGCAAAAGAGACTATTAAAAATATCATTGATTGTTTTTTAGATTTTCAATCGATGGATAAAAAAGAATTTTATAGAGAGTAATGGTAGACAAAATAAGGATTTAAGCAAGCGGAGCCGGGTTTAAATCCTGTTACGCCTGCCCGGCAACTGGCGGGAACGAAGCCATTGGTCAGTGGTATTTATCTGGAATTTGGTTGGAGATCAATTTGAGGATTAGAGAAGGCAACAGAGAAGAAACTATTCACACGGAAAATTCTCATAAATTTACCATTAAAGATATCAGAACGATTGCCAAACTGGGAAATCTGAATATTGAAAACGTATTTACTGATAATAATCAATGGATTAGTTTAGTTCATTATAAAAAAGTGGGAATAATTCAATCAATTCTCAGGTGAAAATCTATTTTAGTAAAGGGGATGGCAATATGAAAACAAAGAGAAACATTGAGTAATTCAATGAACGGTGCGAATGTCAAAGTTGAACCCAAATGTAGTAAACACCGTTATTTTTTTATTCGCGCATTAGCGGCTTTTATTTGAATGATAAAAAATACTGCGCTATTTTTCAGTTTCCTATTTTGATTTACGCTGTGTTGCCTTTTTATTCTTGATTTCCCCTTCTTTTTTTTCTATTTTGAAACAACACAAATGGAAAAATGTAAACGCCACGAATTCACGAATTTTTTCGAATAAATAGTGTCTAAACGAAAACACCTCAAGAATTTAACGTAAGCATTTTGCTTACATTAGTTTGATAATAGAAACAAGGAATTGGCTAAATCAAATTTCACAAGCCAGAGACTTGTTGCATGTTTTCGTTCAGACGCCAAATAATAATTCGCACATTTCGGGCCGTTTTTCTGCGAAATAACAAAGACCTTTGTTTTAATACGCTATAGGAGTTTTTCAATGATCAAGAACAACGTCCATTCCATTCACTTTATTGGTATTTGCGGCACGGCTATGGCCAATGTTGCCGTTCAACTCAAAAAAATGGGTTACCACGTTACCGGGTCCGACGAAAATGTGTATCCGCCCATGAGCACATTTTTGCGCGAAAATGGGATTCAGCCGCAGGAGGGCTACCGCGAATCCAATCTTGATCCGGCACCTGATTTGGTAGTCATCGGAAATGCTATTTCCCGCGGCAATGCCGAAGCGGAATACACGCTTGAGAAGAAGCTGTTTTACCTCTCACTCCCCGATGTCATTCGGGAATTTTTCATTCGCGGCAAACAATCTATTGTGGTTTCAGGCACGCACGGAAAAACCACCACCACGTCCCTGCTTTCCTGGATTCTGGAATCGGCAGGGCTGAATCCCGGATTTCTCATCGGAGGCATTCCGAAAAATTTTGGCCTGGGAATGAAGGTTTCAGACGGCCCGCAATTTGTCATCGAAGGCGACGAATACGACACGGCTTTTTTCGACAAGCGATCCAAATTTTTGCACTACCTCCCCGAAATCGCCATCATCAACAATATCGAATTCGACCATGCTGACATCTTCCGATCTATCGACGACATCAAGCTGACCTTTAGCCGATTGATCAATCTCATTCCCCGAAACGGTCTGTTGGTGATCAATGGGGATGATTTAATTGTGCGTGAACTGGCCAAAAAATCCTTTGCTCCGGTTGAATCCTTTGGATTCAGAAGCGATGTGGATTGGCAAATAGAAAATCTCAAACCTTCTCGGGAGGGAATTCATTTTGGAATCAGCAAAAACAGCCACACGGTCGCTGAATTTTATCTTCCGCTAACCGGCCATCACAGCGCTTTGAATGCGGCGGGTGTCATTGTAGTGGCCAAGCGGCTGGGGCTTTCGGACGAGGTAATTCAAAAGGCATTTGACGCCTTCCTGAGCGTCCGGCGCCGCCTCGAGGTGCGTGGAGTTGCCAACGAGGTTACGGTTTACGACGATTTTGCCCATCATCCCACAGCCATTCGGGAAACGCTGGAAGGGGTGGTGGCACGATTTCCGGAAGAGCGGGTTTGGGCGGTTTTTGAACCGCGCACGAATACCACACGTCGGAATATTTTTCAGAAGGAATTTCCCCTTGCTTTTGAAAAAGCCTACGGCGTGGCCATTGGCAAAATTAATCGTCCTCATCTCTTAAAAAATGAAGAAAAATTGGATCGTGAACAAATTGTTGCCGAACTGAAAAAAATGGGGAAACCGGCCATGCACAGCGATTCCGTGGAGGAAATTGTGGCCTGGCTGGTTCCGCAAACGCGCCCGGGTGATAAAATTGTGGTCATGTCCAACGGCTCATTCGACGGGATTTACGAGAAATTAATTAAAACGCTGGAAGAATCCGAGCGCAGCGGAATTAAAAATTAAAAGGAAATAAAAACAGGAAATTGAAAAAATGCTTGAAGAAGCTGTGGAACTTTTAATCCCTGATTCGGAAAATACTTTGAACCTCTACCGTTGCGAGTTTTATTTAACAGTTTGTTTTATAATGAACTACAATAAAT
>CAZIYL010000024.1:0-15385 GCA_964543425.1 uncultured Deferribacteres bacterium
AATTGAATAATCTATTCTTTCCAATAATTGTCTGGCAATATATAAACCAAGCCCTCTGCCCTCTTCTTTTGCCGAATAAAATGGTTCAAAAATATAAGGTTCATCATCTTTATCAATTCCCGGACCATTATCTGCAAAAATGAGCTTTCCCTCATTTCCATCTTGTTTAATTAGTATTTTTCTGTTTTTGACATCAATGTCTGTGAGCCAATAAATCGAGTTATCAAAAAGATTAATAAATAGTTGAAGCAAAACGGCATCTGTACACTTTGCAATTAAAGGTGACCCTGTTTTTTCAATTTCCAGCTTAATTTTTGAGCGATGTAAAACATTTTTATAAATTCTTACTACTTTTGAGAGAATATCATCCACCCGAATATTTCTTCTACGTTGTTTCGTTGAACGGAACATTACTTGAATATCTTTCATTTGAGTTTCAACAAAAGAAAAGATACCTCTTAATTTTTGAAGTTCTTCCGTTCCTTCTTCAAAAGAAATACTCTTGCCCATAAAATCTTTCATCAGGTTGTCAATACCTTCAATACCTTTTGAAAGCATCATCATCATATCGTGTGAGGCTGTTTCAACAGATAATCCTACACTTGCTAAATCTTCTGTTGCTTCTACTCGTCTAATTAAATAGTTACGTTCTAAAGCATAAGTATCAGATAAATTGTTTACTGCATTTAAAACTGCTTTATTTTCTTTAAAATTGGTCTTAATTTCCTCCAACTGCCGAAAGATTTCCTCCGTTTTGAAAACATCTTGTTCCTTTTTATTCTTCTGATAATCTTTTAAATATTTTTTAAATTGATGAAGTCTAAAAAAAGATAAAAAAGATTGTATAAGGGCAATGAAATCTTGTGTTGCATTTCCTTCATCAATTAAACCCTCTCTGTTGGTTTTATCTTTCAATTCAGGATTTTCCGACTTGGAAATCTCTATCCAGCCAACAACTTGGTCATTACTAAAGAAAAAACTTGCTCTTTCAGTACCTCTTAATTTATCTATCTGTAACCAATCATCATCAGGATTCCCGTAAGGAAATACTCTTATCCCGTCTCTATACAAATAAATTCTATGTGGCTTGATAGTGTCTCTATCTCCGGGATCAAGCAAATACTTTAAAGGTGCTTTTTTACCAAAATCAAAAATAAAAAAATTAAATGAGAAGCTGCCACATTCGGGCTCTCTAAAATTTTCAGTACATTCTTCTTTACCTTTTCTTTCATTAAATTTTTTAAAGCAGAAATAATTTTTAAAAACGTTATTTTTCTTGAAAGTAGGAGAAAAAATCTCTAATGTCCTTGGTTTCCCATTTTCTTTAAAAGTAAATCTTTTATTTTTTGAATCGTATTGTCCATTTGTAATTTTAAAAACAGTCTTATTTTCTATTAACCCGTATAACTTATCAAGATAATCATCGCTAACCGTTGATCTTTTTCCATTTGTATAAAATCCAATAATAAAATCATCTTTAATTTTTTCAGGATTAATTAATCTATCAAAGATTGATTCAAGTTTTGAAATATCATTATAGATAATATCAATTTTTTTTCTACTCCATTTCCCCTTTAAATCAGATATTTCAATTATTGTCCCATTATTACCTCTTTGAAAAATATGATGTCCAACTTTAACCTTTTCATCAATTATTTTTTTGGGTTCAACAGCTCGAACTTCAATATTTATATCGTCAATGAACAACTCCTTTTTCTTTTTATTTTCAGTAAGAAAGTCATTATCATATGCTGAAAGATCATAATCAATCTCATATTCTACATTGCTTTTTTCTGGTCTTGTTGTAATTAATATTTTTTTGCCAAGTTTCAAAATTGCGAAACGCCCGATACCTTTCTCACCCTGCACAATTCTTTTTTTCTTTTCAGTTCTTTTTTCTTCACCTTTCTCAACAAATTTATTAGGCGTTGCCGGATTCATCCAACTTTTTTCAATAGTTTCAAGATTCATTCCTGTTCCATTATCTTCAATGATAATTTTTGAATTATTCAATACCTCTAAATTGGCACCAAAATTCTCAAAACTGACCTTAACCCAATCGGCATCCGCATCATAAGAATTTTTAATTAGTTCTGTTAAAGCGATTTGTTCATTTTTTATAAGTTGGTCGCCAAGCATTGTTAACAACCTTGCATACGGACGAATTTTAAATATTCTTTTATCCATTTTCTTTTCTACCTATGACAATAAATTCTTCAGCATATACTTTTTTGCTGTTTTTGTCAGTTGTAAATTTACCTTTTTTGTCTCTGTAAGGTGTAAGTATTTTTCCTGATATTTTCCTTTTCGTAATTTCAATATTTTTGAAACCTAAACTCAACATACTTTCAACAAGATGTTTTGCATTATTTATCCTAACAGATTTGTATTCAGTGTTTCCAATTACATAAAGAATCATTCCGTTATTATTTAGCATCTTAAAAGCCTTCTCAACGCTTTTTTGAATATCGACAAAATATTTAGCCGTCGATTTTGCTTTTCTTCTATCATTATTGTATAATTTAAAAACTATTTCCTCACCGGTTTTATTTAATTCTTTGACATCCTCATTAAAATCTGAATTATGATATAGACTACCAATAGTTCCTTCCCTTAATAGTCTATAATCATCAGCGTAGCCTAGCCATAAAGAAGATAACTGGTGCAAATCCGCATATTCATAAGATGTGACATATGGTGGACTTGTAATAATTAGGTCTGCAAATCGTCTATTAATTTTCTTTTCTAAAAAATTGATGGTTTCAATCTTAACTTTGGTTCTTTTTTTAATATCATTTTCACAGTTGGCATTTTTCATTGTCTGAAACTGCTTTGAAAAGGTTTCTATCACATCGGCAGGCTTTTTAAATGGGTCAACTTGTGGCTTTATTGATTTTGTAAGCCAAAGTGATGTAGGCTTGAGAATATTTGAAAAAGCTGTTAGAAAAAAATTTAGATACTTACTTTTGTTAGGAATAGTGTCATAAATTGAATTTTTTAATTTTAATAAATCTCCTATTTGTTCTTCTTTGAACCAATGTTTTATTCTGTCATTTATTTTAATTATTTTATTTTCATTTATTATATTTTTGAAAAAAACAGACAGTATATTATTGAAATACTCGTCCAATTTTTCACTATAATATTGATTGCTTTTTGTCTTAGCTATTAGAGTTGCAACTGGATTAATGTCGCTTCCCCAAAATTTTTTCCCATTCCTTACAGCTTCATAAGCAGTAGTTCCACAGCCACAGAACATATCCGCCACTAAATTAACATCTACTCCTTTATCCTCAGCATACTTGATTGCCTTGCTTGTGATGAATGCAGGAAATTTTGCAGGATATGAGTGAATTTTATGCATTCTATTCTCTTTTAGATCACTCGTATTCCAGAAAGCATCAATCGGTATAGAGTAGAAATCGATATCAAATATATCTCTTGTTGTTCTCATGTGCTCTCGTCTTTTGCATTTTTAATACATTAGACTAATTTTTTAATTCATTATTAAGTTAATGGAAATTTTTTTTAAAAAATAACATTATACTGGCAATACATTGTAACTGATAGATAGAAAAACCATGAAAAAACACAAGTTAAAAGCATTTCAAAACGCGTAACAATTACTTCTATAGTTTCTGCTTATTCTGCAGGCTTCAACACCAATTCCTTTCCTTCTTCCTGAATTTGTTTAATGTCCGATTTGCAATCCATATAGAGTCCATTTACCCACATTTCCGCCTGATCTTTAAAATGGTGGCTGAGCGGGTGTTCAACTTCACCCGGAGGCAGCACCATCTCTGTTTGCGTCAAATCCTTGAAATCCACAATCATGCGCATGGAGGGCCCCACCCAACAATCGTAGGGGTTTGTCAATTTGTACCGCGCATTGTTAACCGTAGTAAGCCCGCCTCCCAGCGGAAAGGGTCCTACGTTAAGGATTTTCCCCAGCATCGCCTCTCCGCCCAGGACATGCCGGAATGTCATTCGGTGCAGCCTGTCCCAGCGCCATTTAATCGGTTTGGAACCCAATCTCGCTGACAATTCACGAGCAGCCTGGTGCAAACTGAGCAGGATTTGATCCTCTTTTGTTTCGACCTTTTCTGGCGTTCGTACATCGTCGAACCAGTGGCTCCTGGGCCTGGACAAAAACCGCTGCAAATCCTGGATCGGAATTCCGGCAAATTCGATGAACGATTTGTAGAGTTTTCCGCCCAATTCGTCCTGAAAGGTGTTTCGCAAAAGATGAGTTAAAAAAACCTGAAAAATGGCCGCGGCGGTGCTTTCGCCCCTCATTTCGCAGTCCCAGCCTTTCAGAAATTTATAAACCGTCTTCAGCGTGTCGTCTTGCGTTTTCTGTCGATTTAGAACGGACAGAACCTCTTTTGTTACATCTCTTGCAAACGGGGAAAGCACATCCAACTGAATCCTTTCAAAATCGACTTCCGAAAGCCTTGGCTTGGCTGTGAGAAGTTCCCGGATGCGCCGAACGCGTGCCGGTGGTTCCCATAAATTGGAAATGTAGTACGGATAGCCGGCGGGAGCCACCCGATTATTTGCCGTGGCTACAAATCCTTCCGGCGGATTGATGACGTGGGGGAGTTGATCAAATGGAATAAACCCGCTCCAATCGGTTGCGGTGGTTGCACCGTTCAGAGGAAACGTTCCGGTGAACCCTTTCCGCAAGGGAATAGCCCCGGTGCACCAGTATCCGATGTTCCCTCCATCGTCTGCAAAAACAATATTTTGTGCCGGCGATCGGTACAGCCGAAGCGCCTTCACAAACTCCTTCCAGTTGGAGGCACGATTCATTTTGTAAATGGCGTCTGTTTCATCTGAAATATCTTGCCCGGTCCATCTCAGGCTCACAACTTTCCCGGATGTTTTCATAAGCTCGTGCACATCAGTCACGACCGGCCCGTGGCGGGTTTTGAATCGCCTGAACCTGTAAACCTTTCCGCTTCTGGACACCACAGAATCGCCGTGAACTTCCATTTTTTGCCAGTTTCCATTCACGAGATAGCGAGTGGAATCGCTGCGGTCTACGGTTTCGATATAAAAATCGGCATCGTCTGCCATGACATTCGTAAATCCCCAGGCCAGATGCGCATTGTGCCCGATAATAATCCCCGGAGCCCCCACAAGAGAAAAGCCGGTTACATTTACGCCCGGCGCGGTGAGCTGCATGGCGTACCAGACCGAAGGATTGGCCAGCGGAAGGTGGGGATCGTTTGCCAGTAGAGGTTTTCCTGTTTTTGATTTTTCCCCCGAAATCACCCAATTGTTGCTGCCAAAAAACACTCCTCGCCGATTTAAAAAGGTTCGAAGGTCTGAATTGGCTTTTTTAAACATCTGCAAATTGCCGGCAATTTGCAGGTCTTTCTTTGAAAGAATGGTCGGCCAGGAAGGGGGATAGTCAGAAAAAAGCTCATTGGCGCGATTTGCTCCCAATTTTTGTCGAACTTCCTGAGCCGTCCATTCCACGAACCAGGAGAAACTGAGTTCCCAGGACATTAGCCGTCCGTAGGCTGCTACATCGGCAGGCGTCCACAAATGGGGCTGCCAATTTAAAAGTACAAATTCAATTGGATATTTACCCTTTTTGTAATGAATGAATTGATTAATGCCGTCCACGTAGGCCTTGAGAATCGTTTTCGACTGTTCCGAAGCATGATCAACGATTTTTTCTCCGGTTTGGTAAAATTCCATAGTTTTCATTAGTCGATCAAGATGACGGCTGGTGTCGCCCAGCATGGTCGATAGTTCCCCCCGAACTGCAAGCCGAATCATCTCAAGTTGCCAAAGGCGATCCTGAGCGGTTACAAATCCTGAAGCCATGTACAAATCGTGATCATTTGCCGCCAAAATATGAGGGACACCATACGAATCGCGATAAATGTGAACGGGGGCTTTCAGTCCCGAGAGGGCAATTTTTCCCTTTTCTTTCGTCATGGATTTTTTCAACATTCGGTAACTTAAGAGGGTGGAAATGAGAATAAATGCAAAAAACAGAACAAGAACGGCCAACAGAATTTTCTTGATTGTCATTGAACTCTCACTCTTTCTTTTTCTTTCGCACCCGTGTTTGCTGAGACGATTTTTTCTGAGAAGAATTGATTCCCTCGCGCCTCTTCACACCGGGAGAGGAAACGGAATTCTTGGATGCTCCGGTGCTTCCGCTGGAAGTGGTTGAAAGTCCCAATCCCCGGTTCGGTTCGCCGGGTACTGCCATTGGCGAATGGGCATCCAGCCCGCTGCGGCGCCCGCGGAGATTCACAGGAATGACCTCGCCTGCGGAATCGGCGGAAACCGTGTAACGTGATTCTAAGAAACGATCGCGCAACCACCAGGGATAATTGTAGTAATAGTTCCAGTTCGTCACGTGGGGATTCGTGTAAGGGGCTTCCATTTCGTAGGGATTTTTGTACCAGTACTCGGCAGCATTGGAATGGCAAGCGGTGCACCGGTCTGTGTGGGTAATTTCGGAAGACAGGTACTCTGCCCGCTCAACGGCCGGATGCTGCAGAACCGTAAAACAGCCGTTCAGTACAAAACCCAATACGAAAAGAAGAAGGACAAACCCTCCCGGCAAAAAAGGTCTAAAAATGTTCCTGGTAAACGATTTTGATTTCTCGGTTGGCATAGGGAATATTTTTCTTGTTTTCTAAAATATTTTTCAATGCGAATTCAACATAAAGTTGTTTTGCAAAAATCCAGCGAAAGCCCGCGTTTAAATATCCTTTACCCGACCCCAGGGAATTGTTGTCGTTATCATTAATTGCAAAATCGTATTCGGCAATCACCCACAAATCGGGATTCAGGCTTTTCATCATCCCCGCGAAAAAATTCAAATCGGTGTCTCTGTCTCCCTTTTCCAGGCTGTAATTGGCTCCGCCGTGAAAACTCAAATCCCCCAAGAACGCGTAGTTTTTGCTGGCTGTCACAAAAAACCCCCGCGATTTGATGGCGTACCGGCTCTCGCTTTTCAGATAAGCGCCGTAGCCCTGAGAATTAAATCCAACGGTAATCGCCGGCAAGGCAATGGTTTCGTCCACGATTCGATACCGCAAATGAATACCCGGCGCAGGGTTCCAGTGAATATCCCCTTCGCCGATAATATTTTCGCCTCCAAAGGAGATGCCAAACATTGCCCGGGATGACAATCCCACCGAAACATGTCCCAAAACGCCTCCGTTCGGGTAAAGACGCAGTCCCACCTCGTAACTCCCGCGATCCAGCGTACCCGCTGTGGGTGTATCGATGAGCAGGGTCGGCTGCATCTGTTGACTCAAACCGATGCTTGTATTTACGAAAAGAAACATCACAGCACTCAATAAAGCCATTCGACGCTTCATGTGATCTCCCTCTTTTTTGAGACTGTTCGTTCAGATCGACGCAAACCGGAAATCAGCGATTCAAACTGAAAATTTCGGAAATGATCCGGCAACCCGTGGAAAAAACTTTTTAGCTTATTTAAAATTACAAGAAATCCCAGTAAATGTCAAGCGAAAACTGTAGGTTATCGCAGGATTCTTTAAAAGCCAAACCATATTTTCAAATGATTGGTACCCTTTGTGAAACAAATTTAATTCTTTGAATTTTAAAATGTTGTCGATTTATCTTTCGGCGAAAAAGCGCTTGCATTTTTCAGATAGTCTTTTTACTTTAGTAAAGGTCAGAAAACTTTGCGCATGACCACGGACAAAGATAACGAAAAAAACATGTGAAAGAAATGAGTCAGGCGGGATCTTTTTCCCAATAGCGAAAGCCCAACAGTTGTGGTTTTTTTCTGAATGCTGTAAATGTATATTTTTCACCAATAAAAACATTTTTCGGGAGGTTTACTTATGAAATCGAAGTCCTTACTGGCGGTTTTGATCTCAGTTGTCATTGCCGCGCTTATCTTGTTGGCGCTTTTTGCCAAGTACTATGGCGATTGGTTGTGGTTCAAAAACCTTGGCTATGCCAGTGTTTTCATGACCATGTTTTGGGCAAAAATTGGTGTGTTTCTCATCTTTTTTGTGATTTTTGCCCTGTTTGCCTGGCTGAACATTGCCATTGCCCGAAAACTGGGTGTGCACACCCGCTCCATGCAATTGATCGCGCCGGGTCAACCCATGCCCTCCCTTGACAGCCTTTTCAAAGAAAAATACGCCAAATATGTTTGGGGTGCGATCGTTCTGTTCTTTGCCATTATCATGGGTCTGGGTGCGGTAAGTTTCTGGGAGACATTTTTGAAATATTTCCACGCCACGAATTTTGGTATTTCCGATCCGATTTTTTCCAAAGATGTCGGGTTTTACGTCTTTAAGCTTCCCCTGTACAAATTTATTCAGGGCTGGTATTTGTACATGATTTTTCTTGTTTTTTCGGGTGTGGCCCTTTCGTATTATTTTGACAAATCCATCAGTATGCTTGAAAATCGATTTTACATTTACCCGAAAGCGAAATTTCACCTTTCCGTACTGGGCGGATTTTTCTTTCTGGGAATTGCCTGGGTGTATCGTCTGAAATTATATGGCATGCTTTACTCGACACGGGGTGTGGCTTACGGGGCAAGTTACGCCGATGTTCACGCACAAATTCCGGCTTATTGGATTCTGATGATATTCACATTGGTAGTGACCATTCTTTTTTTTCTCATTCCCCTTATTAAAAAATGGAAATGGACTCTCTATATTATTGGATCCTATTTTCTTTTTTTGGTTGTATTTGTCTGGCTTTACCCGAACCTGCTTCAGCAATACGTCGTTAAGCCGAATGAACTTGCAAAGGAAAGACCTTATATCAAATATAACATTCGTTTTACGCGCCAGGCCTACGGCTTAAATAAGGTGGAAGAAAAAGTCTTCCCTGCAGATCAGGTTATTACGTACAAGGACATTCAGGCCAACGACAACACCATCAGCAATATCCGATTGTGGGATCGCCGGCCTTTAATTCAGACCTACAAACAATTGCAAGAAATCCGATTATATTATGATTTTCAAAATGTTGACGTGGATCGGTACCATTTCAAAAAATATACGGAAGTCGCTCTCGCAGCCCGAGAGCTTCCGCAATCACAAATCCCGAGCCGTGCACGAACGTGGGTAAATATGCACTTGATTTATACCCATGGTTTCGGTGCGGTTATGAGTCCCGTGAATAAAGTTACTCCGAATGGAATGCCCGATTTTATCATAAAAAATATTCCATCGCAATCCTCCGTTCCCCTGGCGATTCGCAAACCGCAAATTTATTACGGAGAAGAAACAGATGAATATGCTCTTGTGAATACCAAAACGAAAGAATTCGATTATCCTAAAGGGAATGAGAATGTTTACACCTCCTACAAGGGAAGAGGAGGCGTGCGAATATCCGGTTTGTTAAGACGGGCCGTTTATGCGTGGAATTTTTCGGATATTAAAATTTTACTGACGAGCTCCCTGATCCCCAAAAGTCGAATCATTTTCAATCGAATCATCACAAATCGGGATCGGAAAATTGCTCCGTTTTTAGCCTACGATTCCGATCCCTACCTGGTGATTGGCGATGACGGGAAGCTTTACTGGATTCACGATGCCTACACAACGAGCAATATGTTCCCTTATTCGGAACCGATTTCTCAGCTAAATGTGCAAAGGGGTCTTAATTATATTCGTAATTCCGTGAAGGTTGTTATCGACGCCTATAATGGAGATGTTACCTATTATGTTATTAACCCGGAAGATCCACTGATTCAAACGTACGAAAAAATATTTCCAAAGCTTTTCCGGCCGTTTTCTGAAATGCCCGATTTCCTAAAGAAACACATCCGCTATCCGTCAGACATTTTCCTGATTCAGACTCAAATCTACAATACGTATCATATGACCGACCCTCAGGTTTTTTATAATCGGGAAGATTACTGGAATATCCCCACAGAAATCTACCAGGAAAATAAGCAACTAATGTTGCCTTATTATATTATCATGAAATTGCCCAACCATTCTTATGAAGAATTTATCTTAATGCTTCCTTTGACGCCTTCCAAAAAGGATAATATGGTTGCTTGGATGTGCGCAGAATGCGATGCCCCCAATTATGGGAAGATGATTGTTTATGCGTTACCAAAAGAAAAGCTTATTTACGGCCCGATGCAGATTGAGGCACGCATTAATCAAAAACCGGATATCTCCTCCGAATTAACTCTATGGGGTCAAAAAGGCTCCCGGGTTATTCGTGGAAATCTACTGGTGATCCCGATCGAAAAATCGTTTATTTATGTGGAACCGGTTTACCTGCAATCTGAGCAGAGTCAAATGCCCGAATTGAAACGGGTCATTGTCGCGTTTACTGAACAATTGGAAATGCGAAAAACACTGGATCAGGCATTGCAGGCGGTCTTTCTTGGTGAGAATATTTCTCCTGTCCAAACGCAAAACATCCTCCAGGGCAAACAGCCTACGAAACTGCTTCCGGGCAAGGCACAGCAGGCTTTGGATATTTACAATAAAGCAATTGAATATTTAAAACAGGGAAATTGGGCGGGGTATGGAGATGAACTCAATCAACTGAAACAAATTCTCGAAGAGCTGGCACAGAAAAAATAGAGTCTTTCTCTGCTGCCCTTTTTTAAAATTTTATCTCTAAAAAGAAGCGCTCTTACCGGCGCTTCTTTTTTTTAGCCATCACATTCTTGTGGGATTTTCCCCAACAATTACAAAAATTTAATATTAATTCCAAAAAAACAATTGATTGAATTCAAAATAGTTTTAAATTATATTTAATAGAAATGAAATCGTGTGACGGTTTTTTCAAATTAAACACGGAGGTCAAATGAAAGTATTAGTCACCGGAGGAGCCGGTTTTATTGGATCGAACATTGTTGATGCTCTTATTTCGGCCGGCCACGATGTGGTGGTGGTTGACAATCTCTATATGGGACGAACGAAAAACCTGAATCCCAAAGCAAAATTCTATTTATTGGATTTACGTGCGGATGAATTGGGAAAGGTGTTTGCGCTGGAAAAATTTGATGTGGTTTTTCACGAGGCCGCTCAAATGGATGTTCGTCGCTCCGTGGAAAATCCGATCTTCGACGCCCAGGTAAATGTACTGGGAACGCTGAATGTGCTTCAAAATTCCGTTAAAAACGGAGTAAAAAAGGTTGTTTTTGCCTCAACCGGCGGGGCTATTTACGGAGAACAGGATTATTTCCCCGCGGATGAGAAACACCCCAACCGTCCGGTGTCTCCTTACGGAATCACAAAACTGACGGTAGAGAAATATTTGTATTTCTACAAATTGACGTACGGCTTGCAGCACGTGATTCTTCGCTACGCCAATGTGTACGGCCCGCGGCAAAATCCCCACGGCGAGGCCGGCGTTGTTGCCATTTTTATCGAAAAAATGCTTTTAGGCGAACAGCCCGTCATTAACGGCGATGGCACGCAGACACGCGATTTTGTCTTTGTGGAAGATGTAGTCCGCGCCAACCTTCTTGCTCTCGATTATCCCGAGACGGATGTTTTTAATGTGGGAACAGCCATCGAAACCGATGTCAACACCATTTTCCGGGAGCTGAATAAAATCATCGACAGAAACACTCCCGAAACACACGGTCCCGCCAAAGAAGGTGAACAGCAGCGAAGTGTAATCGATTATTCCAAAACAAAAAAACTGCTGGGCTGGGAACCAAAAGTCTCATTGCAGGAAGGTTTGCGAAAAACCGTGGACTATTTTCAGAATTATGAGGTGTAATCATGAAATGGCATGTGCTTGGCTCAGCTTCCGGCCTGACGGTTTCAAACCGTTTCCACTCGGCCTATTTGCTGGAAAACAGGAATGGCAATTTTCTTCTCATCGACGCCGGTGATGGCGTCAGCAACGCTCTTGCCAAGCAAAAAAAATCACCTTTGGCAATTGAGGCAATTCTTATTTCACACACGCACGCCGACCATGCCGCCGGGCTTCCCTTGCTCCTTCAATTTATGATGATGTCCGGCCGAGAAGCTCCACTAAACATTTTTCTGCCGGCTTTTTACAAGGATTTTTTCCTTGAGCAATTGTACCGATTTTACATTTTCCCGGAAAAATGGCCGTTCCCGATTCACGTGAGCGCCCTTGAAAAGTCACTCACTTTTTGGGATTCATTACAGGTAAAACTTTTTCCAACCAATCATCTGGCGGGCGCGGCAGAAACGGCACGGCGTCACGGAGTTGGGACGGAAAGCTACGGCTTTCAATTCCAAACGGAAGAGAAAATTTTTGTGTTTACATCCGACATCTGGTCGGTGGAAGCGATTTCTCCGTACATTCAAACAGCAAATTGGTTGATGATTGAGGGAGCACACACCACTCCGGACGAAATCTGCCAATTTGCGGTGGATAAAAACATTCCGCACGTACGAATCACGCACGTACCGCCGGAATTGGAGCAGCAGGAAAATGCTTTGAAAGCATTGGCCGTGCAATATGGCCTAAATGATCTGAAAATCACTTTTGACGGGGAAATCATCGAATGGTAACTCACTCCGCACATTCGGGGGATTTTCCTTCCGATGATATGGGAATCCTTGGAATTTCTCCTGTCATTCGGCAAATCCGGGCAACCATTCAACAGGTGGCTCCCACCGGTATTCCCATTCTTATTCTTGGAGAAAGCGGTTCAGGGAAGGAATTGGTAGCGCGCGCTATTCACGAACACAGCCCCCGAAAAAACAGGCCTATGATTGTTGTAAATTGTGGAGCCATTCCGGAGGGAATTCTCGAAAGCGAATTGTTCGGACACCAGCGGGGAGCTTTTACCGGCGCCGTTGATTCCCGAAAAGGCTATTTTGAACTGGCGGACGGCGGCACCCTTTTCCTGGATGAAATCGGCGAAATGCCACTGGAAACCCAGGTAAAGGTGCTTCGCGTTCTGGAAGACAAGGAGTTTCTCCGGGTGGGAGGCAGCACTCCCCAAAAAGTGGATGTCCGTATTGTGGCTGCCACCAACAGAGACCTGGCCTCCGCCGTCAAAAACGGGGAATTTCGACTGGACTTGTATTACCGAATTAATGCCGTCAAAATTTTAGTGGCTTCTCTTCGCGAACGAAAGGAGGACATTCCGGTTTTGGTAAAGCAATTCGCCAGTGAATTTTGCATTGAAAATCACATTGATTTTAAAGGGTTTACGCCGGATGGAATAAAGGCAATGCAAGAATATTCGTGGCCGGGAAATGTTCGTGAACTCAAAAACTTTGTGCAAACCACAATTGTCCTCGAACGAGGCAATGCCATTACCCGGGAAATTGTCTACAAACATTTGGGGCAGCAGGAGCCGCTGGACCGCAATTTTCCCGTTCCGCTGAATCTGCCCCCGGACAAAGCCGAACGGGAACTCATTTATCGGGTTCTTCTGGAACTTCGTTCGGAGGTGGCTCAAATTAAAGACCTCCTGCTGTCAACCATTCCGTCAGCGCACAATCTGGCGGCACCTCATTCGCTTCCTCCCTGGAACAATCCAATTCCGGCAGCAAAAGCACCGGTCGAAGACGTCACGGTTATTCCGGATGCAGATGAAAAAATTCCCACTCTGCAAAAGGCGGAACGCGATTTGATTTTGCGGGCGCTTGAAAAAACAAATTGGAAGAAACGAAAGGCTGCGAAGCTTCTGGACATCAGCGAGCGGACACTTTACCGAAAAATTAAGGAATACGGTTTTGATATTTCCGAAGATGAAAATTGAAAAATCGGCTGCCGCCTGTTTGTTGGGCCTTTTTGCGCTTTTTGCGGCGTCCTGCGGCCATTATTCCTTTTCAGGAAACACACTTCCCGCGCATATCAAAACCGTAGCCATTCCATTGTTTGAAAACAAAACCTCTGAATTCGGTATCAGCGAAAAATTGACGGACGCGGTGATTGACGCGTTCACGCAAGACAATACCCTGAAAATAGTTGATCCGTCTCTTGCCAGTGCTCTTATTTCGGGGGAAATTACATCGGTAACGGACCGCGCCAGCACATTTAATCAGCAGGAACAGGTGCAGTCTTACCGTGTGTACGTGAGCGTTCGCGTAGAATTTCGAGATCAAAAAGAGCGAAAAATTCTCTGGAAGGTCGCTCTGCAGGAATGGGGTGAGTACCAGCATTCGGCGTCAACAGAGGAACGCCAGAAAGCCATTGACGAAGCCGTAAAAAAGCTGGCCGAAGATATTCTCAATAAAAGCGTTGCCGGGTGGTAGCGCTTTGGGAAAAAAATAAAAGACCGGCTTCGGCTTGTTTTGCGCAAAAAAATGTTGCGAAATTTGGTCGTTTTTTTTAAATTAGATTGAACATTTTGTTTTTTAATTTGTTAGATGGTGATTTATTCCTTTTAAAAATGAACTTGTCCCGGCAATGGAATTTATTTCCATTTGTTCCAAAATAAAAAATGGACTGCCAATGGGACAGGCATTGCAGTTTGAAAAACCTTTTTATCGGATAATAAGGAGATTCTCAAATGTCTGGCATTGAAGAATTGGAACGGCTTCAGGAAATCCTTCACGAAAACCCCGATTTCTATATTTTTGCCCGTGTTGCCGATCATTATCTGGAAAATGATGATGCATACCGCGCGGTTCAAATCTGCGAAGATGGCCTTAAAAAGCATCCTCATTACGTAAACGGCCATTTTGTCTACGCAAAGACTTTGCTTGCCATCGAAGAACTGGATCGGGCAGAAGGGGAGCTTAAAAAGGTGCTGCTCTACGATCCGAAACATCTTGGTGCCCGATACTACCTGGCTCAAATTGCGCGCTCGCGCGGCTGGACCCAAAATTATCTGACTGAATTGGAAACCATTCTTTCCATCGATCCGCTTTTTGAGCGCGCCGGCTCACTTCTTCAGGAAATTCAGGAAGAATTAAAGATTCCAAAAAGCAAAGAAGCTGCCCCGTTGACCATTACAGAAACGGAAGAAGAAATACGCTCTGAAAAACCGGAATCCCAGACACTCCCGCGGGACGATCAGGAATTAACGGAATTGGTGGCTGAACATCTCGGCGAAACCGAGGAAATTGAGGAAACACCTGTTCCTCCCGAAGAAGAGCCTGCTCCGGGAGAAGAGATTTCTGTTTCCGAAGAAGCCGAACAGGCCGAACCTGCCCCCTCGGAAGAGCCTCCAAAAGGTGAAAAAGAAGAGTTTGATTACATTTTGGATGAAATCTTTGAAGATGAAGTACTGACGGAAAAAACGGGAACAAGTGAAGAACTGACGGAAGAAGATTTGTCGTCAGCCATTCATAAACGGGTAAAATCTCTGGATGAAAGTGAGAAAGAATCACAGTCATTTTTCACGGAGGAAGAAAAGGAAGTTCTCAATCAGAAAGAACCGGAAATGGGCGTCGTTTCACCGGAGGAAGAGCCTCCTGCATCGGAATCTCCTGAGGAGGCGCCGGAG
>CAZIYL010000024.1:15485-17523 GCA_964543425.1 uncultured Deferribacteres bacterium
GAGGCGCCGGAGCCCGAAGAAGCAGCCATTCCGGAAGAAGAAACAACCGAAGCCGCTCCCGCTCAACCGGAGTCGGAAGTTTACGAGATCACTGAGGAGCGGCGGGGGACGGCAGCCATTGTAACGCCAACGCTTGGAGAAATTTATGCTGCTCAGGGGCATTACTCCAAAGCAATCGGCGTGTACGAAATTTTGCTGAAAAAAGACCCCGGCAATCAAACGTACAAAGACAAAATCGCATACCTGAGGGATAAACTGGCCGAAGAACAGGCCAAAAGCGGAGATTAATTCATTTGGCATCACCTGAAGATTATTTTGAGAAGCGCTTACACCATCTTCGCCAAAAATTGTCCCGACAAAATTTGCAGGGATTGTTGGTTACGAACCCGATCAATATTCGATATCTTACGGGATTTACCGGCTCAAGCGCCATAGTTTTCGTTTCGAACAAACAAGTCGCTTTTGTAACCGATTTTCGCTATTTGGATCAGGCCGCCCATGAAGTTCGAAATTTCCCGATTTTTATTGGTACTCGCACTCTTTTCGGCACGCTGAAAGAAAAAAAACTGATCGATTCCGGCGAAAAAATCGGTTTTGAAGCCGAGCACCTTTCTTTCTCTTTTTATTCCGATTTAAACGATCTTTTTCCGCAAACCACATTTGTACCCACTAAAAATCTGGTTGAACTGATCGCCATTCGAAAAGATGAATCCGAAATCTCCAATCTGAAACAGGCCGCTCAAATGGCTGCCGAAGCGCTGGAAAACGTGCTGCCGCATTTAAAGGCCGGACAAAAGGAATTTGAATTTGCCGCCGAATTGAGTTACCGAATGCGGCTTTTGGGATCGGAACGAGATGCATTTGAACCCATTGTCGCCAGCGGCTGGCGGTCGGCGCTGCCGCACGGAATTGCCTCCGAAAAATTGATTGATGACGGTGATTTTGTTGTGATTGATTTCGGAGCCGTTTACCGGGGCTACGCAAGCGACATGACACGAACCGTTGCCGTGGGAAAGGCCTCGCCAAATATGAAGCGAATTTACCGGATTGTTAAAGATGCTCAGCAAAAGGCCATCGATGCCGCGCGGACAGGAATCAGTTGCCACGCCCTGGATCAGATTTCCCGCGAGTACATTCACCAAAAAGGCTTCGGACAGTATTTTGGGCACAGCCTTGGTCACGGTCTGGGACTAAATGTTCACTCGCTTCCCCGGGTGGGTGCAGGTTCGGAAAGCATTTTGGAAGAAAACTTTGTTATTACCATTGAACCCGGAATTTACATTCCAAATGTTGGGGGCGTTCGCATCGAAGACGATATTGTCATTCAAAAAGACGGATGCGAACTACTCACTCATTTTCCCCGGGAGCTGCTGGAAATTGAGTGATTTTTCAGCAAAACTTTCTGTAATTATCGTCACTTACAACAACGCACCCGTTCTCCCTTTTACCCTTGCTTCCCTTACGGAGAATGTGTCGTTTCGCCCGCTGGAAATTATTCTTATCGACAACTATTCTGCCGATGGAACATTGGAAATTATCCACACATTTGCCCGAAATGCAAGTGCAAGGCATGTCCGTATTTTGTTTCGACTAAATAAAAAAAACAAGGGATTTACGCACGCGGTTAATCAGGGATTGAGGCACGCCACAGGCGATCTGATTTTATTTTTGAATCCCGACGTGCAGCTCAAGAAAAATTCGGTCGAACAAATGGCCGAGCTCCTTGCGGTTCAATCGGACGTTGGCATTGTTGCTCCGCAGCTCCTTTACCCCAACGGGCGGATTCAACCCTCCTGCCGACATTTCCCCCGTTACCGGGATGTGATTTTTGAGATAACAGGCATGAGCCGCCTGTTTTCCAAGAGCAAGTTATTTAATTACTGGAAGATGGGCTATTTTCCCCACAACCGCATTCGCCGGGTAGATCAGCCGCAGGGTGCGTGTTTGCTAACCACCCGCGCCATTGTTGACCGGGTGGGTCCCTGGGACGAGCGTTTTTTCCTCTTCTTCAGCGACGTAGACTGGTGCCGCAGGGTGA